>NZ_QGLF01000002.1:0-345441 GCF_003173055.1 Zavarzinia compransoris
GACCACCACGTTGATAGGCCGGAGGTCGAAGTCTAGTAATAGGCGAAGCCGACCGGTACTAATCGCTCGATAGAGCTCTATCGCAAGACTGCGCAAGCAGTCGCCGTCATGTCCGGCGAGGAAAACGTCGAAAGACCGACCCTCAACAGGCAACACTCCTTCACGCAAGCACGCATCCCCGTCATTCGGGCCCATTATCCGGGCCAAACCTTCGAGAACTATAATCTGTATGCTTCGCTGGCCTGGTGGTCTTAGCGAGGGCCCCAACACCCGATCCCATCTCGAACTCGGCCGTGAAATCCCTCCGCGCCAATGGTACTNTCAACAAACCTCACAGATCCACAATTCATCACCCATCACCGCGGGGTGGAGCAGCCCGGTAGCTCGTCAGGCTCATAACCTGAAGGCCGTCAGTTCAAATCTGGCCCCCGCAACCAAAATTTCCAATAAACTCATACACTTGACAAAAGGCCGCCCGGAAGGGGCGGCCTTTTTAGCTTAGCGCAACGCTAACACATTTTGACCGCGTTCCCGTTCCGTGCTGATAATGGCGCATCTCCAGGTTATGGCGGGCGCTTTCTCATGCAGCGGCACGAGATTCTCGGCGGCAAGGTCCAGCTCTACCGGCGCGTCGACGGCGGTAACTGGCATTGCTCGGCCTCCGTAGGCGGCAAGCAGCGCCGCACGACCACGAAACAGGACAGTCTTGCGCTGGCCAAGCAGGTCGCTGAGGACTGGTATCTGGGCTTGCGGGGCAAGCTGCACGCCGGCCTGCTCAAATCCGAGAAGACCTTCCGGCACGCGGCCGACCAGTTCCTGCGCGAATACGAGATCATTACCGAGGGGGAGCGTAGCAAGCGCTGGACCGAGGGGCACGCCATCCGCCTGCGGGTGCATCTGTTGCCGTTCTTCGGCGACCTCGGGCTGTCCGAGATCTCGGCGGGCAAGGTGCAGGACTATCGCGTGCACCGAATCTCGACGCGGATGGAGCCGAACCCCCATTCGCGCAGCAATCGGCCCTTGAAGGACAAGCCGCCGGCCCGTAGCACGCTGCATAACGAGACCGTGACGTTGCGCATGGTGCTGCGCACCGCCGTCAATCACGGCTGGCTGTCCCATGTACCCGATATCTCGACGCCCTACAGGGCCTCGGCCAAGGTCGAGCATCGGGCGTGGTTCAGTCCCGCAGAATACAAGCAACTCTACAAGGCGACCGGCGCCTATGCCAAGGCGCCGTTCCGTGACCGTTTCCGCTGGAGTGCCGAGCAGGTTCATGACTACGTCTTGTTCATGGCCAACACGGGCTTGCGGCCGGACGAGGCCGCGAACCTCGAACATCGGGATGTCGAGATCGTCGTCGACGAGGAAACCGGCCAGCGCATTCTCGAGATCGAGGTGCGTGGCAAGCGGGGCGTGGGCTTCTGCAAGAGCATGCCGAATGCGGTGCGGCCTTATGAGCGCTTGCTGGGCCGGGCGAAGCCTGTTGAGGTGATCAGCCGTCAGCGGAAGCTGCGGATGCGCAGGGCCGGCGAGGAAATTCCGACTGAGGCGCCGACGAAAGCCTATCCGCAGCAGACGGACAAGGTGTTCCCGGGCAATCACATCAAGCTGTTCAACAGCCTGCTGGAGCGCGAGAAGTTGAAGCTCGATCGCGATGGCAAGGCGCGCACGGCGTACAGCTTGCGGCACACTTACATCTGTCTCCGGCTTATGGAAGGTGCCGATGTTTATGCGGTGGCACGGAACTGCCGGACCAGCGTGGAGATGATCCAGAAGTACTACGCTGCGCACATCAAGAATATGATCAGCGCGGCGGCGGTGAATGTGCGCCGGGCCAAACCTGGCGGCCGGCGTAAGGCACTGCCGGTGGCGTTCGAGGACGATCTATAGTCGACATGGTCAAAGCGCCGCGCGGCGGCGCGCAGGCACACCCCCCGGGGGTGTGCCTGGCATGGGCGCCCTTGCGGCGCTCATGCCAGGGTCGGGGGCGTCAGGCTTGGTTGTCATCTGCTTCGGGCTGTGCTTCATCGCCTAAAAATGCGTCGATGGCCGTGAGGAACTCGGCAGTGATCTCGGGCGGTGCCTCGTGTGTTCTATAAGCTCGGCGCGGATCGTGTCGCTGCATGCGTCTGTAGCGCTCGATCGTCATCAGGATATGGCGCGGCTGGCCATCGTTCAGGAGGATGACGGGGGCGTGGTCCGCTTCGGACGCCACGGTTGCCGGATCATTCCGCCATTCGGCTTCGGAAAACTCGCGCATGGGCGCCTCGTCGTTGAAAATGGTCGAGCGATTATATCGGGGCCACGCGGCGACCGGCACCCCGTAGGGGTGCCGCCGAATTTTTTGGGAGGGTGAGGCTCATGCGAGCCACTTCTCGACCCGCAGGGTACGGACGCAGGTGAACTCTCCGGTGTTGGCCGTTCCAGCACTCGCCGATGGCTTGCCCCTGAAGGAGAAAAGGCGAAGGGGGGCGGCGGTGCCGGTGCGTGGCCTGAGGCGCGCGTCGGGTCAGAGGCTGGGCGTCATGGCGGGAGCGATGGGGCCCGCTCAGGCCCGGCTCGCATAATTGCCCCATACCCGGAAGAGTAGTGTTGCTACCGAAGCCCGTCCACCAAAGCAGACGCCGATCCACAAGGGATCGAGGTGAAAGGGATGTGCACACCTGATGCACCGTTCCGGCGCCTGTCGTATCGAAAATTTATCTTTATATTTCAATGGGTTATTTCTTATGAAATGGAGAGGGCCTTCGACCGGATTCTCTCAGATTCACAACATCTAACCCAACCTATTGAAATTATTGAATTTTTATGCATCTCAAATTCACAGCCCAGAATTCAATAATTTCTCGAATTCTCTCAAGATTCCTGTAACCTATTGAATATAAATAGGTTTTATGGCGTCTCGGATTTTCTCGGGGAAAGTGCCGGAACGGCGGGAAATAATACATCTCATGGTAGCAATGCCGGGCTGTGCTCCGGAGGGAGTACAGCCTTCGCTCCTCAAATTTGCCGTCAGTCGCGAGGAATAAAGACCGGAAGACACCGCGTTTTCGATGATGCGTGCTGCGAATTTCATCTGCCGATATTGGGATTGGGGGGCGCTCGAAGACCCCTTTCTTCCTTCAGCGGTGGCCTTTGTCCGACGTTCCGATCGTCGCGATCAGGCCGAACCGAGGCATGGAATGCGCGCCAGGACAGGTGCGACGGGCGGTGCAACGCCGAGCACGACGCAAGAATATTCAGGCGCCAAATAGGCGATGAACTCCCGTCTGCCATCGAGATATTCGCGCACCAGACGGTCGTCGAGGTCGGGGTCCAGATAGGTCGTGTAGCCGGCCTTGAACATTTCAGCCTGCACCTGGCGTGCCGCCGAGGCCATTATAGCTTCCCATTCTTCGGGCGTGCGCATCTCGCTTCTCCGGTCAGAAGTGGACAATTTGACGGAGGCGAAGCGGCTCTTTCTCTGGCTTTTTCGCCTTAAGGATGGACCAAAACTCCGCATCTCGGCGCGGGAAATTGACCAATATGGTAGTCTAAAACGGCACAAAGACACGATGAGGCCGAGCATGAATCGCGGCACGATTGCGGCGTCTGCGGAGGTTCTGCCTACGCCCGAGGCGATTGACGCCGCCTTCACCTCGAGCCGCATCCAGGGCCTTGAAGGTGATCCCGACGATGACGCGGCCTTGCTCGCGCATGGTCGGGGTGAACTGACATCCGGTGAAACAAGGCAACGCCTGATCGACCGATACAGCACGCGCCGACGCCGGACATCGACAAAAGATCCCTATCTTCTCTCGACAGGGGCGCTGCGCAACAGGCTTGGCATCAGCGATCCGGCAACGCTGGAGCGCGCGGAAAAGGGTCTGGTCGACCTGCGCATGGCCCGTATCGACATCGACGGGCCGCGCGGCGCTTATACCTTCGCGCGTCTGAAGGAGACGCACCGCTATCTGTTCCAGGATCTCTACGACTGGGCGGGAGAGGCCCGCACTGTCACCTTGGCCAAGGCTGGATTTGATCGGCGCGCCTGCACCGCCTTCGCCCGCCCCGCCGACATCGAACCCATCGGCCATGAAATCTTCGGGCGTCTTGGCGAGCGGAACGCACTGAAAGGCTTGTCCCGGCCTGATTTCGTCGACAGCGTCACCGGCTTGTTCGCGGACGTGAACATGTTGCACCCGTTCCGCGAAGGCAACGGGCGCACCCAGGAAGCGTTCGTCAAGGCCATCGGGTGCGATGCCGGTCATCCGATCGATCTGGGCGCCGTCACCCTCGAGCGGATGATCCGCGTGTCCATCGACGCAACTGGGGGCGACCGGACGGCGATGCGCCAGATGTTCTCAGAAGCGACCGATCCACGGCAGGTCGGGATTCTCAACGCGGCAATCGCCGCGATCGCGACAAGGTTGCACGACTGGAATGAGCGCTTCATTGCGATCACGACACCGGGCCAGCACTATGAAGGGGTCTTGGCCGGTGTGTCGAGGCAGGGCGACACTTTCCTGTTTCGCACCGATGTCGAGATCTTCGTGGGCTGGGCGAGGGACCTGCCGGCGTCGGCGCGATCGGGTGACCGCATTGCGTTTGGGGCCCGAGGGGCGCCGTCACGTGTCGCCTGACGCGCTCCCGGGACCTGTTCTGGCTGAGGCCCTGGCAGTAGATGCTTTCCATCATGTAACCCATTGTGCCGGCGCGGTTGCGACTACGCCGATGGTGGATATCGCGGAGGAAGTCGGTCACGGCGATGTAGCCACCTGCGTAGCCGCGATCTTTCAACTCCTGGAACAGCCGCCGACCGGACAGGCCGGGATAGGTTGCGATGCGCTCGCGCAGGTAGGTGGCAAAGGGATCGATCACCGTACGGCGCGGCTGCCGCGGCCCATAGGCGGGTGCCTCCATGTCGCGGTCGATGTACTTGCGCACCGTCTTGCGATCGGTGCCGGTCTGTCGGGCAATCGCCGACACCGACAGCCCTTGTCGATGCAAATCCAGGATCATCACCAGCTCCCCGAGCTTGATCACCGAAGCGCCCTCCCGACCATCGGGAGGAGCATCGGCAACATCGCGCCGCCAGTCTTCCGGGGCGCGCCCCGGAAGACCGGCGCGGCACCTCAAACTGGGGAAGATTCAAGCGGCACTTCTGGGGAGAATTGCTCCGGCATCAACACTGGCGATCACCTGAGCCATGAGCCCCGGCACTGGCCAGGCCACGCGGTGTCGGCAAGGCCGGCGCCGGCATCTGGGTGATCCTGCTGCAGGTCGGGCAGATGTACTTGGGCCGGACATGGCGGATGACCTTGAAGTGGCCGGGTACATAGTCCAGCACCTCAGTGACATCCTCACCCAGGCAGGCCATCGGGCCGTCGCAGGCCGTGCAGGTACAGGCTGGCGTGTGAACGACATCTTCACGCGGCAGATGGGGCGGCAACGGCCGCCGATGCGGGCGCGACTTGCTGCCGCTCGCGGGTTCGGCGGGGCTCTCAGCCCCGGCTTCCGCCTCGATGGTCTCCAGCTCTTCAAGGGTCAGTTCGAGTTGCTCGATCTCGCGGTCGAGCGGACACCTCGAATAACCAGCTTGATGGCGGCGTCGGACATGAATCCGGCGCCGTGATGGCCCGTGTCGGGTCGGGCCTGGGGTTTGAATGGGCTTTTGGTCGGGGAAGCCTGCCCCACACCAGGGCCCCCTTCAGGCCGCCGGCTGGTGCTCGGCCAGCCAGATATAGCGCCTGACGTTGTAGGCGAGATTGGCGAGAGCGATCTTCGTGGTGGCCCTGGCCATGCCGATGGTCCGGACCACCAGGCCGAAGGCATGTTTCTGGTGGGCGAAGACGCCCTCCACGGCGGAGCGTATCTTCGATCTTGCCCGGTTGGCCTTCTTCTGGGGCCCGGTCAGATCCTGGCCGGGCCGGCGACGGAAGTGGATCCTGGAACGAAGGCCCCGGGCGTCGAGGAACGCTTCGTTGG
The DNA here is from genome assembly GCF_003173055.1 of Zavarzinia compransoris. NCBI lineage: Bacteria > Pseudomonadati > Pseudomonadota > Alphaproteobacteria > Rhodospirillales > Zavarziniaceae > Zavarzinia > Zavarzinia compransoris. The sequence goes on from NZ_QGLF01000002.1 coordinate 5,968, forward strand.
CCCTGGTCCGGTAGGCGGTATCCGCCCAGACATCGCTCGCCGTGTTGCGGGCCATCACCGCCGGCAGCTGGGCACCGTCATGGGCCGCCGCCGAGGTGACGCTGAAGCCCCGGATCAGGCGATGCGCCTTGTCGATGCCGATATGGTTCTTGTAGCCGAACACCGGAATGGCAATCTCCACCCGGGCCTTGGTGCCGTCTGCCTTGCTCTTCCTTGCCTTGGCGCGCTTCAGTGTCCAGCGGGCATCGCGGTCCTTCTGGGCCAATTTGGCCGGTTTGGCCCGCCAGTCCTCCGGGATCCGTCCTTCCTTCAAGGCGGCCTTCTCCGCGTCCGTATTGCGCTGGCGCGGGGCGGCGATGATCGAGGCATCGACGATCTGGCCCGACATGGCCAAGTAGCCCTTGCCCTTCAGCCAGCCATCGAAGTCGGCGAAAAGATCCCGGATCACGCCGGCCTTGGTCAGGTGCTCGCGATACAGCCAGATCGTCTTGGCGTCAGGCACCGCATCCTCGAGCCCGAGACGCAGGAAACGCATAAACGACAGCCGGTCCCGGATCTGGAATTCAGTGGCGTCATCCGACAGCGTGTAGAGCGTCTGTAGGATCAGGATCCTGAACATCAGCACCGGGTCATAGGGCGGGCGCCCGCCCTTCGCGCCATCGGACCGCTTCAGTGCCGCCACCAGACGGGGCCGGAAGATCTCGAAGTCCACCAGGCTGGCCAGCTTCACCAGCGGATCCCCCGTCTCCGACAGCAGCCGATACCGCTCATCCAGATCGAAAAACCCCGGCTGACCCATGACGCCCCTCCATGGAGAACACCGCCCCATGGAATCATGAAACCGGTCACGTTGCAGCGGTTTTTAGAGGTGTCCGAGCCGCTCCGAGGATTGGCCGAACTGCATCCGCCGGAGGCGGGCCAGCTGGATCTTCAGCTTCTCCATCTCGAGGCTGCGCAACCGCGCCGCCGCCTTCACCGCCTTCAACTCGGCCTGGAGTGCCAGGGCGAAGGCCTGCAAAGCGGCGGAGGCTTGCGGCAGGGAAGCGGTCTCGAGCGACATGGCGTAGTCTACCATGCCACCTGTGGCATCCCAATGGCTGTCGTTCAGTCATGACGATATCGGCACCATCGGCGCCGCCGGCGCGACGGTCCGGCGCCAGTCCATGCCCTCGATCAGCAGGGCCAGTTGCGCTGAGGTCAGTTGATATTGCCCATCGGCCAGCGGCGGCCAGACGAAGCTGCCTTTCTCCAGGCGCTTGGCGATCAGGCACAGGCCGGAACCATCCCACCACAGGGCCTTCAGCCGGTCGCCACGCTTGCCGCGGAACAAGAACAGGTGGCCCGAGAAGGGATCCTGGTGGATCATCTCCTTGGCCTTTGCCGCCAGGCCATCGAAGCCGTTGCGCATATCGACCGGCCGGCAGGCGAGATAGACCCGGGTGCCCGGTGCAAGCGCGATCACAGCGCGCCCTTCACCACCGTCAGCAAGCGCTGCAGGGCCTCAGGCTCGATACCTTCGCGCCCCTTGAGCCGGGTGCCGTTGGGCAGTGCAATCTCGGCTTCGCCATCGCGTGCGGCGCGGCGTCTTCGTTTTGCCGGGTCGACCGTCCGGGTCGGCCCGGCCCCTTCGGACGGTGAACCGATCGTCGCCAGCGGGATGAAACGGAGATCTTCCGCCGAGCCGCCGGCGGCGGCCACGGCGACGGCACGGCGGATCGCTCGCCAACCATAGAGGACACTCTCCGCGACACCATGGCGCCGCGACACCGATGCGACCGTCGCGCCGGGCTGATCCGTCTCGGCAAGCAAGGCAGCCTTCTCGGCCTCGCTCCATCGCCGACGCCGCTCGACACGGGAAATCACTTCAACCTCGCCACCCACCAGAGCCTCCTTCTGGACTCCGAAAGGAGCCCGCAGAGATCTCACGAGGCAGCATCTCCCCCGGCCAGCGCAACACCCATCGTTACGGTGATCACCGGGCGCTTACCCCTGTCAGCCAATTACCGTTCCTGTACAATCAGAATTTAACCCCTATGGAATCTCCCACGAGTCAGCCCGTCAGGGAACCTGTATAGGCTGCATAGCAAAGAAAGGTCCTCTACTCTTTCTAGGCAAGTCCTGGATCTCGTGATATTCAGAGTGGAAAAAACAATTCGTCTCCATACCGATATGCAATTGATCATGCCGCGAGGATAAATTCATGAAGGCGATTCTCGTTGCTGGTGGAGCAGGTTACATTGGCGCGCAAACTTGCAAGCAGCTTGCAGCAGCTGGATTTTTACCAGTTACCATAGACAATCTGTCTACTGGTTATCGTCAGGCCGTCAAATGGGGGCCGCTTGTTGAAGCGGACATCAGAGACCGAAATGCCATCGCGAGCACCGTTGCCCAATACGATATCAGAGCGGCCATGCACTTCGCAGCGTGCAGCTTGGTCGGTGAGAGTGTGCAGAATCCGGTAAAATATTACGATAACAACATCGGCGCTGCAGTTTCATTTGCCTCAGGTCTGATTGAAAGTGGGGTCAAGAGTCTGATATTTTCTTCAACTGCTGCAGTATATGGCATCCCTAAGACAGATTTAATTACGGAAGATCATCCCACAATACCAATCAATCCTTATGGGGCTACCAAGTTAGCTTTTGAGCAAGCACTGCATTGGATTGCTCGCTCTTCAGATTTAACCTTCACCGTTCTGCGTTACTTCAACGCCAGCGGTGCGGATCTCGATGGGGAAATCGGCGAAAGCCACGATCCAGAAACGCATTTGATCCCCCTCCTGAGCAAAGCGGCAATCGGATCAGGTGCGCCGCTGAGTATTTTTGGCTCCGACTACCCCACACCGGACGGCACTCCGATCCGGGACTATATTCATGTCGTCGATCTCGCAGCCGCCCATATAGCGGCGCTCCAAAGAATGCTGAGCGGCGGGAGCAGCAGCATTTTCAATGTCGGTACAGGTGTTGGCGCCTCCGTCGCCGAAGTCATTCGAACTGCTGAATCTATCCTGGCGAAGGAAATGCCCCGCAGGATCGGCCCCCGCCGCGAAGGCGATCCCGCAGTTCTGGTTGCCGACCCAAGCCGGATCCTACATTCACTGGATTGGGCACCGAGGTTTAGCGACCTTCACACGATCATCCTGACAGCGATGTGGTGGCAGAAGAATCGCTTCTATTGACGGGGATTTCTGCGGAGCACCTCGGGCCCGATTGCGCGTCACCGGAGTCTATAAAGCGAATACCATCCCCTTCGATGACCGCGGCTGTGAGCAGGCCAGTTAAGTAGGCGCCGGTGTCGATCCCGATCCTGTTGTCTCTGATATCAGGGGTGGCGGATGGCGAATGTCCGTGAATGATAAGGGCGCCATGTTCCGCCCGACTGCGCAGAAAAGTGTCACGGATCCACATCAGGTCTTCGGGTGACTGTGCATCAAGAGCCACGCCCGGTAGGACACCGGCGTGGGCAAAGAAGAAGGGGCCATGGTGGTGGCAAAAGGAAGTTGCTTGGAGAAACGCCAAATGTTCCGGAGGCATATGGCTAAGCAGAGCTTCTGATACCTTGCGCCAGTCGGAGGGCCTCACGGGCAGCCCCTGCAAAGCTTTATAAGATCTCAATGTTTCAAGGCCGCCAAAATTGGCCCATTCGGGACCAAGGCTTGGTTCGCTTAAGAAACGGAGCATCACATCTTCGTGGTTTCCCCTAAGGAATATGCAAGTTTCCGACTGAAGGCTGTCTTTCAACTTCGGCGATGACAGGAGGTCGAGGACCTTGCGGCTTTCGGGCCCCCGATCAACATAGTCGCCAAGGAATACAATACTGACTCGCCCGTTATAGCCGCGCCGATCGAGGGCGATTTGCGGGAGCAGGCGGCCGAGGCAATCGAATCGCCCATGGATGTCGCCGATGGCATAAATGCGCTCTCCAGGTGGCAAGGTATAAGCGGGCCGCCCTCCGGCTGAACCGGCTTTTCCGCTGAAGGCGGCAATGCTCCTTTTCAGGAATCTCATGCTTTGAGCCGCCGTGACGTAGCTTGGGCCAGAGCGAAACCGACAATAGTGGCAAGGCAAATGGCGATGGCTGGGATTTGGAATGAAAAATCGACCAGCGAGTGGATGCTCGCCAGCAGAATAGCGGCAAGCCCGAGAGCGGGCCAAACACTATTGGCCCAACTTCTTTTGCGCATTCCCGGCCAAAGCTGACAGCAAATCGCGAGCATCGCAGCAAATATCGATAAGGCTCCCGGAAGCCCAAGGCCAAAGAGAAACTCAAGATAAAGATTGTGAGCCTTGTCGAACAACTTATCGCTGATTCCCAATCGATCATCCCGGACCAGTCGGAAGCTTTCCTCGAACGCGCCAAAGCCCGTCCCCACCAACGGTCTGTTGGCTATACCTTCGGCTAGAATTTCGATGACGGCTTCGCGTTCGTAATCTTGTAGCCCTTGCTTTTGCAATCTATCCGATAGAGGGGCGATCGAAATCGAAGCTATCAACATGACCAAGCCAGTAACCGGGAGCAATATCGAAGCACGGGGCCGCATTCTCGTGCCACGCCTAACCAAAGCCAATGCGAAGAATGCAAGGCCCAGTAAGGAAGCCAGGAGCCCCCCCCTCGACAACGTCAACGCCGTAGCCGACAGCAGGATTATCGCCGTGGCTACTAGAATCCAAAAACGCCAGTCCGCCAGATCTATTCTGGCGCGGCGACCTGCCCCCAATTGATTAAGGGCAAGATGTGCAGCTAGCGCACAGGCAACGATTGCCCAAAGGCCACAATATGAGGCGAAATTGTTTCTATTCGTGAAAGTTCCGGTAACGACCCCCGGATACGCTGTGGCATATCCAAAAAGAGTACGATTGCCGTCAAGCCAGTTCCCAATGCCAAAGAGGCCATTGCAAACCGCCGCAGCCAAGCCGGCGTAGAGTACGATTTTCATGTCGGCTTGGCGGGATCCGACAAGTACGGCCACCAAGCCGAAGATCCCGTAAGCCAGCATATCTAGTGCGCCCTCTATCGTCAGCGAGGGATTCACACTGATACTCCCTGCAACGGGTATCGAAATTGCTTCAGCAGTTTCACGCCATAGTGGATGGCTGATGCCGCCCCCCCACTGCCCCGCTTGCAGCAACATCCAGGCGACAGATCCACCGTAAAAAAGCCCGGGCAGTGCGATTTTGCGCAACAAGGTGGAGCTGAACAACCCTCCTGCGGCAAGCAGGCTGGCATAGCCGGCAGCGCACCCGGCAATCGACCAGATCACATAACGAGGTACCTCCGCGTTGGAGGCGAAGGGGAGGGGGCTGAGCGCTACCACAAGCGAAAGCACGACAACCAGCGGCAGAGTCGGCCAGCGCGAAGGTTTGGAAGGGGCGGACTGAAGCGGCAATTGTTGCACAGCAGCGATCATGTTTCGTCTCATACCGTTCCGGTAGATTGCCACAGATAGCCAACGGTATCATACACGGCAAATTGCCCCGGCCATTCAATCATCGCCGTGTTTTGGCGCCGAAATGGTGGATGAGCTGTTGCAGCAAATCCATAGGCGTCGCAAAAAACCTCGGCCCATATTAAATTGGGCTCGCCCGACGCATTAGGCGTAACCGCTATATGATATGCATAGGGAAGATGAGGCTGCGTGCTCGGTTTCAATATCCTGTTGCATTCGCTGCGGCAGAGTCTCAGGACGCCCCCTGTCAGTAGGCAGTTCTGGGGGCAACATGTGTGTGAAGGAGGGGGCCGGCTTCCGGTCCGATGACGAGGCCGAAGGGGGCGAGCAAAGTGCTTTGCGAAAGATTTTTCAACCAAGCCCGCCACCTGTTAAGGGCCCTGACGGCAGTGTCTATATTGGCTGTCAGCGCGTGCGATACGCCATCAGGGCTGCCGCTGAGGGAAAGTTTCCAGCCGGAGGCCGGGAGGGTAGATGTCACTAACTCCTACGAAGTGGGATCTGGTGACAAGTTGCGCATGACTGTCTTCAACGAGACACCGCTCTCGGGCGAATTTGTCATTGCAAGTGACGGCTCTCTTGCCTTGCCGCTTATTGGCAGTGTAGATGCGGCTGGCTTGACCCCGCGAGAACTCGAGAAGAGAATCGCTGAACACTTCCGCGATGGCTATCTGCGTGATCCGCGCATAAGTATTGAAGTGCTGAACTATCGGCCTTTCTACATATATGGAGAGGTCCAAAAAGGTGGTGAGTATCCCTATGCGGTCAGTATGAGCGTGTTGACGGCTGTCGCTTTGGCCGGTGGTTATACCTACCGTGCGGATACCCGTCGTGTAGTTATCACGCGCAATGGCGAAAAGGTGGGGGTGCCAACATCAGAGAATTTGCAGATTTTGCCGGGAGATATTGTCGAGATTCCAGAGCGCTTTTTCTGAGATACCTGTTTGGGAACTCTGCACAGCCGATCCGGCTGATATTCTCCCACCGCCTGGCGTCGGCGGTCGTGAGAGTTTCTCGCCGGTTCCCAATCCTCGGGTCCTCAAAAAGCGTTGGTCGGTGTCCCGATGATAAACCTGCGAAAAGCTGCTTTACGTGGTTATCTAGGGCGTTTCTCTGGAACTCATGATCGAAGGAGGCGAACGTGTTTGTGAAGAAATTTCTGCTGGCAACGACCGCGGCCAGCAGCTTGCTGTTTGCGCAAGCGCACATGGTCTATGCTGCGGAGGACGCAGTGATTGTTGAGGCGCAGACTGATGGTTCCGCCATCGTTGCCTTACCCGACGGCACCAAGGCGACCCTTCAGGAAGCGATCGTCAACTTGATTGACAATGCAGTTGCGACCGGTAATCCACTGATTATACAGGCGGCCATCAGTCAGTCTGTGTCTTCTATTGTCACCAATAACGGGGGTGCTTCCGCTATACCGTCGGCGGCGGCAGTCGTTCAGATCAGAACCTTGACCGCAGCCGTTATTGCATACGCGCGAGCGAGACTTGGTTCCATTACCGGCCTTAGCGACAACGAAAGCGCAGGATTGTCCGGTGTCATACTGGAAAGTGCGATCTCCGCGCTTCGGACCTCGATGACCGCGGCGCCCGATGTTGCCGCAGCGATTGTCGAGTGGACCGTCGCCTTCGCCAAGCTTCCAGCAGCCCTGGCTGCGGCTCCGGCAGGTGGCCCATTGCAAACGTCTCGCCTTGATCCGAATGCAATTACATTGGATGGCGTGGCCGAGCAGGCCGCAGCCGTCAATGCGGCGATAAGGAATGCGATCATAGAGAGGCCGGTCGTCAGCCCGAACCGTCAACCCGGATAGATCAGCCTTCCAGGGGCATTGCCGGGTATTTGTTTGTCAAAGATGTTCCCGGTCGTGGGGCTTTTTAAAAAGGGGATTCCTGATGGATGCGACCAAGAGCCAGAAGACAGACAGAGCCGGGCTCGTCGTCGATGTCAAGATTTTGGCGCTGGTGGGGATGGCAGCCATCCCCGGCGTGGCTCAGGCACAAGAGGGCGGCTTGGGACCAACTGGTGTACATGTGGGGGCTTTCCTCTTCGAACCCTCCGTCACGTTGTCTGAAGTCTATGATGACAATATTTTCGCGACCGATGGCGGCCAAGAGGATGATTTCATCACATCCATAGAGCCTGCCCTTGAAATCTCAAGCCTATGGTCGCGACACGCGCTCAACTTCAAAACAGGTATTGCAAGTTCGTTTTACGCCCACAACAGCTCAGAAAATCATACGAATTTTTTTGCTACCCTGGAGGGCAAGCTGGACATAACCAGACTTTCCAATTTCAGCGCAAAAATTAACTATCAAAAGCTCATTGAAGCTCGCACCGACACCAATGCAAATCCAAATGCGGCGGAGGCAACTGAATATCAGCGGTACGATGCCGGCTTGCTGTTCACGCAACAGTTCAACCGCTTCACCCTTAAAATTGGCGGCGCTGCTACTTATTTTGATTATGACGATACCGAGACACGTTCGGGCACGCCCATTGACAATGACGCTCGCGACCGGACCGACGTGGCTGGAACGTTGGATCTGGGGTATGAGTTCAGTCCAGGTTACAGCGCCTTCGTTCGACAAACCGTTGATTGGCGGAAGTATGAACGCAGCGTTGCCAGTGGTCGGGATTCAGCTGGTTACACAACAGACTTCGGTGTGCGACTGGAGGTAACGCGGATCATTGCCGCGGAGGTTTTCGGTGGCTACATGGTGCGCAACTACGATAGCTTCGAGGACCAGTCTGGTTTCAGCTTTGGCGCCAATCTGATTTATGATGTTGCTGAAGGCACTCGTATCCAATTGAACGCTGGTCGCGATTTTCAGGAAACGACAGCAATTGGAGCGTCAGGCTATCTTGTGTCTACGCTGTTCGCGAAGGTCGAGCATGAGGTGCTGCGCGACCAAGTGATTAGGGCGCAGGTCTCCTATACGAATAATGACTATTCCGGTATCGATCGCAAGGAAGACATCTACGGAGGCGGGTTTGGCTATATGTGGTATTTTGGCCAACGCATCTCCTTGGGGGTCAACTACGATTACCAGACACGGGATTCTTCCGTGGTCGACAGCGACTATGCGCGCAACAAAATCAGCCTTGACGTGACGCTGCGATATTGAAAATGGACAAGATTTTATTCTTGTCCGTCGTATCGTATATACATTAATCCTTATTAAGGATCCCATCTCATCATGAGCCGTCGTGAGCGTGGTAACTTTATCGATGGTGAATCTGATGTTCATGATTATCAGATCAATGTGCCTATTGATTTTACCGCCATCGTGAATAATCTTCGTCGTCATTTCTGGGGTATGGTCGGTATCTTTCTCATTGTTGTGGCCTTAGTCGTCGCTTACACACTGACACGGCCTGTACTATACAGGGCAACGGCTCAGGTGTTAGTTGATCAGGCGCAGCGCATTGTCGACATTGAAAGCGTTATTCCTGATATGCCGCTGACAGGAGCCATGGATCTCAACAACGAGGTTCAAATCCTGACTTCCACAGTGTTTGCCGAGCGATTGGTCCATAAGCTCAAGCTGCTTGAAGATCCTGAGTTCAATGCGGCGATACGCCCACCGAAAGAAGATATCCTGGGTCTTGCCTGGGCCAAGACATGGATCAAAGCCACCATCCGCGATTTGGGTATCGCTGGTGAAGGGGAGCTTCAGGAGCTTCCGCCGACAGCGGCCGACCAGTTGAGGGATACCATCCGTGTCCTGCAAGGTGTGATTTCGGTTGAAGTTATCCGTCTCAGTAAGGTCATCGCGATTTCTGTGGAAGTTTCCGATCCGCAGAAAGCTGCCCGTCTCGCCAATGCTATTGCGGACGAATATGTTGTCGACCAGCTCGAAGCGCGATTTGAGGCGACGGCGAAGGCTAACAACTGGCTGAATGAACGGCTAACGGAGCTTCGGGAAACTGTCCAAGCCGCCGAGCGGGCCGCCTCGGCCTTTGCGACGGAGCAGGGTATCTTCGAGACCGGTGGTAACGGTGAAGCCACCATTGACAAGCGGCTTTCCGAAATCAATACGCAGTTGTTGACCGCTCGGGCCGATCTCGCGCAGAGGGAGGCTCGGGTCCGGACCATGCGCGACAAGTTGGCGCGCGGCCGGGGCAGCGAAGCCTTTGGTGAGGTGGCTGATTCCAGCGCCATTCAAGCCTTGCGCGACAAACGCGCGGAACTGGCCCGCAAGCGCAGCGAGCTGCTCAGTCGCTACGGCGAACGTCATCCGGATGTGCTGAAGGTGAATGACGAGATTGCTGCGACGGACTCACAAATCAACGCGGAAATCCGTCGGCAGGCGGCCATTCTCGAGAATGAGTTGCAGGTGGCTAGTGCCCGGGTCCAGGTGCTAGAGGCAGAACTGAAGGCTATTGAAGACGAAGCATCTCGCACGAATTTGGCTCGGGTCAAGCTGCGCGAACTGCGCATGACAGCGGAGAGCTCACGAAAGCTTTATGAGACATTTTTGAATCGTTTCAATGAGACCGGCCAGCAGAGTGACCTTGAGGCGCCGAAAGCGCGGGTGATCAGTCGCGCGATTAGCGTCAATATTCCTTCGTCGCCCAAGACTGCGCTGAATGTCGCAATCGGTATCGTCCTTGGTACTCTCGTCGCCGTCGGCATTGCGGTATTGCGCGATCTCCTCGATCGGGGCATCCGCACGCGCCAGCAATTCGAGGAGCAATTTGGTATCGGCGTTCTCTCGGCTATTCCTGCCAATGGCCCCGTTCCCCACCGGGCACGGCGTCGGCGGTTCGGCCGTCGAGATCCGACACTCTCTGTTATCGACAAGCCGATGTCCGCCTTCGCCGAAGCCATTCGAACCCTGCGTTCGGCTGTCGCCATCGCGAATGTCGACAAACCCATTAAGACGCTGTTGGTAACTTCTTCCCTGCCCAATGAAGGCAAGACCACAACCGCTATTGCCATCGCACGCTCGGCTGCGCAGGGCGGGGCCAGGGTATTGTTTATTGATGCGGATATGCGGCGCCCATGTGGCGGCGCAATTCTTCTCGGCAGGGAAGAACAAGTCGCGGTTGGTTTTGTCGACTATCTTGCCGGCAATACCGAGCTTGAGGCTACCCTGCACAAAGATACCAAATCAGAGGTCGATGTCATCGTCCCCGGGTATCGGGCGACCAATCCAAGCGATCTCATAGCCTCGGCAGCGTTCAAACGCTTCCTAAATGAATGGGCCGCAACGACGTATGACCTTGTGGTCATCGATTCGTCGCCGCTCCTGCCGGTGGTTGATCCCCGTGCTTTGTCGACTATTTGCGACGCCACGATTTTCGTCACTCGTTGGAATAAGACACCACGGGATGCCATCCGCGCTGGGCTCAATTACCTTGGTGAGTATCACGCCAATCTCAGTGGTGCGATTCTGACTATGGTCGATCTGAAACAGATGGCTCGCTACGGCTATGGCGACACTTATTATTACTATAGACAGTACTCGAATTATTATACTGAGAAATAGAAAAATGACGATAGGCATCTTGATCGGACGCATCTTTCCTGCCGCCGTCATGGCGGTAGCGGCTGCCATATTGACAACGGCTGGCTTCGACCATCTTCGGCAGTTCGAGACTGGTCGAGAAATTCAGCGCCTGCGTAAGGTGATCGAGGATGCCGCCGCTGCCAATGACGAGGGGGCCGGGCAGCGGATCCTGACCGCGACCGAAGCCATCCTGACCTATCCCCATGCGGGTAATTTCGACTCCCGGACACAGGAAAAAGCGGCAATTGCCCTTACTACCGCCTTTCAATTTTGCGTGATCCAACAGCGCTGTTCCTCTGAAAAGCGCGAAGCCATGGCCGAGGGGGCCCAGGGATTCATCAAGACTCGATTGGCGGGCGCTCCAGCGGACACGTATTCGTGGATGCGTATTGCCTGGGTGCACTTGCTATCCGGGCGTCCCTGGTACGATCTGCGTCCCTATATGCGAATGGTCATCCGAACGGGTGTCTATGAACCCGCCCTCATCCGGGCGAGCCTCGCGATCATGATGCCGTTCTGGAATGACCTTGACGACGAGGAGCGCCTCTCTGTCCGTGGTATTGCCAGGCGGACCTACGGACTTCCCGGTGAACGCCGCCATCTGGCTGCCCAAGCCGTCGCAAAACTTGCCACTCCGGGTTGGAGTGTGATCATGGCCGACATGTTGGTCGATTCTAGGGCAGCCGAGGATATAAATCGGGAAATGCGGATACTGCTGCGCAGGAACTGATGCCCCCCCCCGGAAACCCGACTGTTCGACGCTACGGAAGTCTATGCCTGCGGATTCCGACGAAGCCGGCCAGGTATTCCAATCAATCACCGGCCCCCCATTCCGATTGTGCCCCTCCGGGGTGGGCCGCCTTTCGGCGGCGGTGTTGATCGCGGATGATAGTATGAGGGTAAGCGTCCGGACACCTCGAAGAACCGGCTGTATCCCTCCGGTGAGGGCCGTGGTCTGTGCTTTCGGTCGTCAGGTCGCTTTGGGCTTACGGCGGGTCCATTTGCGGGCGATTTGATGAAGCTCTGTAAGCATCCGGTGAGGACCGCGGAACCGGGGTTTCGTTAGCTGGCGGGCAGCGCCTGGGGTGCTTCATCGGCCTCGCTGAGGTCGCGATGGACGCTGTCGCGGATAACGCGGGTCGTAACATCGTTGAGATACTCCATGAGGGCGGTGTTGAGTTCCTGGAACTCCGGCCACAGAACTTGGTCTAGGAAGAGTTTGGGGACGCGCAGCATAACGGTCGTAAGGCGCTGCCTTGGGAGCCGATATGGCTTCAGCCCATAGCAGCCACGTCTCTCCACACTCACTCCCCCGATGGTAGTAGATGGATCTATGCTAGCTCTCGACACGCTATATGTTATAAATGTGTTGTCGTGTGTCGGGCGTTGGCGGGGTGCCGACAGGTTCGCCGACGGATGTGGTGCCGTATGAGTTCCGGAAGGCTTGCAAAGAATACAGTAGCCCTTTTCACCCGTCAGATTCTTGTCGTCGCAATCAATTTATATTCAGTCCGGGCGCTCCTTGCGGCATTGGGCATTAACGACTTCGCCTTGTTCAATGTCATCGTGAGCGTGGTCATGTTAGGCTCGTTTCTGCCCGGAGCATTGGGGACAATCACCCAGAGATATTTTTCCTTCTCGATCGGCCAGGGAGACGGCGCGGCCCTGAAACGGGTTCATGACGCGAGCCTGCTGCTGTGTGCCGCCGCCACTCTTCTCATTGCTCTCGGCCTGGAAACGCTGGGAACGTGGTTTGTCGCCCATCACCTGGCAGTCGGCCCAGAGAGGTCGTTTGTGGCTCAGGCACTTTTCCAACTTACGATCTTGTCGTTCATTGTCAGTAATTTCTCGGGCCTCTATTCCTCGATCGTCATGGCCCATGAAGACATGCATGTCTTTGCGCTCTTCTCGGTCATCGATGCCATTCTGCGCCTCGGGGCAGTGCTGTGTATCGAGTTGCTCGCCGCTGACGGGCTGATCGTCTACGGCCTTATGCTTTGCGGCATATCTGCCGGGCTTGCGGCCGCATACTGGATTTTCTGCAGCCGGCGCTACGCTGAATGCCGGCCGGGCCGGATCCGCCTTGAGACGGCGACCTTGCGCGAAATGCTCGGGTTCGCGGGCTGGACGGTCTTCGGGCAGATTACAACGGTAAGTCGCAATCAGGCGGTGACCGTCCTGATAAACCAGGCCTTCAACCCAGCGACAGTGGCAGCAAGGGCGCTGGCGGTTTCGGTCTCGGCGCAGGCCCTGGCTTTTTCCACCAACTTCTCGGCCGCCCTGCATCCGCCGATCATCAAGGCCCATGCCGCGGGCGAGAGCGAAAGGATGTTCTTCCTGATCTTCGCCGGTTCGAAGATCACCTTCTTTCTGGTTTGGATGGGGACGTTGCCGATGATGGCCATCATGCCGGGGATACTGGCCCTTTGGCTGGGCGACTACCCAGTGGAAACTGTGTTGTTCACGCGGCTGGCATTGATCGAGAACGTGATCGTGGCGATCAGCTTCCCCTTGATGACCGCGGCGCGGGCGACCGGGCAAATGCGGCTTTACGAAATATCGCTCGGATCATTGCAGCTTCTGGTCCTGGTTCTCTCGTGGCTGCTGGTCCGCGCCGGCTATCCTGCTTATTCCGTCTATCTCGCTGCCATCGCCGTCAACTTGGCAATGTTCGCTGTCCGGTTGGCCATCGTTAGCAATCTCACCGGATTGCCTGCCGCGGTCTACCTGCGAAGGGTCCTGCTTCCGGTTCTGCTTGTGGTCGGGGTTTCATCCGGTCTGGTCATGGCCATCATGTATCTGGCACCTGGGGCCGAGGCGCTGGTGTTGGCCCCGGGCTCTCTTGGGGCGGCGGCCTTGATCTGCATATTGCCGGCGTGTGTCATCTATGTCCTTGGCCTGACGGGGAGTGAACGGCGCACGCTGCATGTCGCTATCCGGCGCAGGCTGGCAAAATTCGGAGGACGCCCTTGAAGATCCTGGCACTGGGCGCCACCGGGGCGATCGGTGGCCGACTGATCGAGACCCTCGGCTCGCAAGAACACGAGATCTGCGTGACAACGCGCCGCGCGCGCGGTCCGGCGGGCCCGGTCAGATACATTCAAGGCAATGCGCAGGACGACGCTTTCCTGGGCAGGCTCTTGGAGCAGGACTGGGATGTGATTGTAGATTTCATGGTCTATGATACTGCCAGCTTCCACCGCCGGGTAGATGCCCTTCTGGGGGCGACCGGGCAGTATATCTTTACCAGTTCCGCCCGCGTCTTCGCGGATTCCTCGGTTCCGCTCGACGAACGTTCGCCCCGGCTTCTCGACGTTTCCTCGGATGCTACCTTCCTTGCCACAGACGAATATGCCCTGACCAAGGCCCGGCAGGAGGATATTCTGCACGCCTCCGGCCAAGGTAACTGGACGATCATCCGGCCCTACATCACCTTCGGTGAAGGCCGGCTGCAATTGGGCACGCTGGAGAAGGAGGGCTGGCTCTACCGGGCACTGCACGGCAGGAGCATCGTCTTTTGTGACGCGCTGGTGAGTAAATGGACAACGATGACCGATGGGGGCGATGTCGCGCGGATGATCGCGGCGCTTGTCGGCAACCCGGGAGCACTTGGTGAGGATTTCAATCTCACCGGGAGCAAGGCGATGACTTGGGGAGACGTGCTCTCCCTTTATCTTGACGGGATTGAGCTACACCTTGGTGTGCGACCGAAAATCGTTCTTCAGAGCCTGGAAAATTTCTGCCGGTCCAGTCATTCGGTGCCGCAAGTTACATACGACCGAATGTATGATCGCCGCTTCGATCCGGCAAAGATCGGCCAACTGTTTGATCTGAGCAGCCTCACCGATTGCTTGCCGACCCTCAAGGCCCGCCTGCGCGCACAACTGGACAGCGGCAATTTTCTGTCGCCTGACTGGCGGGCAGAAGGCCTGCGAGATCGGGAACTGGGGGAACGGGCTGCCCTGCGCGAGATATCCGGCAGCAAGCCGAAGCTGCGCTATCTGTACTACAGATATTTCCCGCGCGGAATGGCCAGGATGACGAGGGGACAATGACGCATTACACTGACGAGAAGCAGGCTCAGGTCGTGATTGCCCTGCTGAAAGGGCATGGCATTCGGCATGTAATCGCCTCGCCAGGCACGACGAATATGGCCTTCGTGGGCAGCATTCAAACCGATCCGTTTTTCCGGGTCTACTCGGCCGTTGATGAAAGGTCTGCGGCCTACATGGCCTGCGGCTTAGCCGCCGAATTGGATGCCCCGGTTGTCCTTAGTTGCACGGGGGCTACGGCATCGCGCAACTACATGCCGGGCCTAACCGAAGCCTTCTACCGCAAGCTCCCGGTCCTCGCCCTGACTGCGATGCAGGGGCGAGACCGTGCCGGTCATCACATCGCCCAGGTCATCGATCGGAGTTCATTGCCGAAGGATGTGGTCACGCTCAGCGTCGACTTGCCTGTCGTTAAGGATGCCGACGACATCTGGGCCTGCGAGATGAAGGTCAATCGCGCGATCCTGGAGTTGACCCGGCGCGGCGGCGGACCGGTGCATATCAACCTGCCTACCACCTACAGTCGGGCTTTCAACGAACAGGAGTTGCCGGCCTATCGCCTGATCAACCGTTGGACCCTTGATGATGGTTCGTTGCCCGTGCTCGGTGGCCGGGTGGGGGTGTTCATCGGCGCGCACAAAACCTGGACGGCCGAGGCGACCGACACGCTGGACAGATTCTGCGAAATCAACGACGCCGCCGTCTTCTGTGACCACACCAGCGGCTATCACGGCAAGTACCGCATTCTCAGTGCCCTGATTGGTGGGCAGGAGGGGGCTGACCAGTCTCCTATCCGGCCCGATGTCATGATCCATATTGGTGAGGTTTCGGGGGACTACGAAACCCACTCGCTGGCCGGCAAGGAGGTCTGGCGAGTCAGCCCCGATGGCGAGATCCGCGATACCTTCCGCAAGCTACGTCATGTCTTCGAGATGTCCGAGCAACGGTTCTTCAGCCTGTATTCCCAAGGCGCCCCTCGAGCGACCTCGTTCCATGAAACATGCAAGGCGGCACTGGCGGAGAAGCGGGCCAAGATGCCGGATCTACCTTTCTCGAACCTCTGGCTAGCCTCGCAATTCGCGCACCGTATCCCCGAAGGGGCGGTGGTCCATTTCGCGATCTTGAACAGTTTGAGGGCGTGGAATTTCTTCGATCTTCCGGAAGGCGTCCGCACGGCCTCGAATGTGGGCGGGTTCGGCATCGACGGCTGCATGTCCTCGCTGGTCGGGGCTTCGCTGGCCGATCCCGATCGGCTGTTCTTCCTGGTAACCGGCGATCTGGCCTTCTTCTACGACATGAATTCGCTGGGTAGCCGGCATCTTGGCCCCAATGTCCGCATCCTGCTTGTCAACAACGGCAAAGGGACAGAATTCACGCAGCACAATCATCCCGGCTCGGCGTTCGGCGACGAAGCGAACAGATTCATCGCGGCGGACGGCCATTTCGGCCAAAAATCCCGTCAACTGGTCAAGGGCTATGCGGAAGCGCTGGGGATGGAGTATGTCTCCATCTCGGGCAAACAGGAAGGCGAGGCGGCGGCCATGAGACTGCTTGCGCCCGGAATGCAGGGCCGCCCTATCCTGGTGGAGGCTTTCGTGGATGCCTCCGACGAAAGCAACGCATTGAAGATGATCAGAAATCTCGACCCAAGCCGGAAGATGATGGCCCGTCAGATCGTCAAGGGCATCCTCGGCCCCGGCGGGATCCGGACAGCAAAGCGCATTCTCGGCAGGTGAGTTGGGCCCTCACTATTGGGTGCAGTCAAGGGGGCTGCACGGTCACTTTACGGAATGGGGGCCTACGAGATTTGCGTGTGGATAATGATTGGGGGGGCCCTTTACCACGCTGTTGGTTGGGTATCGGCTACCGCAACTCCCCGGCGAGGTAAGTGCCCGTTGATCGGAGCAAGTAATGGGCGTTGTGGACAAACCGGTCGAGCACGGCTGTGGCTGATAAAGCCTTGCTCGGGGATTACGACAGCAGTCTCAGAGAAAGTTGATTTGCTTCAAGGCAGAGGTTTTGATAAAAATTTCTGGAATCCAGGCTCTTTAGGACAGATTAATATAGGGTTCGACAATGGCCCCAACGATTTCTCTGGTGCTATGCACGATTGGCGAAACCGAAAAATTGCCTCGGTTGGCCCATTCTCTATCGCGTCAAACTTCGCGTGATTTCGATATTGTTATTGTCGATCAAAGCACGCCGGGGCGAATTAATCCTTTTCTTCAGTCTTTGCCGAATTGGCTTCGCGTCACCGTTGTCCGTTCTCCGCGGGGGCTCTCCCGGGCACGCAATGTCGGGCTTGCATCGGCGCACGGGGAAATCATTGGCATGCCAGATGACGATGCTTGGTTGCCTGCGGGGTTGATTGCCGAGATCGCGGACAGGTTCAGGGGCAACCCGCATCTTGCGGCTATATCGGGTGTCACTCGAGATGATCGAGGCGAACTTTCAAATGGAAGTTTTCATAGAGAATCAATGGACATAACAAAAAAAACTGTCTGGAAAGCTGGTAATTCCAACGGTATTTTCTTTCGCATTGAGGCTGCCCGAAGCATTGGCGGTTTCAACGAAACATTGGGGATCGGATCCGGCACGCCTTTCGGATCCGGAGAGGAAACGGATTTTCTGCTTAGACTGATTGCTGCCGGCTACAGCTGCCGTTTTGAGTCAAATCTCGTTGTACATCACGATCAGGTCGACCAAAACGTAACGGCGGCCACTCTCCGGCGAGCCCATCTTTACGCGGCGGGTTATGGTCGGGTGCTCCGCCTGCATGGCTATTCGTTCCCATTCATAACTTGGCGTTGCGTTCGCAGCCTCGTGGCAGCGGCAAAGGCTGCCGTCAACGGTCAAGTGAACGAAGCACGCCGGCGACTGATATGGTGCAGAGGTATGATGGAGGGGTATTTTCGCCGGTATCCAGAAGAAATGCTCAGAAGGTAGCACCCAAGTTGGCCCGGTAAATCTTTTCGATTGCATCTACCATCACGGTGATCGAGAAGCGCTTGACCGCATCCAGGGATTCTTTTCGGGCCGCTTTCATAGCGTCCTCTGATTCCATCATCCTGAGGATGTCGGCAGCAATCGCTTTAGCATCAGAAGGGGCGCCGATGAGTCGACGAGACTCTGGAAAAATTGTCTCGGAGCCTGCATTGCGAACACTGACTATCGGCATGCCGACTGCGCACGCTTCAAGAAAAACGTAAGGTAAGGACTCGTATCGGCTCGTATGAACCATGATGTCGATGTCATGGAGACGACTGACGAAATCAATTTGGCCTGGGCAATCGATGATTTCTCCAAGCCCGTTTGTGGCGATGAAGGATCTCACTTGCCCATCCATCGGTCCGTCGCCGAATAGTACTCCCCTGGTGTGAGGTTGCTGGCGGTGAACCAACTTGACGCACTCCAGGAAAGTGAGAGGGTTTTTCTGGTAGGCGAGGCGCCCAACGAAGCCAAGAACAATGCCTGGTTTGCATCGCGCTACCCGGCCGGCCTCCGCTTTTTGTAAGATCAGGGACGGATCAACGCCGTTCGGGATACAGGCAAGGCGGCCCCGACGAACGCCAATCCGGAGGGCATATTTCTCTTCGTCCGGTGAGACCGCGATGACATTGTTGTGAGAGCGGCTGATGATGTGCTCTGCGGTCGCAAGTGCGCAACGCTTCATCGGACTCAGCGTTGGATCCATGCCGCGATAGGCATGCGGTGTGAAAATGGTCGCGGCGTAGGACTGGTGCACCATGCTTGCGATGAAGCCAGCCTTGGTTGAGTGAGCGTGCAGTAGTCTCTGGGACCGCCTTCCGTTCTGACTGGAAATTTTTCTCAATCGCGTCGCGACGAGTAGATCCGTAAGGTGCGGGGAACGCGACATGTCCAGTCTAATGGCTCGCGCGGGATCAATTCGTGAAAGCCTTTCCTGGAATAGACTATCACTCCGCAGCATGGAATATATCAATCTGGGGCTGTGGCCTCGCTGTAGAAGTTGGTCGAACAAGTCCAGGACATGTCGCGCTGATCCGCCGCCCGTGCTCTCGATCAAGAGATCTACAGCAATGCTACCAGTCTCGTTCACGAGAAATACTCCCTGAAGACCTGCTGATAGCGAGTGGCGGCCAAGTCCCAATCAAATCTGGCGCTGAACGCAATCCGCGACTGCCGCGCGAGGGGGGTATCCTCGACGCCCAATACCTGTACCATGGCATCGGCCAGTTCGCCATTGTTGGAAGGATCTATCAGCAGTGCGTCGGGCGGGCTGACCTCTGGCAGGGATGTAACGTTGGATGTTATTACCCTACAGCCGCAGGCGGTTGCCTCGATAACTGGCAACCCAAACCCCTCATAGAGGGAGGGAAAGACAAAACCTGCCGCACCAGAATAGAGGCAAGCGAGATCGTCGTCCGAAATAGGCCCAACGTTGATGATTGTGGGATCTTCAGTCCGTATTCGAACATTTGAAAAGACGCGGAGGTTCGACGCTTGTCCGAAAGTAACCAGTTTTGCTTCCGGTTGTAAATTTGAGACCGCTTGCCAAGCCCTTATTATGCTTCCGGTGTTTTTCCGAGGATCTGAGCCAAGAAAAGCCACAAGATAAGCACAAGCTGGAATGCCCAGCCGCATTTGAGCTTCGTGAACGGCCTCATTCGTTCGCCGGTGAAATTGCTTTGTAACACCTGAAGAAATTGTCGTGACCCTATCGGGACGAGCGCCATAGTGCTCGATCAGACGTCCGCGGGTAAAGTTTGAAACGACAACGATATGTGAGGCGCGGCTGACATGCCGTGCGACAATGAAATCATAGAGCCTTGCAAAGCTGCTCGAGAACCATTGGGGGCCATCTACGAAAGCAATATCGTGCACGGTAACGATATGGTTCGGATGACAGATCGGCCCCGACGTCGAAGGGCTCCACAGCCTCCTGCCCTTTGCGCGCAACGGCAAGGTAACTTGTTCCCAGAGATGGCCACGTGCACCCGAAGCTGATATCGGGCGCGCAAGCTCTATGTCGGATAGTCGATTGATGATTTCCTGCGCGACCCGCTTTTGTCCGTTTGATGGAACGCCGAGGACGCGGGCATTGACGAGAATGGATGTGGAAGAATGCGTATTTTTTGTCATCTCTTCCCCTCGACAGGCTGGCGATGCGCGAGGGCGCGTAAATCTCTTGCCTGAGCCATATGACGCCGACGCTCCGCCGGAGTCCAATTGCCGGCTGTGCGATTCAATCCGCGCTCCGATTGTTGGGGAAGCGAGAGCGCAGCCAGAATATAGAATAAGGACCCCAGTTCGAACACATGCAGTGAGACGGACGCCCCGATAAGCATACCCAGCATTCCGAAACGACAGGCTCTCATCAGAATTACATTGGCTTCCGTTTGACCTTGGGGGGCTACGACAATACCGCGAATGAACAGGGCATATGCGAGTGTGCCAAGGAGGCCCAAGTTCGAGAGCAATGTGAAAACAAAGCTCGATGTTCGGACACTCCCGATACCTATTCCTAGCCCCATGGTATCTAGAAAATTGGAAAATGCACTGCTATTCAGGCGGCTGCGGCTCGCACCCGAATCCGAATCCATTTTCGATAGCAGCATCTCGTCAATTACCATGGCTACTTGATCCAGCACTTTTGGCGCGAAAGCGTCAATGGTGAGGTAGGTGAATGACAATGTAAGCATGATCCCGAAGACCAGCCTCAGGAAAGTTGTCTCTTGCCGGGCTAAAAATTTGTAAATTCCTGCGAATATAACAAGAAATAATGCCACCACTATCGAGATGTACGCGGTACTTGATGTTGAAATCAACAAAAGACAAATAGTCGAAATGAATAGCGGTCTTGTTATTCGCAGTCTGTAGCCATGAAGATAAAGGCTCATTAAAATACCGCTGATGGCCATCGAATAGATTGAATACATGGAAGCTTCTGGAAACAGTCCGCTGATTCGTTTCAATCCTGCGACTGTGCTAGCCTGCCAGGTTATGTAGTTGGCAGATCTCAGCCAGTCCAGAAGAAAGCTCGTTCCTGTGTGGAAGGTGGCCAAATCGAGCAATGACGTGAGGACATGAAAGAAACCCAATAGCACTAAAGTATCAAGAATCTTACCACGGCTTCTGAGGGAAGCATTCGCAACAGTCGTAGATACCCCGGCAAAAAGCAAAACTTGTCCGACTGCGTATACTGTCTGAGTAATGTTGCCTGAGCTGAATTCTAGCTGCTGAATGGAGAACAGGGAGGCGGATTGGCTATCGCGCGAAATTGGATATACCCAAATATCCCCATAAAACAGTGGCGCGATGATGAACGCGGCGAAGATGCCATAAGCGATGGCCAACAGCAGCCAGAACCCTGGAGACGAGGGCGCAAGTGCAGATAGAAGGCCGAATCTTCGATGCCGTTGGAGCAATAGTCTCAGTACGACAAAGCCGGTAAAGAGCGGTGCTGCCAGTACCGATGCGCCACCAAGGGCTGGCAGGTTGACTGCAGCGCTGCTGCCGAGAAGTGTCAGCAGCATGGCTATTGTGACGGTTCTGTAAGCGTCACCGAATATGGCAAAGAAGCCAAGGGCGATTACCAGCACGCCAACCAGCGTTGGTTCCATGAAGCCCTACCCCTTCTGCTGCAGGATTCGACGGAGAATAGGCATATAGTGATCGAGAATCATGGCTCCCACCATGGGACACAACAATCCGGCAGCGACTCCCACTGTAGCTCCGGTCAGCGCTACGCTGGATGAAGGGTGTGGGGCCAGACGGCCAAGAATATTTAGGGCTGCATTTTGAAAGAGAATATGGAACAGGAGGATGCTCATGGTGTGGCGGCCGACACGCGTTAGAAAAGAGGCGAGTATCTCCGTGGACGCTACCAACTGTCCCAGCATCAGGACCATAATGGCTCCAGCAACTCCGCCGATCATTGCAAGCAGGTAGGGGGACATCACGCGCATGTTGAGGTCCGTGCGCGCCCCCAAAATGAATACACTGACAGTTGCGAGAATGGAAATGACAAGAAGCGCCCACATCGGGACATGCGCCAATAGACGATTGCTGGCAACCAAGTGCCCTACGAGGCAAAAGAGTAGGGCTACCGGAACAAGGTCAATGTTCCAGATCCAGCCAAGCGATCCTGCGACCCCCGGTCGGCGCAGCATCTCGACTGGCGGATCAGGCAATTGCAACGCGCCATACGCCAGCAGCAAGATTATGGCCAGATCAATACATTTGGCCATCAAGCCTAGATTTCGCTGCCATCTCCCAACAATCCATTGAGCTGACAGGAGCGTGAGGAAAAGAGCGGGCAGGAACCAGAGTTGAGACGATGACGACGTTGCCCCCGTACCCCAGAGCACCCCGATAAACGCAAGCAGCGCATCCTCTTTACGTACCAGGGCTTTTACAAGCGAGAGAGCCGCGCCGAATAGAAGAAAAGGAGCAATAATTCTAAAGAATAATTTATTAAAATCTACGCCATCTGGCTTAATAAGGAAACCGCTGATAAAAAAAAATGCCGCAACATGGAATAAAAATATAAAATTAATTAAAGTAGGTGACATGTCAGCAAGAATTGGGTTGTGTCCAATGACCACTAGAAGCATCGCAATGCCGCGCGAGGTATCTAGACCAGGATTTCGCTCTATCATGACAAGGCACCTCAAAGCGCCAGTATTACGCGGGAGGTATGGAGCGCAAGCGTGCTCGGTGAGGCTGGACTCTCTTTGACTTAGAATTTCAACGAATTCAGCAAGAAATTTGAAGAAACCAGCCTTTCCTGCTCCAGAATTTTGTAAACCACATCATAATCTATCACATTTTTAGGAGGGAGGCTGCCAGCGTAGATCATGCGGTCTATTAATCCCAGCTTCTTTAACAAGCTTGAAATTCTGTAATTTCCTCTTTCTTTATTTACTATGCAAACGAACTGTTTTCTGAAAATTATAGAAAATGCAACCCCATGGAATGATGTGGTTACGACGTAATCGGTACCGCTGAAAAGACCAAGAAATTTCTGAGGGGAGATGGCGGCGTATTTATTGAATAAATCGGCCTTTTCGATACTAGATGCAGAGAATATTATTTTGGGAATATTTATTTTTTTGGAAATAAATGTGGATAATTTTCTTGCCCATGTGTCTTTTTTTACTTGATAAACAAGAATATATTTTTCATCTTGCGTTCGTGAAATAATATTGTTAAAGACAGATGAATCGACTAATAATGTTGGGTCAAGTACTGTTCTTACTTCGCAGTACGCTAATTTCTGTATCTTGTCCTGCAAAATATCCTCTCGAACACCGATGGATGAAAATTTCTGCAGTTCGGTTTGATGCGTAGAGAGTTCGACGGAATCGTCCTCTCTATCGACCTCCATACTTGCAGCATAGGCTATAATCTTTGATTCTTCTCTTCGATCAAAATTTCCAAAGAAAACTGGATCTCCATTTGTGATCGTCGAATTCCATATTTGATCACTACCCAACACAAAGAAATCATATTCTTTTTTGAATGCACCATTAAAATATTTTATCGATGATAGAACTAGATTGTTATTAATAAATTTTTCGAATCTTTTGTGTTTTATAAATCTTTGGGGGAAGAGGATAACCCCGCCTATCAGGCTGCGCAAATTCTTGTAAGCGGCGAAAGGTTCATATGGATAAATCAAGTAGTCAGGTCGATAATCGATTATCTCGACTTGATATCCGTTTTCACTCAAGAAATTTTGAAGCGCATACGCTTGCAACACTGCGCCATGGTTGTGCGCGCAATGGAAGGTAAGTATCCCGATCTTCATTTCTTCTCCCCGAAAAGATATTTTAAGGAAACTCTAATTTGGTTGGGCTGCATCAGGGGACTACCGCAACGGGGGGCATGAAGGTTGGCCCTAGGATTTCCAACTGTGGCTCCACCCACGTCATAACATGATGGCTGGCCAAGTCGCACGCTGATTGCGTGGTGAAATTAGAAGAACATGCAGCCAGTGATCCATGGCGAGCTTGATCAGGGTACGCTTGCGCTTTTGCCGTCGGAGCGCCCTCAGGAGCTGGAGTGCTGCCCAAAAGAGCCGCAGTCGCCCGCTTACGCGACTGCCATCTGGCCGAACGGCATCATAAGGCACCAAACGCAAACGTGGTATTCTTGCTCGATGTAACGCTACTTCAATATCCGAATGGTAGTCGCGTCCCCCAACAAAACCGTTCTCTGACATCCGTGCGCCAACAGGCTCTGTGTGCGTGACAGGCCAAGCGTCAATGACCGCAAAATCATCGGGTGTTTCGAAAACAAGATTGCACCATACGAGATCAATACCGCTTTCGAGACCGCTTTCGTAAAGTGGGAAAATTTGCCGCAAGGCTTCACGATGAAAAATAGGGCACATCATTTCAATAAAATTAACATGACGCAGCAGAAATTTTGGTTGCTGAAGAAGTCCAGCATATGAGGAATAACTACTCCAGCCTAATGCTGGTTGTGAAATTTTCAATTTCCATTCACGAGCGACGGAAAAAAAGCCATCGATCGTCTCTGTATTTGCAAGGACATCCTCATCCATAAGGCAAATATAGTCATAGTGATCAATCAATTCAGCATGATCACGCAGGAACCCTGCATAGCCGGCCACCTTGGGGCCAGGACGATGCTCAAAAAAAAGTCCTGGGCCAGACTCCGGCGACACGTCCGGATCATAGGCGCTCAAGAAAATATCATACCCTCGCATCCCTAAGGCCAAGGGCACGGTCCATTCTCGATGAAGACTACGCTTTCCTATTCTGGAGACGATAAGTCCGCGCTCGACAATCTCTGAAATCGCTCCGGTATTCTCCATGGTATCTCCACTCATGGGGCATTCCTCTTCGAGATAAAGAAGACAGAATTTGTATTTGTGAAGTCAAGCCCGTTAAGCGCCCTCACTGAGGCTTCTATCCTGGATCCCACTGTAACGGAAAGCGACAGATCAAAGGTCACACGGACGCCTCGAACAATCCCTTTGCGGTTGACGGCTGCGAAGAAGGTCTGATGGTTCTCGGCTTTTGGGGCTGATCCGCCCCTGTGCTCTTATTCAGGCCACCGGCCGCCGATGCTCCACCAGCCAGATGTAGCGCCTGATGTTGTAGGCGAGGATGGCCAGGGCAATCTTCGTGGTGGTCCTGGCGATGCCGATGGTCCGGACCACGAGGCCGAAGGCATGTTTCTGATGGGCGAAGACACCTTCCACGGCAGAACGCACCTTCGATCGTAAGCGGTGTCCGCGTCACACCTTGCCTTTGAAGTTCCAGGGCATGAGTTCGTCGATGCGGCTTTGCTTATGGCCGTTGACGATGGCGGCGAGCGTGGCGGCCAGATAGGCAAACGGATCAACGGTATCAGCTTGCAGGTCTCGACCAGGGAAGCGATGACGGCCCAGTTCTCGGCACCGGCGTCATGTCCGGCGAAGAGTGCATTCTTGCGATTGAGGGCGATCGGACGGATCGTGCGCTCAACCGTGTTGCTGTCGACTTCGATGCGGCCGTCGGCCAGGAACAGGCAGAGCCCGTACCAATAGCGGGCGAGATAGCCCAGGGCCTCGCCGAGCGGTGATTTCGTCGAACAGCGGGCATGGTGATGGGCGAGTCAAGCCTCGAACTCGGCCACGAGCGGTGCCGATCTTTCGCCCCTGGCGGCCAGGCGTTGGTCGGGGGCAAGGCCCCGGATCCCGGCCTGGGAGTGTTGATGCCGGAGCAATTCTCCCCAGAAGTGCCGTTTGAATCTTCCCCAGTTTGAGGTGCCTCGCCGGTCTTCCGGGGCGCGCCCCGGAAGACCGGCGGCGCGATGTTGCCGATGCTCCTCCCGATGGTCGGGAGGGCGCTTCGGTGATCAAGCTCGGAGAGAGATGGTGATGATCCTGGATTTGCATCGACAAGGCCTGTCGGTGTCGGTGATCGCCCGACAGACCGGCACTGATCGCAAGACGGAGCGCAAGTACATCGACCGCGGCATGGAGGCACCCGCCTATGGACCACGGCAGCCGCACCGCACGGTGATCGACCCCTTTGCCGCCTACCTGCGCGAGCGCGTGGCAGCCTATCCCGGCCTGTCCGGCCGGCGGCTGTTCCGGGAGTTGAAGGATCGTGGCTACGCCGGTGGCTACACCGCCGTGACCGGCTTCCTCCGCGATATCCGGCCCGCACCGCAGCCGGGCTACGAGGTGCGCTTCGAGACGGCTCCCGGCGAACAGGCGCAGGTCGATTTCGCCCAATTCCGGGTGGTCTTTGCCGATGAGCCGATGACCCCGCGGATCGTTTGGCTGTTTTCCATGGTGCTCGGCTACAGCCGCCTGATCTGGGCGCGCTTCGTCCTGCACCAGGATCTGCCGACAGTTCTGCGCTGCCATTCCGCCGCCTTCGAAGCCATTGGCGGCGTGCCGCGCGAGATCCTTTACGACCGCATGAAGACGGCGGTCACCGACGAGGGCGATGCCGCCCTTCGCGCCATCGGACCGCTTCAGCACCGCCACCAGCCGGGGCCGGAAGACCTCGAAATCCACCATGACGCACCCCGTCGTGAACACAAGCCTATGGAATCATGAAACCGGCAAGGCGGCTTTGGTTTTTAGAGGCGTCCGAGCGTCGTCCCTCATCCCGGGTCCTTACGGCATTTCAGTCACAGCCTATGATTTTCATGATGCTCAATAGGCGCCCTGTCTGCGAAGAACAACCCTTACCGTTTTCAGTAGAATGACGACATCGTACCAGAGGGTCCAGTTCTGAACATAAATGCGATCAAGTTCCACACGGCGGCCATAATCGACATCGTTGCGTCCGCTGACTTGCCAAAGACCAGTAATGCCCGGTTTCAGTGCCAAGTAGAAACTTTTGCTGAGACCATAGCGATCAAGCTCAGCTTCAACAACGGGGCGTGGCCCAACCAAGCTCATCTCTCCGCGCAAGACATTAAACAATTGAGGCAGTTCGTCGAGACTCGAGCGCCGGAGAAAATTCCCGATTGGGGTGATGCGGGGGTCGTTTTTCAACTTATAGTCACGATTCCATTCTTCTCGGGCGGCCGGGTCGCTTGCCAGCAACGTCTCCAGAACCTGGGCCGAATTCGTGACCATCGAACGGAACTTGAGGCACCTGAAACGTTCGCCATTCTGTCCGATGCGCCAATGGCCATATAGCATGGGGCCGCCGTCACGCCTGACCACCAAGCCAATCGCGAGAAGAACCGGGCTTAGGGCGGCGATCAAAGCCAGTGACCCCATTATATCCAAAAGCCGCTTGCAGAAACGGGGGAGGGGCCGCGCGAAATTGTCTTGGGTGTGCAGTACAACCATCTGGCTCGAGTGATGATGGCTCATCGCCATACCCTGTATGGGTATCCCCTTGAACTGCGCAACGATGTCAACCGCCGTCAGCTTTGCCGAGAGCAGGCGGGCAACCTCGCTATCGGTTTCAAGCCTCTCAGGCGGCAGGGCAATGACGATGTGATACCGGTCGCTGCCGCACAGCCGATCAACGATCTGCGAAGTGAAGGGGATGGTGGGGATGCAGCCATCGCTCTGCCGTGAGTGCGATCGCTCGGCGGGGCCCGCATCGACTACGAACGCGATGTCAGCCCCGCTCGCCACATCGCCCTGGAGCGCGGACGCGATATCGATTGCGTTTTGTCCCACGCCAATAACCACGGTAGGGGAGCGGAACAGGCCCAAGCCATCCAAGAGCAGCATGAGGCCGTAGCGAACTGACCAGAACAGGAGAAAAAAGGCGCCCCATGATAATGGCGGCAAAAAAAACAGCCGAGGGGAACCAGCATTGGCTAGAAGCGCTATGTCCGTCAGCGCACCAAAGCAGAAAAACTGGAATGAAACCCTCATGCCCTCGAGAAGGGGGCGCCGGCATCGAGCATCGATCTTCGCCAGATACAGAACACCGGCAATGGCGAGCACAACGAAATGGTCAACAGCGAGTGGGGGGGGGGGGGGCTGCCCCACCGCCGCCAATCCCCAGATCCATCGCCAAGATCAAGGCGGGATGGCGAACAGCAGCAGCACTGACGGCTACGGCCAAAAGGCCGGAAAGCAGAATCGATAAGCGAGAGATCCGGGCGAAATAGGCGGGCTTGCGAAACTTCCGGATCAGTTCCCCGGTAAAAACAGCGTCTCCATCACTGCTCGCCGTCAGGCGCTCGGTCGTTAGCGACATATACCCTCACTCCCCTAAGCGACGGGACGAAAGGTAGCACGCTGAATTCGCCCCTAACGGGCAAACTCCACCATTATGATGATTTCCATTGAGGTGCTGCGCCGCGACTAAACCACGGCAATAGATCGGACTGCCAGCATGGGCCGGTCACGCGAATGTAACGCAGGCGGGTTCATGTCCTCAGTACAAAATCGGGTGCTGCCCATTCAGGATTTGCAATTATAAATTGCTGCCAGTCCATATGGGGAGTTTTTAATCCACTTGTTGATGCTGTGTATATACGCCTCGATCTCGAATGTAATAAAAGATGGTTTTCTCAGAATATTTTATTATGATTTTATCATATCTCCGGAATTGCCTCCATTTACTGGCTGAGCGATAGTGAGGCGCCTTCTTTATTCTTCGGGTGATGGGTCGATATAGGCACAGATGGAGCGCGAGGCGCCTCACGCCGCTAAATGCACCCATTATGAAAGCTTTAAGCGTCATTCGCTATCATGGCCTCATTCCGAGCATGGAGGCAGGGATGCTTACGATTGTCGCCGTTACAGCCAGCCTCGCGGGCCTCGCCGCGGGCCGGTTTCTGTCGTGCAAGGCATGGGTCGCGCTGACGCTGGTGATCGGGGGAATGCTCCCGCTCGCCGAAATCGCTTGTGGCGCATCGGCACTGTCAATGACTGTACGAGCTGGCGTCGCTATCGCGATGTTTCAGCTCTCGGCTCTCCTAATCACCGCCATGACCCACAATCAAACTGCCACGGCGGTGCGGGGGTAGATTTCCACCGTCAATCGGCTTGAGTCATTTCAGCCGCTTAATCGTCATGGCGCTATCATCTGCTCGGGCTGAGGTTGACCGATCCTCAACGAGCAGTAACCAGTCCTCGCCCCTGATAGCGGTAAGGTCTATACTCTCCCTGGCCCCCGCCCGCTCCCGCCAGCCACGCAGTCGCGATCGCGCAGCCGATGCTTGTTCAGGCTCGCTGGTGATGTTGGCTTCCTTCAGGCCGAGGGCAAATCCTTCCAGCAAAATCCGCAGCAGCGCTTCCTGATCCTGTGCAGTCGTCGCCAAGCGAACTCGCTGACATAGAACAGAGAGGGACCGATCGTCGGCATCCAATGTCGCGATTGAGGCCTGCCCGTCCTGACGATGCTTCACCGATGGGATTTCGGGAAAAGTGACCTGATAGGGGCACGGTGGCAGGGTGACAGCAGATCCGATGGCGCCTTCGCCTCGGGCAGCATGTGCCGTCAGGGTCTGGCCGAAAACGAGTAGGGAAACGAGGAAAACCACACTCGCCGGCGGTCGAGCAGAAAACGGCATACACCACTCCACCCGTTCCAGGTCTGTTGCGGGACATGACGTCTATAGCATAGAAGCATTGGGGCAATCATGAAGCGTTGGCGAAATTCGGCCTGCGCATGGCCGCGAAGGACTTCACGATATCCACGTTGACCCAGACCAATGGGTTGGCGCGGCTCTGGATCGCGGTAAAGGAGTAGCCGCTAGCATCCCAAGTCACCATCTTGTTGGTCATATTGTCGAGCACATAGTCGGTGTTCTCAATGGTGACGACCAGTACTGCGTGGGTTCCCGACTTCAAGCCATAGACCAAGGCGAGGCGCATGGCTGACCGATCATAACCTTTCGAAATCATCAGTTTCATTTTGGCCAGGGCTATATCCTCACAATCGCCAGAGCCATTGGATGGCGACCAGTAATCCTCCTGGCCGAACTTGACTTGATCCGAAACATAGCGAGTCTGCCGATTGACCGTATAATTCACGTCATCAGCGACGGTGAAATCGATCGGCTTCCCTGTGATGGCTGTCGGGCTGGGGATATCGCACAACTCCGGCATCTCGAAGCAGGCCGCAGCAAACCCCTCCGGCGCTGCAGCGATCGGCCCCTCGACCAACACTTCATCAGCCCTGGCGACCGCGACAGTGGCCATGAGGATGCAGGAAGCCTGCAGCAGAAGAAGGATGGCGGTCCGGAGTGGCGAGAACATGATCGACCTCGTTGGCTACGAGATAGATCGTAAATTAAAACCGTTTTGGATGTATTAACACCCAAAGCGGTTATTGGGCCAATCTCGATCCCTCAACCAATCCCGCGGTTAGGCGCATATAAGCGGTGGGAAAGAGAACGAAGCGGACCGTCGTCACCGAATTTTGGTGAAATTTTCCGGTCTGAAAGGGGGCTGGCTGTGAAAGCCCCCAGCTCTAGACGGGAAGAGTCTCTGATCGCCGTTCTTCCCCTTCGTCGCCGAGTGATGGTAAGCATAACGGTTCGCGATCCGTCGTCAGCGGGGCGGGTCAGCGCCTCAATTTTAGAAGCCAGTGAGCGGCCGCACATCCAATGGCTGCGCCAATAGTCGAGGCTAACCAATTGTCGAGCCGGGGTCCTCTGCCGGGGATGAGGAACTGGCACAATTCAAGCAGCCCAGAGATGGCAAACATTAGAACCACAGTTGGCCAGAAGCTGATCCTCGGCCACGAGAGCTTAACGAAAAAGGTCGCCCCCGCGAACGCCAGGATATGCTCGAAATTGCCCGACGCCCCAGTGTGTGGTCGTAGGTTACCGGGTAGCAATGATAGTACTGCAATTGCCAGCAAGCAGGACACTGCGACAGAGCGCAAAGCGAGGCGCATATTAAAGACCTTTCAGGAAACGAACCACACTTCATACAACCCTATCCTCGCCAATCCGCGTTGCCAGCCTTAAGCTGGATGTAACTTCCTTCTGCGGGATGGGCCGCCCACCCGCGCTAAGCTCCGCGTCGGAATGTATCGCGATGCCGCGTAGCTTGTTCCGCTGCATCCTTGACCTGGTTGACGATCAACGTCCAGGAAGGTCATGCCCTCGCTGAAAGCGGGGGCAGATCGCCCGAGGAGTCGACAAGGAAAACATGCCCTTAGCGTTGTAAAATGGGCTGGAGGCATGCCATCGCGTGCCGCCATGATAGTCGGGGATACCGATCGTGCCATGGCAACTGCTATCGCAACGGCATGCAGCCTTCCGGTTGAAGCGGACTTAGGTTATTCTGTCAACAATCGGGGGCGGATGGGCCGACGAACTGGAAAATCCGCATGAGCATGGTGAATGCCTCGGATCCCTCGGTCTCTGACGCCGATCCGATTGGTGGAGCGATCTCCAATTTCTCCCTGAATGCGAGACGACAGGCCGCCGCCAAGAGAAAGCATTAAAGTGGTCATGAGTTTTCTTCAGACCGACGCTGCGGCGCGGGGGTTTACCCAGTCCATCGAGGATTGCGCTGGGGGCGCGGTCAACGGTTCCGCTCTCGACCGTCGTCTGACAGAGACACGGGCGATCGTGGCACGGCTTGCGGATCAGACCAGGACCGGCGCCCTCCCGCATTTCACGATCCCCTATCGCATCGACGATCTCGATCGCCAGACCGAAATAGCGACCCGAGTCGCAGCCGACTGTAATCAAGTCGTTTTCCTCGGCACCGGCGGTTCCTCGCTCGGGCCGCAGGCAATCGCCCAATTGGTGCAGACGCCGTTCGGTGGCCCGGCGGGCCGCCCCCGCCTCGGCTTCCTCGACAATCTCGACGCGATTAGTCTTGCCGCGTCTCTCGATACGGGGGACATCGCAAACACCCATTTCCTCGTCGCCTCCAAATCTGGCAGTACCGCCGAGACGATCACCCAACTCCTCGTTGTCATCGATGCTCTGGAACAGGCGGGGTTTCGCCGGGATTCGATCGGCAGGCGCTTCACAGTGATCACGGAGCCTCGGAGCAACCTGCTTCGCAATTTGGCCGAGCGTTTTGGTGCCACCGTGATCGATCATGATCCCGATCTCGGCGGCCGCTACGCGGTGCTGTCGGTCATCGGCGCTCTGCCCGCGCTGATTCTTGGACTGGACCCGCGTGCGCTTCGCCGCGGCGCGGCACGAACGTTTGAACAGAACATCAACGCCGCCGATCCGATGCTCGCGCCGGCCGCCGTCGGCGCAGCGGTCTCGATCGCGGCTGCCGATAGCGGGCTGCCGCAGACCGTGTTTTTCGGCTTTGGTGACCGACTCGAACGCCTCGCCGCCTGG
Source organism: Zavarzinia compransoris (assembly GCF_003173055.1). Classification (NCBI taxonomy): domain Bacteria; kingdom Pseudomonadati; phylum Pseudomonadota; class Alphaproteobacteria; order Rhodospirillales; family Zavarziniaceae; genus Zavarzinia; species Zavarzinia compransoris. The sequence continues at coordinate 38,232 of NZ_QGLF01000002.1, forward strand.
TGGCGCCAGCTCTGGGCGGAAAGCCTCGGCAAGCACGGCAAAGGCACAACGCCAATTACCGCGATTGGCCCCGTCGATCAGCACAGCCAGCTTCAGCTTTACCTCGACGGGCCGGCAGACAAGCTCTTCACCGTGGTTGATCTGGCAACCAAGGGCCAGGGGGGCGTCGTTCGCGCCGACCTCGCCGATGATCCGAGCCTCGCCTTCCTGGCGGGCCGGCATATTGGCGACGTTGTCGCCGCCCAGGCACGGGCGACCGCCGATACGCTGGTGAAGTTCGGCCGCCCCGTGCGCCGCCTGACCATCCCGCATTTCGACGTCGAGGCCTTAGGCAGCCTATTCATGCATTTCACGCTGGAGACGATCGTCGCCGCCGCCTTGCTGAATGTCGATCCTTTCGATCAGCCGGCGGTCGAGGACGGCAAGATCCTGACCCGCCAGTATCTGATGCAGGACAAGGCCTGAATGCATAGCGGCGCGGCATGAGGGCATCACGCCTTGGCGCATCCGCCGTCTCTCCAAGGCGATTGGATCGCGGAAACTCACTTGTCGATGTTGTCGCCTTCAAGGGTGCGATCCTGAAGGAGGTCCTTGATGAAATGCTGCCGGTTCCAGACCAGGCGGCCGATATACATCTCGTTGTTGAGGATGCCGTTCGCGGTCACCCCTGAAGGCAAGGACGTCGACGATCTGCGACCCATCGGTGATCAGCGCGGCGATAGCTGCGTGCAGTCTGCCGTCGACGACTGAGGCGAAAACGACACCAGCGTCATCGACATCAAAATCGCCGAAGAAGGCCTTGGTGTCCAGGCGTTGACGGGTGCATCGACCTCATATTCAGAAGAGACCTGATGGCGCTTGTCGGTCATCTTTGTCGTCCTTCAGGACTTTGTCGATTTCAGCGAGCATGAAGGCGCGCAGCTCGGGCGGCGTTTCCTCTATCGCATAGACCTTGCGGGGATCGCTGTTGGTCAACCGCTCATCGTCATCGATGCTCATCAGCACGAACCTCGGTTTGCGATACTGCGTGATCTGCACGGGTGCTTTCGCGGCGGCGGATGTGACCGTCCGGATATCCTTGAGCAGGTTGTTGGTGGAGAAGGTTTTCATGGGCGGCCTCGATACTGTCGATAATCGGGAATTATCGACAATGTGGCCGGAAAGTGAGTGTGAAGACGTCGCGCAGGCCCCTACCCTGCCCGATCAGCTCGCGCGTGCGTCCGGCAAAGGACTGCCGGCCAACCAATGTCGGACCACGGTCTGATAGTCGACGAACGGCAGGTCGTCGTCGTGCCCCAGCCGGTCCTGGATGGCGGGAAGATCTACCAGGAAGCGCTGATAGTGGGCAAATACGCCGGCGCCACCAAGGACGGCGGTTCCTGCCCCTGCGTGGGTGGCGAGCCAGTTGCGTACCTTCGTGACCACGTTGCGCGGGTCATCCTTATGGGCCTGGATGTCGTTACCGGCAATGTCCGAAATGAATCGCTGGTAGCGGTGCCTCTCGGTGTCGAGGATCAAGGCAATCTTGCGTTGCTGGACCGTGCCGCCATATGCTTTTGCCCCGAGAAACAGCCCCAGCTCCAGCGGCATATTGAACCGAGCCAAGCCGCTGTCCGGATCCACACCGGCCCTACTGATGTCGTGAATGCCATAGGGGGTTTCGCGGATAATGCCGACGATCTTAGCCAAGCGCGACTGCGCCGAATCCTCGATCTCCAGGGCCATGCGAACCTGATAGCCGAGCGCCATCACGGTAAATACGATAGCCTGGTAGAGTGGACGGTAGGCATCGTCGAAGGGACAGTTCAGGAAGACTTCCGGGAGCGGACGCTTCCCGGCTTGGTTAGCCAAGGGCCGCTTGCTCCTTTTCACGCCTCTCCGCCAGTACGGCGGCCACCGCGGCTGCGATCGCCCGGCGCCGTGCCGGCTTCGGCTGGAGGCGCGGTTCAACGACGACGAATTCCGTCCCGGTGACTTCCGCGGCCTCCCGCAAGGTGACGACGCGATAGCCCGGCGCCGACCTAGCCGTGTGGTACGTTTTTACCTTTCGATTTGCCATCGCTCACTTGTCCCATCCAGATGATGAAAAGATAAGGCTCCCCGCCCTGTGCTGCAAGGGACATGGTCCTCTTGCGGATTCCGACGAAGCTGGCCAGGTATTCCAATCAATCACCGGCCCCTTGTTCCGATTTGAAATCAGCCCCTTTGGGGTGTGAACCTGGGTCGTCAGGGATGTTGTCGCGTGGTCGTGGTGTGGATCAAACGGTTGGTGAAGAAGCCTCGGCCATGACGACGCGCAGCGCCCCCGTAGGCGGCGAAGCGCAAGGTGCGGGAGGTGCCTGTGCACCCACCGGGATAACCCACGTAAAGTCGATGACGGGGATCCCGCAGGGCTGGAAATTTTTACCATGACGCGCTACATGACTATCTACATGGTCAGGAGCGAGACATGGATGCGATCAGTCTGGCTGATGCCAAGGCTCGTCTGAGCGAGTTGATCGCTCGGATCGAGGCTGGTCACTCCATCGACATCACCCGCGGCAAGCCGGTTGCGCGACTCATCGCGGTGGTCAGGCCACGCAAAGCCATCGATGCCGCGCTGCTTCAATCGCTGACAGCAGGGATGCCGCCGCAGCCCCAGAGTGCCGCCGACCTCGTGCGCTTGATGCGGGATGGCGATCGCTACTGATGATCATCTCGACACATCGCTGATCGTCGCGGCGCTCTCCAACGAAGCGATGACGCCGCGCGTTCAAACCTGGTTGGCGGAGCAGGATCCGGCGCAGTTCCTGATCAGCGATTGGACTGTCGCGGAGATATCCTCCGCCATGGCGATCAAGCTGCGGACCGGACAAATCGGCCTGGAACAGCGCGCGGCGGCTCTCGCCATGTTCAATCAGCTGGTCGCCGAGAGCCTCACCGTGCTGCCCGTAACAAACGGGCAGTTGCGGGCTGCTGCGAACTTTGCTGGACAACATACCCTCGGGCTTCGGGCCGGCGACGCGCTGCATCTTGCCATCGCATCGGAAAACGGCGCGCGGGTGCATACGCTCGACCAGCGGCTTGCCGAAGCTGGCCCGGCGCTCGGCGTACCGACTGCTTTATTTGCTTGAACTCCTGATCGCTGGGGCACGAGGAGATAGAGATGGAAACCGCGAATTTCCCTCCCGACTACATGGCTGCCGGTGCCACCGAACGCGTTGCCAAAGCAACGGAGGCAACCCGCCAAGCGTTGAAAGCTCTGGCGACTGTCTGTGTGTGTTGCACCAGATTCCATCGGCATTGATGCGCCAAGTTGTTCCCTAATTCAGCACAAATTCTCACACATAAAATTTTCTGTGACGAATATAGCAATAAATATCAAATAGATAGAGATTCAACAATCTGCCTCATAACCTGAAGGCCGTCAGTTCAAATCTGGCCCCCGCAACCAAATAAAGCCCGCACAAGCAATCGCTTGGCGGGCTTTTTGTTGTCTTTCCAATCCGCCCAGCCGAGCCCGTGGAAGCGACGTGGAAGCACCACAGAGGAAAGCGTGGCGTAGATGGTAGCGGCAATACGTCGCAGTAGGCATCATCGGCCGAACTGACCTGACCCCCGTGCTTCATCCAGCTGGAAGCAGAGATCCGTGGTTAGTGTAGTGGCCCCCTCTACATGCGGATTCCGACGCTATCCGGGGTATTCCGATTTGGAGCCGGCCACCGTTCATGCCCCAACGGAAAACAGGAAGCGCCCGATGCACACCAGCTTGTTTTCCAGGCGTAGTTGTACCGAGACGGTGGTAATGCGCCTCCCCGTCCGCACGACATTTGGCACGGCGCAAATCGTGCCGGCGAAAGCCGGCCGCAGGTAATCGAAGGTAAGCGTGGAGCAAGTCGGCAGCTCACCCCTCCCCAAGGAGCGTGCCAGATGAGTAGCTGCAACCACTTCGCCAAAGCTGGCAAGAACGCCACCATGGAAAGTCCGGATCATGGGGTTGCCGACATGAACTTCGCAAAAATCCATGAAGTAACGAGTCTTGCCGTCCACGGTCTCCTCGGTCAATCCCAGAAACTGATGAAAAGGTACCGCCGTACACTCCGGCATTTCCCGCGCCAATTCCGTCATGCTGCACTCCCTTGCGTCGAGTCGAACGCCGGCCCCAGGGTATCGATGGCAAAGGAGCCGGTAACCGTTGCAAGCGGCGTCTTGTTATCTAGCGCATAGCCTCGGCCGGCGATAAAGGCGACACTGTCCGTCCGGTCGATGCATTCGACCACCGCACGCAGGCCACTGCCCGCCGGAATAGGACGCAGGTAATCGACGCGCAGGTCGATGGTGGCGATCGGCCGGAGTGAGCCGAGCGCGGAGAAGATGGCCAGTCCGCACGTCGTGTCGAGCAGAGTCACCAAGGTGCCCCGGTGCAACGCTCCGCGGCCATCGGCCAGCGTCTCGGAAAACGGCATCGTCATTTCAGCCTTGGCGTTGGCCACTGCCACCACATCGATGCCGAAGGCGTTGAACAGCGGATGCTGTTTGCCGAAAAATGCCTTGGCAATGGCGGCAGCATGGTCCAGTTCCGGTTTCATATGCGACATGCCTCCTTCGCTGTGTCTCGCTGCGCATAATATCGCCGTTCTGCCTCGACCGGGATATATCCGATCGGCTCTAGAAGACCGAGATTGTTGAACCAGCCCACCTATTCGAGGGGCGTGAACTCGACGGTCTCGAAGGAGCGCCACGGCCTTGTAGAGGCCGTTGGGCGATGGGAGTGCGCATGAAGTGGACCGGCCGCGTTGCAAAGTGGCGTTGAGGATCTTGACGATCCCACCTTGGCAGACGCCCTTCTCGACCGCCTCGTTCACAACGCCCAGGGTTGGGTGAATCGGCTGGCGGCAGCCGGCGAAAGATGGGGTGACAAACAATCATTTTGGTGTATGTGGCCGCCAATATGAATATTTATCGGTCGTCAAGCCCCTGCCCTGGCGGGGGGGAGGGGAATAGAGCGATGCACTTCCTGAACACACTGTCGAACAGCAGCCCAGGGGCCATCCTCGACGAAGTCCTGTTCTTCATCGACACGGGCCCCGGCTATGTGGTGACCGTCATCGGCCTTTTCCTCGTCTGGTTCGCCTGGCGAGCGCTGATGAAATAAGTAGTGGCGCCCGTCGCCCGGCCGCTTGAACGCGAACTGACGCTGTGTCGCCAGAAGCGCTTCGAAGCGCGCGTCCGCGCCGCCTGGCTTCGCCACGATGCCCATGTCGAGGATACCGACTTCCGTGTCGTCCATGGCCTCGCGTGGCGGGCTCCTCCTCAAGCTCGCCCGTTGCGACTGGATCCGCGAGCGCCATGGAGAAGGCGCGGGAACCAGACCAGAGGCGTGGGCGGCGTGACTCAAATCAACTCGCCTCCGACAACCCCGGCGCGGTTCAAATTGGCTGGCGGCACCAGTGCAAACCAAGTGACAATAAATCATACCGGGTTATATTGTTGCCAACATGAATGTTTATCGGTCGGTCGACAAAGTTCCTGCCGCAGTGGGGCGTAAGGGGGTCTAAAATGACTGCAAAATCGAAACACGGAAAATCAATCACTGCCTGGCGCAGGCTCTTGGTGTCCGTCGGTCATGGAGCGCTGCTCGTTTCGGTCTTTCTCTCAGCCAGTCCGGCAGCAGAAGCACAGGACGCGGTTCCTGTTTCGAGCGACCAGTTTGGCCTCGGCAACCGCGCGGTCGCCGAATCCAATTTCCGCCTCGACTTCTTCGGTGGCGCGGACGAGAACGGTGGCACCTATGGCGGTGCACCCAGCCTGACCATTCCGCTGGGCGATCAGCTCGGCCTGCAGGTCGACGGCGTCGCCGGCGTGACTGCGGACGAGATCGGCTTTGCCGGCGGCGCCGCCCAGCTGTTCTACCGTGACCCGCAGAAGTTCCTGATCGGCGTCGCCGCCGGCGGCGTCTATGTCGACAGCGTGGCGCAATACGGCGTCGCGGCGATCGCCGAATATTATCTCGACAATGTCACCCTCGAAGGCATGGTCGGCTACGAGACGGGCGACGCCATCGAAGGCCTCTACGGCCGTGCCGGCCTGTCGGTCTATGCCAACCCGAACCTCCGTCTCGGCGGCGGCGTCAGCTACTCACGCGGCAATGAGCTGGGCGGCGACGTCCAGGTCGAAGCGCTGCTGACCGACATCCCGGGCATGGTGCTCTATGCCACCGGTATCTTTGACCAGCAGGGCGCCATGGGCCTGGCCGGTCTGCGCTTCTACCTGAATTCGAGCACCAACCTGCTGACCACTGACCGCACCAAGCAGCAGTCGGAACCGACCCTGATCGACATGCACCGTCACCTGAACCGGCCGAACTTCCTGTTCTCGGCGGGCTCTGGCTTCGGCATCCGGCAGATCAGCCTGGTGGGTGGCGCGCTCAACGGCCGCGACGGCTTCGGCGACGTGGGTGGCGGTGGCGGCGGCGGCGGCGGTGGCGGCGGCGGTGGCGGCGGCGGCGGCGGTGGCGGCGGCGGCGGCGGTGGCCAGACCCAGGCTTGCGGCACCACCGACGGCCTGATCTGCTCGATCGAGAAGGTGCTGCACAACCTGACCGACAACACCATCCTGCAACCGGTGACCAACCTGGTCGGTGCCCTCGTCGATCCGCAGACCGGCGTGCTCTCGCCGCTGACCAAGCCGCTCGACTCGATCACCGATGTCGAGACCGGGGCGCTTGGCCCCGTGACCGAAATCGTCGATACGCTGGTCGGGCCGGAGAAGGGCCTGCTCGACCCGACCCTCGATGCCGTCAACGACCTGCTCACGGGTAATACCCGCTCGACCACCGACGGCGGGTTGATCGACCTCGTGCAGGGCACGGTGGGCAATCTGCTGGACAATACTCCGCTCGCCTTCGTCGGCAATCTGGTGGATACCCTGGTCGATCCCGACAGCGGGGCGCTCGCCGTCCTGACCGGGCCGCTGAACGGCCTGACGGACATCGATACCGGCGGCCTCGGCGCCGTGACCGAACTCGTCGATGCGCTGGCCGGGCCGGAGAAGGGCCTGCTCGACCCGACCCTCGATGCCGTTAACGACCTGCTCGGCGGTCCGAGTGCGGCGGCCGACAACGACGGGCTGATCGACGTGGTCGATGGTACGGTGGGCAATCTGCTGGACAATACCCCGCTCGCCTTCGTCGGCAATCTGGTGGGCGGCCTCGTCGATCCGCAGACCGGCGTGCTCTCGCCGCTGACCGCGCCGCTGAATGACATCACCCGGGGCCAGAGCGGCGTTCTCGGCCCGGTCACCACCCTGGTCGACAATCTGGTAGGGGCAGATCAGGGCGCGCTGGATCCGACCCTCGACGCGGTAAACGATCTGCTCAGCTTCTGAGCGAACGTCTCTTCGACCGTTTCCGTCGGCGGTCGAAGGGGGCCGGCCCTCGCGGCACCAGGGAAGGTAAGGACCGACAGCCCCTCGGTTCTTGCCTTCTCGCGTCAGTGCGATGCTTGGCCATGGCTTCCATCTTTCGAAAGCCCAGCTCGTGGGTCAATTCTTTCACGCCCGACTGTCCGACCCCAGGGGCCCACTCCAATACGGGGCCAATCTTCGATGCCGATTGACATCCAGCATCGCCTTGCGGCGATCCCGGGGCCGGGCGCCACCCACGTCACAGCCCGTACCAATTGCGCAGGCTGCGCACCCGATTGGCATTGATCGAGAAATAGAAAGCGATCTGCCCGTCAGAAAGGCCGAGATCGATCAGCGCCGCGAGGCTGCTGGGGGAAACGGGCCACCGGACACCCTGGAGGGGAGGCGTATCCGGCGGCACCGCAGCGAATTGATCGCGGGCAATTGCCAGTTTCATTATTGTCATCGTCCTCTCCTTTCGGAAACCGCACTCGATCTAAAAAACGACCAAAAAATCACTCCGAGAAGACTCGATACGCCGTTGAACAGTCACTCGTGTCACCCAGGGGGCGGCCGGCGCGCCCACCGAGTTGGTAACGGCGACCCTTCGGGTGCTGCGATGATCGCGGTGCCGTCGGGTGTCCGGGTCTGGCTCTCGGTCGGTCGGACGGACATGCGTCGGGGCATGAACGGCCTGGCGTTTCAGGTCCAGGAGGCGCTCGGGCGTGATCCTCATGCCGGCGATCTCTTCGTGTTCCGGGGTGCCAGGGGCAACCTGGTTAAGGTTCTCTGGCACGATGGTTTAGGCATGTCGCTTTACGCCGAGCGGCTGGAGAAGGGCCGGTTCATCTGGCCCTCGCCAGCCGGTGGCGCGGTCGCGATCGCGCCGGCGCAGCTGGGCTAACATGCTGGAAGGGATCGACTGGCGCAATCCCCGGCACAGCTGGCGTCCGCAGCACGCCGGTTGACTGCGACGGGGTGGCTCACAGGCATGATCCGGGGTTGCCTGGGCGGCGGGATGTGATCTTATTGATCCCATGGATGGCGCGTCGAACGAGATCGAGGCCCTGCGGACCGCCCTGGCGGCGGCCGAGGCCCGGGCCTTGGCGGCAGAGGCAGTCGCGGCGGCGACACAGGCCAAGGTCTCCGGCGACCAGGCGCTGATCACCCACTTGAAGCTCGAGATCGAGAAGCTGCGCCGGCAGATCTATGGCCAGCGATCGGAACGCTCGGCGCGCCTGTTCGACCAAATGGAGTTGGTGCTCGAGGAGCTGGAGGCCTCGGCCAGCGAAGACGACCTCGCGGCCGAGATGGCTGTCGCCAAGGCGAGCGTGGTTGCAGGCCATGTCCGCCAGCGCCCGTCGCGCCAGCCCTTCCCCGAACACCTGCCGCGCGAGCGGGTGGCCCTGCCGGCGCCGGCGTCATGCCCCTGCTGCGGCGGCACCAAGCTCTCCAAGCTTGGGGGAAGACATCACCGAGACCCTGGAGGTCATCCTCCGGCAGTGGAAGGTCATCCAGACCGTGCGGGAGAAGGTCTCGTGCCGGGACTGCGAGGCCATCGCTCAAGCGCCGGCGCCGTTCCATCCGACACCCTGCGGCTGGGCCGGGCCCAACCTGCTGGCGACGGTCCTGTTCGAGAAGTTCGGCCAGCATCAGCCGCTGAACCGCCAGGCCGAGCGCTACGCCCGGGAAGGCGTGCCGCTCAGCCTCTCGACCCTGGCCGATCAGGTCGGCGCTTGCGCCTTCGCCCTGGCGCCACTCTTTGCGCGTATCGAGGCCCACACACTGGCCGCCGAGCGGCTGCACGGCGACGACACAACGGTGCCGGTGCTGGCCCCGGGGCAAGACCGACATCGGGCGGCTCTGGACCTATGTCCGCGACGATCGCCCCTTCGGCGGGCCGGCGCCGCCGGCCGCGGTGTTCCACTACTCGCGCGATCGAACCGGCGAGCATCCCCACCGGCACCTGTCGACCTATGCCGGCATTCTGCAGGCCGACGCCTATGGCGGCTACAACAAGCTCTACGAGGCAGGCCGTCAGCCGGGAACCGTCAACGAAGCGGCTTGCTGGGCTCATTCGCGCCGGAAGTTCTTCGTCCTGGCCGATATCGCCGCCGGCGCCAGGAAACGGGCGCAGGGCAAGACCGCGGTGATCTCGCCGCTGGCGATCGAGGCCGCCCGGCGCATGGACGCGGTGTTCGCGATCGAGCGCGAGATCAACGGCCACATGGCCGCCGAGCGCAAGTCCGTCCGCCAGGATCTCAGCATGCCCCTGGTCGCCGCTCTCGAAGCTTGGATGCGCGAGGAACGCGCCCGGCTGTCCGGCGGCAACGACGTCGCCAAGGCCATGGACTACATGCTCAGGCGCTGGACCGCGTTCACGCGCTTCCTCGACGACGGCCGGATCTGTCTCACGAACAATGCCGCCGAGCGTGCCCTGCGCGGCATTGCCCTGGGCAGACGGTCCTGGCTCTTCGCCGGCTCCGGCCGCGGCGGTGAGCGCGCCGCCGTCATGTACAGCCTGATCGTCACCGCCCGGATGAACGACGTCGACCCGCAGGCCTGGCTGGCCGACATCCTCGCCCGCATCGCGGAACATCCCGCGCACCGGCTCGACGAACTCCTGCCCTGGAACTGGAACATCGGCGGCCGCACCACCGACAGGAATGCCGCATGACGACCACGGCCATCGCCCGTCTCAAGATCAAGCTCGACGACGTGAAGCCCGCGGTCATGCGGCGGATCGAGGTGCCGCTGGCCCTGCGGCTCGACCGCTTGCATCTTGTCCTGCAAGTGGCACTCGGTTGGACCGACAGTCATCTCTACGAGTTCCGCTTCCGGGACGTCGGCTTCGGCATTCCTGATCCGGACTGGGAGCACGACATCCTCGATGCCCGCAAGGCCAAGCTCGAGGCTGTCATCGCCGATACCGGTGCCCGCAGCTTCAAATATCTATACAACTTCGGCGACGGCTGGGAACATACGGTCAAGGTCGAGAAGATCGCGCCGGCCACGCCCGATGTCGATTATCCTCTCCTGCTCGGCGCCAGCGGGCGCTGCCCGCCCGAAGATGTGGGGGGGGGGGCCGTGGGGATACCAGGAGTTCCTCGAAGCCCTGGCCGATCCTGACCATGAGCAGCATAACGACATGATCACCTGGGCCGGTGAGGACTACGACCCGGATTACCTCGCCCCGGCGGCGATACAGGACGAACTCCATCAACTCGCCCGGAAATGGACCCGCCGCAAGACCAAGGCGAGCTGACAGCCGGAAACGCAAGCCACGGCCCCCGCCGGATGGATACATACCAGCGGCGCGATCAGATCGAGATCGAGCACTTCACCGGTTAAGAGACAAAGCACTGTCGGCGGCGCGGTACGCAGCCGCGATATGGCCGGCCATGAAGGCTTCCGCCCGTTCGAGCGCCGCGAGGTCGAGCCCTGTATCCCAACCCTCTGCCGCCAGCCTGCGGGCGAGCGCCAGGGTCGAGACATTGCCCTTGGCGCCCGGAGCATAGGGGCAGCCGCCCAAGCCGCCGATGGCGCTGTCGAAGGTGCGGATGCCGTAAGTCAGCGCCACCCCGACATTGTCGAGGGCAAGGCCGCCCGTGTCGTGGAAATGGCCGGCCAGCAGCGACGGTGCGATCGAACGGGACAGGGACGCCAGCAATAGCTCGACGGATTTGGGCGTGCCCCGGCCGATCGTATCGCCGAGCGAAACCTCATAGCAGCCCATGCCGAGCAGCGCCGCCGTGACCCGCTCGACCGCGGCCGGGGCGACCGGCCCGTCATAGGGACATTCGACGATGCAGGAGACATAGCCCCGCAGCGGCAATCCGGCCGCCCGGGCCGCCTCGGCCACGGGGGCAAAACGCTCCAGGCTCTCGGCGATCGAGCAGTTGATGTTCTTCCGGCTGAAACCTTCCGAGGCCGAGGCGAAGATGGCCGCCTCGTCGGCACCGGCCGCCAGTGCCGCCTGGAAGCCGCGCAGATTGGGCGTCAGCACGGCATAGCGGATACCGGCCGCCCGCCGGATGCCGGCCATCACCTCGGCGGCGTCCGCCATCTGCGGCACCCATTTGGGCGAGACAAAGCTGGTCGCCTCGATCCGGGTCAGGCCGGTTTCGGACAGGCGGTCGATCAAGGCGATCTTGTCCGCGGTCGGCACGAAGCCGGCCTCGTTCTGCAAGCCGTCGCGCGGGCCGACTTCATAGATGGTGACGGGCTCAGACAAGGCTGTCCTCCACCGGCGCACCCTCGGCCGCCTGCGGGGCGAAATCGACCAGCAGGGTGCCGTCGTCGACCGTGTCACCCACTGTGCAATGCACGGCCTCGACCACGCCGTCGGCGGCGGCGCGCAGGCTGTGCTCCATCTTCATCGCCTCCATGACGACCAGGATGTCGCCCTTGGCGACCGTGCTGCCCGCGGTCACCGGGACCGAGCGGACGACGCCGGTCATGGGGGCGACGATCCGGTTCTCGGCCGCACCGCCCGTGTGCTCCACCGCCAGCGGGTCGATCAGGGCGAAATCACTGATCCTGCCGTCGAGCAGCAAGGAAACCGCATCGCCGACATGGGCCACTTTGGCGTCGAGGTTGCGCCCGCCCTGGCGTGCCCGCAAGCCGTCCGGACCGACTGCGACAGCCTCGAAGACGGTGGAACACCCGCCGTCCTCGACCGCGATTTGGCCTGCGCCGAGCAGGCGGAGGTCGCGGGCGACGAGGTCGTCGCCGGAGACGAATTCGACCCGCACGGTGCCGGTGCCCCACAGGCGGAAGCCGAACTGCGGCCGCGCCGGGTCGAGGTCGAGGGCGGTCATCGCCGCGAACAGAATGGCGGCATCGTCCGGCGGCGCGGCGGCGGTCAGCGCCTCCTGCTTCCGCCCGATCAGGCCGGTGTCCATCTTGCCCACTGCGAAATCGGTGTCGCGGCACAGCGCCTGGAGGAGGCTCAGGTTGGTCGCGGTGCCGGCGACATGGGTCGCGGCCAGGGCCCGGCGCAGGCGGAACAGGGCGTCGGCCCGGCTCGGCCCCTGGGCGGTGAGCTTGGCGATCATGGGATCGTAATGGGCGCTGATGCGGTCGCCCGCGCGCACCCCGGTGTCGATCCGGGCCGTTTCCGGGAAGGCGACATGGAGCAGGGGGCCGGGGGCGGGCAGGAAGCCCTTGCCCGGGTCCTCGGCATAGAGGCGGGCCTCGAAGGCGTGACCGTTCAGGGGAATCTCGTCCTGGGTCAGCGGCAGCGGCTCGCCGGCGGCGACGCGGAGCTGCCATTCGACGAGGTCGAGGCCGGTGATCGCCTCGGTCACCGGATGTTCGACCTGGAGCCGCGTGTTCATCTCCATGAACCAGAAGCCGTCGGGGCGGAGCGGGCCGGAACCGTCGACGATGAATTCGATCGTGCCGGCATTGTGATAGGAGACCGCCTTGGCCGCCTTCACCGCCGCCGCCGTCATGGCGGCGCGCAGCTCCGCGGTCATGCCGGGGGCGGGGGCTTCCTCGATCACCTTCTGATGGCGGCGTTGCAGGGAACAGTCGCGCTCGTAGAGGTGCACGACCGTGCCGAAGCGGTCGCCGAAGACCTGGACCTCGATATGGCGCGGGCTCGTCACATAACGTTCGATCAGCACGGCGCCGTCGCCGAAGCTGGCGCGGCCCTCGCGCTGGGCGCCTTCCAGCGCCGCGGCGAAATCGGCCGGCTTTTCGACCAGCCGCATGCCCTTGCCGCCACCGCCGGCGCGCGCCTTGATCAGCACCGGATAGCCGATCTTGTCCGCCTCGGCGGCCAGGAAGTCGGCGTCCTGGCGCTCGCCGTGATAGCCGGGCACGACGGGGACGCCGGCCTCGATCATCAGCGCCTTGGCGGCGTCCTTGAGCCCCATGGCGCGGATCGAGGCGGGCGAGGGGCCGATGAACACGAGGCCGGCCGCTTCGACCGCTTCGACGAAGCCGGGGTTTTCAGACAGGAAGCCGTAGCCCGGGTGGATCGCCTGGGCCCCGGTGGCGAGCGCCGCTTCGATGATGCGCTCGCCCTTGAGATAGCTCTCGGCCGCAGGCGCCGGGCCGATGTGCACGGCCTCGTCGGCCAGCGCCCGGTGGCGGGCATTGCTGTCGGCGTCCGAATAGACGGCGACGGTGGCGATGCCCATGCGGCGTGCGGTGTCGATCACCCGGCAGGCGATTTCGCCACGGTTGGCGATCAGGATCTTCTGGAACATCCGCCCCTCCTCACATGCGGAACACGCCGAAGCGCGTTTCCTCGATGGGCGCGTTCAGCGCCGCGCGGAGCGACAGGGCGACCACGTCGCGGGTCTGGCGCGGGTCGATGATGCCGTCGTCCCACAGCCGCGCCGAGGCATAGAGCGGGTGCGACTGGGTTTCGAACTGGTCGATCACCGGTTGTTTGAAGACGGCCTCTTCTTCCGTACTCCAACTGCCGCCGCGGGCTTCGACGGCGGCGCGGCGCACGGTCGCCAGCACGCCCGCCGCCTGTTCGCCGCCCATGACCGAGATCCGGGCATTGGGCCACATCCACAGGAAGCGCGGGCCATAGGCGCGGCCGCACATGCCGTAATTGCCGGCCCCGAAGGAGCCGCCGACGATCACGGTGACCTTGGGCACCGCCGCGGTCGAGACCGCATTGACCAGCTTGGCGCCGTCGCGGGCGATGCCGCCCGCCTCGTATTTCGAGCCGACCATGAAACCGGTGATGTTCTGCAGGAACAGCAGCGGGATCTTGCGCTGGCAGCACAGCCCGATGAAATGGGCGCCCTTCTGCGAGCTTTCCGAAAACAGCACGCCGTTGTTGCCGAGGATGCCGACGGGGATGCCGTCGATATGGGCGAAGCCGCAGACCAGGGTGGTGCCGAAGCGTTCCTTGAATTCCTCGAAATCCGAACCGTCGACGATCCGCCCGATCACTTCGCGGATGTCGTAGGGGGTGCGGGCATCGGCCGGCACCACGCCCAGGATCTCCTCCGGGTCCATGGCCGGCGCCACGGCGGGGCGGAGCGGGATCGCCGGTGCCGGCGGCAGGCCCAGGTTGCGCACCGCCTGGCGGGCCAGGGCGATGGCATGGGCGTCGTTCTCCGCCAGATAGTCGGCGACGCCGGAGAGGCGGGTATGGGTGTCGCCACCGCCCAGCGTCTCGGCATCCACCACTTCGCCGGTCGCGGCCTTCACCAGGGGCGGGCCGGCCAGGAAGATGGTGCCCTGTTCCTTGACGATGATGGTCTGGTCGCTCATCGCCGGGACATAGGCGCCGCCCGCGGTGCAGGAGCCCATGACCACGGCGATCTGGGCGATGCCCCGGGCCGACATATTGGCCTGGTTGAAGAAGATGCGGCCGAAATGGTCGCGGTCGGGGAAGACCTCGTCCTGGTTCGGCAGGTTGGCGCCGCCGGAATCGACCAGATAGAGGCAGGGCAGGTTGTTCTCGGCTGCGATCTCCTGCGCCCGCAGGTGCTTCTTCACGGTGAGCGGATAATAGGTGCCGCCCTTCACCGTGGCGTCGTTGCAGAGGATCAGGCAATCGCGCCCGGCCACCTTGCCGATGCCGCCGATCACCCCGGCCGCCGGGATCTCGGTGTCATAGACACCTTCGGCGGCGAACAGGCCGATCTCCAGGAACGGGCTGCCGGGGTCGAGCAGCCGGGCGACCCGCTCGCGGGGCAGGAGCTTGCCGCGGGCGACATGGCGGGCGCGCGACTTCTCGTCGCCGCCCTTCACGGTCTTTTCGGCGAGGGCCGCGAACTCACGGACCAGGCCGGCCATGCGCGCGGCATTGGCGGCGAAGCCGGGATCGTTCGGGTTGAGCTTGCTGGTGAGCCGGGCCATGGCGGGTCTCAGGCCGTCTGGGCGAAGATTTCGCGGCCGATCAGCATGCGCCGGATCTCCGACGTGCCGGCGCCGATCTCGTAGAGCTTGGCATCGCGCAGCAGGCGGCCGGTGGCGTAATCGTTGATATAGCCGTTGCCGCCCAGGCATTGGATCGCTTCCAGCGCCGCCTGGGTCGCCTTTTCGGCGGCATAGAGGATGCAGCCGGCGCTGTCCTTCCGCGTCGTCTCGCCCCGGTCGCAGGCGGCGGCCACGGCATAGACATAGGCCCGACAGGCATTCATCGTCGTATACATGTCGGCGAGTTTGCCCTGCATGAGCTGGAAGGTGCCGATCGGCTTGCCGAACTGCTCGCGCTCGTGGACATAGGGCACGACGATGTCGAGCGCCGCCGCCATGATGCCGAGCGGGCCGGCCGCCAGCACGACGCGCTCGTAGTCGAGGCCGGACATCAGGATGTTCACGCCCTTGCCCTCTTCGCCGAGGACATTCTCGAAGGGCACCAGGCAATCCTGGAACACCAGCTCGCAGGTGTTGGAGCCGCGCATGCCGAGCTTGTCGAGCTTCTGCGCGGTCGAGAAACCGGTCATGCCGCGCTCGACCAGGAAGGCGGTGATGCCGCGCGGCCCGGCCTCCGGATCGGTCTTGGCATAGACGATCAGGGTCGAGGCGTCGGGACCGTTGGTGATCCACATCTTGTTGCCGTTCAGCACGTAGCCGTCGTTCTGCTTCCGCGCGCGGAGCTTCATCGAGACGACGTCGGAACCGGCACCCGGCTCCGACATGGCGAGCGAGCCGACATGCTCGCCCGACATCAGCTTGGGCAGATATTTCGCCTTCTGCTCGGCATTGCCCCAGCGGCGGAGCTGGTTGACGCAGAGGTTGGAATGGGCGCCGTAGGACAGGCCGACGGAGGCGGAAGCGCGCGAAATCTCCTCGATCGCGACGCAATGGGCGAGATAGCCCATGCCGGTGCCACCGTACGCCTCCGGCACCGTGATGCCGAGCAGGCCGAGGGCGCCGAACTTCTGCCACAGGTCGGCCGGGAATTCGTTGTCGGCGTCGATCTGCCGGGCCCGCGGCGCGATCTCCTCGGCGGCGAAACGGCGGACCGTGGCGCGCAGCGCGTCGATTTCCTCGCCCAAGCCGAAATTCATGACGGCGTCGAACATTGTTTCCTCCCGAATGCGCAGTGCCGACGCCTTGCGCCGACAGTTCTGGTGCCGGATTGCACGGTGGACAGCGCCGCCCGTCGCGGCCCACCGTCCGCACCAACCCGTCCGGGCGTGGGCGGTTTTTGTCCTGTCCGACGACGCAGCCACCATAGTGGCCGGAAGCGGGCGGGTCGGCAGGACTTCCTCTCCTCATTTGTGGTTGGTTACCCCGGAGAGCCCAACCTGTCTGAAAACTAGCGTGGCGCCGATTGCCGTCCCCGCCAATTCCTGTGCAGAATGCGCCACGACAGGTGGCCCATGCCCAAGATAACCTCGATCCCCCGAACGCCCGCCGCCTTCGTCCGTGCCATCGTTTCCGTCTACGAGCGCCGGAGCATGGACCCGGGGCCGGCGCTGCGCCAGGCTGGCATTCCGCCGGAGGTCCTGGCGGCGCCGGACGGGCGGGTCGCCATCGAACCCTTCGAAGCACTGTCGAGCCATGCCATGCGCGAGCTCGACGACGAGGCGCTGGGCTGGTTCTCGCGCCGCCTGCCCTGGGGCAGCTACGGCATGCTGCTGCGCGCCTCGCTGCCGTCGCCGGGGCTCGATGTGGCGATCCGGCGCTGGTGCCGGCATCACGGGCTTTTGACTGAAGACGTCGCCCTGGAGCTTCGGGTCGAGGGGGCGGAAGCGGTGGTCCGGGCACATGAAGCGGTCGACCTCGGCGCGCTTAGGGAATTCTGCCTGGCTGGCCTGTTGCGCAACCTGCACGGCGTCGCCTGCTGGCTGGCGGATTCCCGGATCGCGCTGAATGCCGCGCGCTTCCCCTGTCCACGACCGGCCCATGCCGAAGCCTATGACCTGATGTTCGGGGGCGAGATCGCCTTCGATGCGCCCGCGGCCGAGCTTCGCTTCGATGCCGCCTATCTCGAGCTTCCCGTGGTGCGCGACGACGCGGTGCTGCGCCGGCTGCTGCACAAGCCGATTTTCCTGATGGCACGGCAATATCGGCGCGACCGCCTGCTGTCGCAGCGGATCAGCAGCGTGATCGCGGCTAGCGGGGCCGTCTCGCCCAGTGCCGAAGCGATCGCCGGCCAGCTCGCCCTGTCGCCGCGCAGCCTGCAACGCCATCTCCAGGAGGAGGGCACCTCGCTCCTCGACCTCAAGGCCAAGGCCCGGCGGCTCAGGGCTGAAGAATTGCTGCGCCGGGGCGACATTCCGCTGAAGCGGGTCGCCCGCCTCGCCGGCTACGGCGACGAGTCGAGCTTCGGCCGTGCCTTCCGCCGCTGGACCGGGCAGAGCCCGGGCGAATTCCGCCGGCGTGCCGTCCCCGCCGATGTCCCGCCGCCGGCCCGCGGGCGCGATCCGGGAAAATCCGGCAGGTGACCGGAGGCCCCGACCCTTCCTAAGGCGGGGCCTCCGCTGATCTTGCTGTAGGATCCCGATGGCGCTGCTTGCCCGCCATCGGGATCAGGTCAGGAAACTTCATTTTCGGGAGGGTCGAAAATAGGAGCCCTGATCGCCCACTATCGCGCGAACGACTGACGAGTACTGTCGTCTTCGTCTTCAGCGATGCGAATGGCCTCGGAAGGGAGTGGCGCTTTGCCCAGAACGTCGTCCGAGATCTTTTCTGCGATCATAATGGTGGGGGCATTGGTGTTGCCCCCGACCAATGTCGGCATGACGGACGCATCAACGACACGGAGGTTGGCCACGCCATGGACTCGGCAGCGTTCGTCAACCACGGCCATGGAGTCCGTACCCATTCGAGCGGAACCGACTGGATGGTAAATGGTCTCCGCATGGGCGCGCAGCCAGCTGTCCAGCTCCCCGTCACTGCGTACCGCCTCACCGGGTTCCAATTCAACGCCCAGATAGGGCTGCATCGCTCGTTGCTTGAGTACGTCACGCACGATACGCACAGCGTCCCGCATGGTCCGGCGATCGACTTCGCTCTCGAAGTAGTTCGGTTGAATGATGGCATGATCGGTAGGGTCTGCCGAACGCAAGCCAATGTAGCCGCGGCTCTCGGGCCGGAGCTGGCAGAGATGCACGGTGAAGCCATGGCCGGGCGACTTCTCGCGCCCATGGTCCTGCATCACCGCTGCCAAGAAGTGAAGCTGGACATCTGGAATTTCCAGCCCCGGCCTGGTTTTGATGAAGGCTCCCGATTCCAGTCCGTTCGATCGAGCGAGGCCCTTCTTGAACAACAGATATTGCATGCCGGTGAGAGTCTGGGCTACCGGCTTGGATTGGCTATGCAGCGTAATCGGCAACAGGCAGCGATTGATCACCGTGGCATCGAGATGATCTTGGAGGTTTTTACCGACACCAGGAAGATCGATCAATACATCAATGCCGTGCCTCTTCAACTCGGCCGCCGGGCCGATCCCCGACAGCATCAGAAGCTGTGGCGAGTTGACGGCGCCGCCCGCGAGGATAACTTCACGAGCGGCCTTCATGGTGTGCCGCCGGCCACCCTGCAAATATTCGACACCGATCGCCTTGCGCCCCTCCATGATGACTCGCGTCGCCAGCGCCTCCACGATCACCGCGAGGTTGGGGCGACCCAGGGCCGGCCGAAGATAGGCTACCGCTGCGCTGCAACGCCGACCGTCCCGAATGGTCAACTGGTAGGGGCCGAAACCCTCTTGCTGACGGCCGTTGAAATCGTCCGTCTGCTTGTGACCAGCCTGGACGCCGGCCTCGACAAATGCCTCGAAGAGAGGGTTCGTCCGCTCGGCATGGCTGACGATGAGCGGGCCCTTACCGCCATGGAAGGCATCGATCGCGCCTTCATTGCCTTCGCTTCGCTTGAAGTATGGCAGAACGTCGGAGTAGCCCCAGCCCGTCAGGCCAAGCTGGCGCCATTGATCGTAGTCACGGCCATGTCCGCGAATGTAAATCATGCCATTGATCGACGATGAGCCGCCTAGAACCTTACCGCGCGGCCAAAACAGAGACCGCCCGTCGAGATGCTCCTGCCGTTCGGTATGGTAGTACCAATTTGCCTTGGTGCCGCCTAATAGTTTTATTACACCAGCAGGCATGTGAATAAGTGGGCTTTTATCCTTCCCGCCGGCTTCCAGCAACAGGACCTTGTTTTTCGGATCTGCCGACAATCTATTTGCCAGCACGCAGCCGGCGCTGCCGCCACCTACGATGATGTAGTCGAAATCCGCCATTTTTTGCTTTTCCTCCCGGTGCAATTCAATCCGCGCGGCGACCGTATGGCATCGGCCAACGCAGAGCTTTGGCGGCTTGGCGGCCGCCGAAGGCTTCCCCTTATCGTTAGGCTATCGGCTGGAGGACAGGGCCTACCCGAACGGGGAGGGGAGAATGCTTTTGATTGCGCGATAATTGAGAGCGTGCGGATATCGAAGAGCCTGCATGGTGTCGGAGGTCTTCGCCCAGAAACATTCCGCAATACGGGAGGCAGGAACGTGAACGAAGCAATAAATTGGGCGCACAGCGGCCCGGATGTTTTCGAGAAGATTCCGCTCGAAGATATCGATGTGTCGAATCCCGAATTGTTCCGGGACAATGTGGCTGAAAAACTGTTCTCTCGGCTGCGGAAGGAGGACCCTGTTCACTTCTGCAAGACGAGCATGTTCGGGCCATATTGGTCCGTGACGAAGTTCAAGGATATCGTCCAGGTCGAGACGAATCCCAAGGTCTACTCGTCCGACCATAGTTACGGCGGCATCACCATCATCGACGGCGAATCCAATTCCGCCGTGGTCTTGCCGATGTTCATCGCGATGGACCCGCCGAAGCATGACGTTCAGCGCAAGGCGGTCAGCCCCGTGGTTGCCCCCGAAAATCTGGCGAAATTGGAAGGGTTGATCCGGCAGAGAACGGCCCGGGCCTTGGCCGAGCTGCCGGTGAATGAAACTTTCAATTGGGTCGAGCTGGTTTCCAAGAATCTGACGACGCAGATGCTGGCGACGCTATTCGACTTTCCCTGGGAAGACCGTGCCAAGCTCACATATTGGTCGGATGTGACCACGGCGCTGCGCGGCACCGGCCTCGTCGATACGGAAGAGCAGCGCATGGCCATTCTGGGGGAATGTGCCGCCTATATGACCCGTCTGTGGAATGAGCGGGTGAATGCCGAACCAGGAAACGACCTGATTTCGCTCCTCGCCCATTCGGATGCGACGCGAAACATGGCGCCCGAGGAATTCATGGGCAATGTCCTGCTCTTGATCGTCGGCGGCAATGACACGACCAGAAATACCATGAGCGGTAGCGTGCTGGCGCTCAATACGCACATGGCGGAATATGAAAAGCTCTGTGCGAATCCGTCGCTGATTCCGTCGATGGTTTCCGAAACCATCCGGTGGCAAACGCCCCTGTCCCACATGAGGAGGACTGCCCTGGAGGACACCGAACTCGGCGGCAAATTGATCCGCAAGGGGGACAAGGTCGTCATGTGGTACGCGTCGGGCAATCGCGACGAGGACGAGATCGAGAACGCCAATTCCTATCTCATTGATCGGGCACAGCCTCGTCATCACCTGTCGTTCGGCTTTGGCATCCACCGCTGCGTGGGCAACAGGCTGGCGGAATTGCAGCTTCGCATCGTATGGGAAGAGGCTTTGAAACGCTGGCCGAAGGCGGGTCAGATCCAGGTCGTGGGCGAGCCCAAGCGGGTCCTCTCTCCCTTCGTGCAGGGGTACGAATCGCTGCCTGTCCGCATCGCGGCGTGATCTGGTTCGTCTATTTTCGGGCGCCGACGGATCGGCGTCGGCGCCCGCGGAACAATAACAAGGAGGCCATCAGCTCCTGTTACCTTCGGCGAGTCATCGCCGGGTTGGAGCGCCAGAAGTTGGCCTGATAGCGAGGAGATAAATCATGTTCGATGTCACTTTCATTTCGCCCGATGGCCACGCCACGAAGGTGCAGGTCGCCGAAGGGCAAACACTGATGCAGGCAGCCGTTCACAATTCGGTGCCCGGGATCGATGCCGACTGCGGCGGCAGTTGCGCTTGTGCGACATGCCATGTGTATGTGGAGCCGGTCTGGATTGATCGTCTGCCGCCGCAGCAGGAAGCGGAAAAGTCTCTACTTCAGTTTGCCAATGCGGTCGAAGACAACTCGAGGCTGGCGTGCCAAGTCACGATCAATGAAAGCCTGAACGGCCTGACTGTGCGGGTCCCCGTTGCCCAGCACTAACAGGGAGACGGAGAAAATGCGGTGGAAGTGACGCCGGTGCGGCAGGTCCCCTGCGCGGCTATCACGGCAAGCATTGCTGAGGCGCCGATGGGAGCGTGCGTTCTCTTGATGGCGCCGCCCGGGTGGCGGCTACCTGGAGAGATTTTCGGGAATTAAGGATTTGCGTATCCGGCGGCCCTTATCCTCCACAGCCGGTACGCCACTTGCCCCGGGATGCCTTCGTGTTGCGATGGCATCCTGGGGCTCTTTTTTGAATCAACGTCAACATCCGTCCTGGCTCGCCTCCGAACATTCGTCTTTCCATATATTGTCGGGGCAAGAAACCAGCCAATAATCACCTGAGGGGAATCATATGCGCGGGCTTATGCAGGATCGACAGCTTCTCATTTCTTCATTTCTGACATTCGCCGCCAGGAATCATGGAGAACGGCAAATTGTGACGCGGACGGTCGAGGGGCAGATCCACCGCTACACTTATGCCGATTGCGAGCGCCGATCGCGCCAGGTCGCCAACGTGCTGAAGAGCTTCGGGCTCGGCTTGGGCGATACGGTGGGCACGCTCGCCTGGAACACCTACCGCCACCTGGAACTCTGGTATGGCGTCTCTGGCTCGGGGATGGTCTGCCACACGATCAACCCGCGCCTGTTTCCCGAGCAGATCGCCTATATCGTCAATCACGCCGGCGACAAGGCCCTGTTCGTCGACCTCACCTTCGTGCCGCTGATCGAGAAGCTGGCCGACAAGCTGCCCTCGATCCGGCATTTCGTAATCATGACCGACCGGGCGCATATGCCCACGACCACGATCCCCAACGCCCTCTGCTACGAGGATCTGGTCGAGGCCGCCTCGGCCGACTTCGAATGGCCGGAGTTCGACGAGAACACCGCGTCCTCGCTCTGCTACACCTCGGGCACCACGGGCAATCCCAAAGGTGTGCTCTATTCGCACCGTTCGACCGCGCTGCATTCGATGGTCGCCAACAATGCCGATGCGCTGGGTATGCGCTCGGCCGACGTGGTGCTGCCGGTCGTGCCCATGTTCCATGCCAACGCCTGGTCGATCCCCTATGGCGCGCCCATGGCCGGCGCCAAGATCGTCCTGCCGGGCGCTGCAATGGACGGTGCCAGCATCTATGAGCTGCTGGAGACCGAAGGCGTCACCATGACGGCGGCGGTGCCGACCGTCTGGCTCATGCTGCTCCAGCACCTCGAGAAGGACGAGAACCGCAGGCTCTCCACATTGAAGCGCGTCGTCATTGGTGGTTCTGCCGCGCCACGCTCGATGATCGAGACCTTCGAGACCAAATATGGCGTCACCGTCTGCCACGCCTGGGGCATGACCGAGATGAGCCCGCTCGGCACGCTCGGTGCGCTGAAGGCGGGAATGGAGAAGCTGCCGCTCGACAAGCGCCTGGACATCCAGTGCAAGCAGGGCCGCGCCGTCTTCTGTGTCGAGATGAAAATTACCGACGACGACGGCAACGAGCTACCGCGCGACGGCAAGGCCTTCGGCCACCTGAAGGTGCGCGGCCCCTGGATCGCCGGCGCCTACCTCAAGGGGGACGGCGGTAATATCCTCGACGGGGACGGCTACTTCGATACCGGCGACGTCGCCACCATCGATCCCGAGGGCTTCATGCAGATCACCGATCGGGCCAAGGACGTGATCAAGTCGGGCGGCGAATGGATCTCCTCGATCGACCTCGAAAACGCCGCGGTCGGCCATCCCGCGATCGCCGAGGCGGCGGTGATCGGCGTCTTCCATCCGAAGTGGGACGAGCGCCCGTTGCTGATCGTCGTGCGCAAGCCCGGCAAAGATGTCGCCAAGGGTGAACTGCTTGCCTTTCTGGTCGGCAAAATCGCCAAATGGTGGATGCCGGACGATGTCGTCTTCGTCGACGAACTGCCCCACACCGCGACCGGCAAGCTGCTGAAGACCCGGCTGCGCGAGCAATTCAAGGACTATAAGCTCCCGGTGACCGCGACAGCGGGGTGAGGCATTGCCTCTTGGGAACGGAAGTGGGGGCATCAGTGACCGAAGGGGGAGCCGCCCCGGGCTGTTGGAAGCAGCAGCGATGCTGATGAACTGCAAGAAGCGACCGCTCGCCGGTGTTCGGTCTCGGCGACGGTCCTGTGATGTTGCGCGATCGGCCCTTCAGCGAGTCATGTCTTTCCCCCCTCGCTGACGGCCAGGCGCCGGAACACGCCCGGCGATGTTCCTGTCCAGCGCTTGAATGCGTGCGAGAAATTGGCCAGATCGCTGTAGCCAAGGGTCAGCGCGATGGCGTCCAGTGTTATCGTCGCGTCGGCAAGCATGAGTTTCGCCCGGTCCCTCGACGTCTCGTCGAGAAGAGCGCTGAACGTGGTGCCCGCATCCGCCAGCCGCCGCTTCAGTGTGCTGACCGAGAGATTCATGGCTTTCGCCACCTCGTCGATGCGGATCAGGCCCGGCCGTGCCTCCAGCCGCCAGCGCACCCGGGCGGCGATCTCGTCGGGCATGCTTTTGCTCGACTGCAGGGCCGTCAGGCTGGCCACTGCGCTGTTGTAGGCAATTGGGTCGGCGAAGCGGCAGACCGTTTCCAGCGTCTCGCGCGGCACCGCAATGTAATGCATGGGCGCATCGAAGCGCAGTCCGACGGCAAGACTGTCGGGATGATCCGCCAACCCCTCAGGCATGGGCCAGGCGATGTGAAACGTCAGTTCCAGCGCCTCGCTTGACAGAATCCTCAGCAGGCGGATGAAGGCGGCAGCGCAATAGAACAGGGGCAGGCGGTCGAGAACCGGATCGCCGGAATCGATGGTCAGCATGATCAGCACGGCTTCCTCACGCTCGAGGAAAGTCGCGCTGATGACATTCGAGATCAGCGGCAGGAATTTCAGCAGATGCAGCGCTTCACTGACCGAGCTGGCGCTGACCAGGGGCAGGCTCAGCAGACTGCTCGAGGTGAGGCGCACTTTCTTGCCGGCGAAATAGCCGATGCAGGATGCCTTGTCGGCATCGAGGTCGGGGCAGGCTTCCCGGAACCAGCGCATGGGCGCCTGCGCCCCGGGGACCTCGATCGCCGGGAGTTCGATCCCCTCCCGCGCTAGGATGGCTCGGAACCGCGCCTGTTCCCCCTCGCCCAGAACTCCGGACTCAAGCAGCTGCAAGAGGACATGCATCGGCAGGCCCGGCTCCCGGCGCTGGATGAGGAAACGCATTTGATCTGTTCTCACAAAAAACTGACCCAGATCAACATAGCCGAGCGATCAGGCTGCGCACAAGATGAGCGGCAATGAAAGCAATATCTACAGCCAACATTGGTTGAACAATGGGGAGTCAGGGCATGGGCAAGATCATTTTCGTCGAGCATGACGGCACGGTGCATGAAGCTAGGCTGATCGAAGGCCAGTCCCTCATGCAGGTGGCGACGGCCCATTGGGTACCCGGCATCGGTGGCGATTGCAGCGGCGCCTGTGCCTGCGGCACCTGTCATGTGATCGTGGACGACCAATGGCTCCCGGCCCTCGGCCCGCAGGGCGACGAGGAGGCACGGATGCTGAGCATGTCGCCGGAACGCCAGCCGGCCTCGCGCCTTGCCTGCCAGATTAAACTGTCGGCGGCGATGGACGGCATGACCGTTCGCCTGCCCGAATTCCAGATGTGATCCCGGACTTCCCCCTACGACAGGCCAAGCCATGACCATTCTCGACAAAGTGATCGCCACTGCTCAGGCGACGGTTCTCGACAGGGCGATCACCACGGCGCAGTCCGTCATCCCCATGAGCTTGCAATTCCGCAGCGTACATCTCTATGAGAAACTGAGGCGCATGGCTTTCGCCGATGCCCGGCCGCCCACCTTCGCCGAGCGCCCCTTGCCCGATGTCGCCGACCTGCCCTTGGAGCAGATAGACCTGAGCAGCCCCTTCCTGTTCCGCCAGGGCCGCTGGCAATCCTACTTCAAGCGCCTGCGCGAGGAGGCGCCGGTCCATTACCAGCCGAACAGCGCCTTCGGCCCCTTTTGGTCGGTGACGCGCTATGAGGACATTCTCCATGTCGACAAGAGCCACGACCTGTTCTCGGCCGAACCCTTCATCGTCCTGGGGGAACCGCCGAAGGGCATGAACCTTGAGATGTTCATCGCCATGGACCCGCCAAGGCATGATCACCAGCGCCAGGCCGTGCAGGGGGTAGTGGCCCCCAAGAACTTGAAGGAGATGGAGGGCCTGATCCGCCAGCGCGTGCAGGACGTGCTGGACAATCTGCCGGTCGGCAAGGCTTTCAACTGGGTGGACCATGTCTCGATCGAGCTGACCTCGCGAATGCTGGCGACCCTTCTCGATTTTCCCTACGAACAGCGACGAAAGCTGGTCTATTGGTCGGATCTGTTGGCGGGCAGCGCCGAGACCACGGGCGGACCGCTCGATCTCGACGAACTGATGAATGGCGCCATCGACATGGCCCGCCATTTCAAGGCGCTCTGGCACGACAAGGCGGCGCGGTCGGCCGCCGGGGAAGCACCCGGCTTCGACCTGATTACCCAGATGCAATGCCACGAGAGCACCAGGGACCTGATCAAGCGGCCGATGGAATTTATCGGCAACCTTGCCCTGCTGATCGTCGGAGGCAATGACACCACACGCAATTCGATGTCGGCCGGCGTGCTGGCCATGAACCGCTTCCCGGACCAGTTCGAGAAACTGAAGGCGGACCCCGGCCTCATCCCCAACATGGTGTCGGAAATCATCCGCTGGCAGACCCCGCTCGCCTATATGCGGCGCGTCGCCAAGAAGGACACCATGCTGAACGGCCAGTTCATCCGGAAGGGCGACAAGGTGGTTATGTGGTATGCCTCCGGCAACCGCGATGAAAGCGTGTTCGAGCGCCCCGACGATTTCATTATCGACCGGGCCAACGCCCGCAACCATATGTCCTTCGGTTTCGGCGTCCACCGCTGCATGGGCAACCGCTTGGCGGAACTGCAGTTGCGCATCCTGTGGGAGGAATTGCTGACCCGCTTCGAGCGGATCGAAACCCTGGGCGAGCCGACCATGGTGCAGTCGAACTTTATCCGGGGTTACGACACGCTGATGGTGAGGCTGGCGGAAAGGAAGTAACGGCCGACGCCCCACCCTCGATTTCTGGTCCCGAAACTTGCCTGCCCTTGGCTATTCGGAGCCTGTTGATCGGCGGTTGGCGCTCCAGGAATTGTTTGGCAACCTTTGTTCTCTGGCCGAACCGCCGGAGCGGGATGAGCACCCCTCCCCGACCGGGTAGGGGGGGGGTGTCAGTCGATGTGCTAGGCTGAAAAAAATCGCCAGTAAGATGCAAAATGGTGAGCGGGAGGAATAATGAACGTCAAGACTCTGGCCGTCGCTTTCGGCGCGATGGTTGCACTTTCCGGGTCGGCCTTTGCGAAGGTAAGCCAGTCGGAGGCGGACCGTCTCGGCAAGGATCTCACGCCGGTCGGTGCGATCAAGGCGGGCAACGCCGATGGCTCAATTCCGGCATGGACGGGTGGGATTACGACACCGCCGGCCGGCTATACGCCCGGCATGCACCATATCAGTCCGTATTCGGCGGACCCTCTCAAATTCGCCATTACCGGTGCCAATGCCGACCAGTATAAGGGCAAGATTCCCGACGGCCAGTTCGCCATGCTGAAGGCCTATCCTGGGTATAAGCTCAACGTCTACCAGACTCGGCGATCCTGTTCGCTGCCCGAGCGGGTCTACGAGGCAGGCAGGCTCAATGCGGTTTCCGCGACCATGACCGAAGATGAAAACGGTCTCAACGGCGCGATTGTCGGCAATCCGTTTCCTATTCCCAAATCTGGTGTCGAGGTCGTCTGGAACCATCGCCTTCGCTATCGCGGTTTCAAGATTCGGCGCTATTTCAACACCGCCGCGGTCAACCGAGACGGAAGCTTCACTTCCATCAAGACGCAGGACGAAGCGATCCTTCATTACTCCGGCCCCGGCATCAATGCGATCGGCGATGTCACTGACGTCAGTCAACTCAAGAATATCGCCATTTCCTATTTGAACATTACGACTTCTCCGGCCCGTCTCGCCGGTTCGGTCATCCTGGTCCATGACACGATCAACGCGAAAGAATTGCCGCGCCAAGCCTGGCAATATAATCCTGGCACGAGGCGCGTATTGCGCGCACCCGAGTTGTCTTACGACAACCCGCTCTTCAATAGCGATGGCCTGGCGACGACCGATCAGTTCGACATGTTCAATGGCGCGACCGATCGCTTCACATGGGAACTGAAGCCGCAGCGGGAAATGTATATCGGCTACAATGCCTATGAATTGATGTCCGATAAACATAGCTATAAGGATATCCTGCCCGCGAATTTTGTGAATCCGGATTACAGTCGTTACGAACTGCATCGCGTATGGGTGGTGGAGGCGAAAGTCAAGGAGGGGGTCAGGCATGTATATGCCCGCAGGACGATGTATTTCGACGAAGACAGTTGGAATCTTGTGGCCTCCGACCTTTACGATGCCCGGGGGTCTCTGTGGCGGTTCCAGGAAGGCCCGATCGTCAACTACTACGATATTCCGCTCTGCTCATCGGCCATCGAAGTGAATTACGATCTCCAGTCCGGGCGCTATATCGCCTTCAGTCTGAAGAACGAAGAAAAGATGCTGAACTGGAATGTTCAGGATCTCGACGCCGGGCAATTCACGCCCGATGCGATGCGTCGTCTCGGACAGAACTGATATCGATGTAAAACCCAGCCGGGAAGCCTCTGTTCGTCTCGATGCTTCCCGGCATGATGGTGGTGTCTGTGCGTAGTGGGGGACGGGGGGCTCGCGGTCGGTTGCCAAAGGGCTATCACATGAAACATGTGGTATGAAAATTAATAATAGAACGGGGAAGGAGAGGGAAATGCTCGAGGTCTGGAACACGAGAGTGATGGGCACAAGGGTTCCATGGTCGGTTGCCGCAATGGCCGCAGTGGGTGTTCTGGCTTTGACAACGGCAGCAGCAGCCTATGATTTTGAGATCGGTGACGAGGTCACAGGCTCCGTTCAAACGGTCCTTTCGGTCGGTGCGCAGATGCGGATGGCCGACAGAGATCCTCGGAATTACGGCTATTATTATGGTGGCTTGAGCAATGTTTCGGATATTGATGACGGGAATTTAAATTACGACAAATATGACCTGATCAGTCAGGTCAGCACCATTTCGAGCGAGTTGAAACTGAAGTGGCGAAATTACTTCGCTTTCTTCAGGGGGGCCGCGTTCTACGATTCTGTCGCGGCCAATAACGATCTTGCGGACTTCAAGCCGGAACTTCGCCCCTATACCAGCGGTCGCTACCCGGAGGGGGCTGACAACAGGGCGGATTGGGACGCAGAGCTTCTCGACTATTACGTCGGTGGTAATTTCGACCTCGGGGGGCGGAATCTCACCGTCAAGGTTGGCAGCCAAATCCTGAACTGGGGTGAAGCGCTGTTCACTATCAACGGCATTTCCATCGTCAATCCTCTTGACGTAAAGAAAATCCGTGTTCCAGGCGCCGAACTGAAGGATGCGCTTATTCCCGTTCCCATGATTTCCGTGGGACTGGATCTCGCAAATAATCTTTCGATGGAGGCCTTCTATCAGTTGGATTTCAAACCCTTCAAGCTCGACGCTTGCGGCAGTTTCTTTTCGACGACGGATAATTTCTGTGACGGGGTAAAATACGTCACTACGACGGAAGATCCATTTGATCCCAGATCGTATACCGCCGGTACCGGGATGAGGACAACCGACTACGACAATCCGAACAAGATCATCACGGCAGCAAATTTCCCGATGTATGTGGAGGACGATCCTGACGTCCATGATTGGGGGGTGGCGCTCAAATATTTCTCACCAGACTTGAATAATACTGAATTTCAATTCTATTTTGCGCGCTATACTTCCAGACTGCCTTCTGCTTACTGGCAATCGCCGGACAAATTCGCGGATGGAACAGGGCAGATCAATGCCGCCGCTCTGCCTGTGCCCCTGGTTCAGGGCTTGCTGGATCAACTCGGCGTCGACCAGTTGAATGTGTTGACATCGGCCCTTTCTGGCTTGCTTGGCGGGCCGGTGACGGATCTTGTCGGGGCGCTGACGAACCCGCTGACGGGAGCCTTGATCCAGCCGCCGTTCGGGACGTCGCCCCCGTCGAAGGTCCTGGAGAACCTCGACAACGGTCGATTCACGACCTATTATCCGAGCGGGCTGAATATGCTCGGTTTTGCCTTCAACACGACCTATGACCCGCTTGGTGTCGCCATCAATGCCGAGGTGAGTTGGAAGCATGATGTGCCCATTCTGATTTCTGAATCGGCGATCGTCACCAACGTGTATAACGCTGCAGGTGGCGTTCCCATCAGCCAGGGAACGAAGGCAAAGACGCCTGTCTGCATCGGAACCATCTGCGTGCCGAATCCGGGGATAGCCCCCTTCGTCGATCCCGGCTTCCACAATCCGGACGGTCAGTTCATTCCCGGTCGGCGCATCGACTTCGCCGAGAAGCATGAGGTCTGGCAGGCGGCGGTGCGCTTCACCAAGATCTTCGGCGGGTCCAGTTTCGTGACGCGCCTGCTCGGCGCGAACCAACTCTTCGCCCTCGTGGAACTCGGGGCGATTCATGTCGATCTGGATCCCAACGTACAATATGCCGGCTACGGTCAAACCGGATTTACCGGGTTTTCGACCCGACCGTTGCTCGGTGTCGTACCCTCCATCGCGGCCACAGACCTGGGTGTTCCGTTCTACGCGACGGCCAAGGAGCCGACCCAATGGTCGGGGGGTATTCAAGGGTTGTTCTTTTGGGATTATCCCGGGGTTTTTGATGGTGTCACACTGACGCCGTCGATCGGGTTTTCCCATGGCATCTTTGGCAATACACCGGCTTCCCTTCCGGGGTTTACGAAAAGTGTAACATCAATGAATTTTGGTCTTAAAATTAACTATCTCGACAACTGGGCGATGAATATCAATTACTTTAAAAGTTGGGGCGGCGGTTCCGGGGGCTCCGGCGGCGCATCACGGAACCCTTATATCGACCGAGATTTTATCGGCGTGAATGTGGCTTATTCTTTCTGACATCAAACGCGTGCGGTGGGGCCCCCCCCGACAGTACGCGAACTCACCCCGGGGCGCCCTTGTTCTCCTCCGCGCCCCGGGGTATTTTTTTCTTCTAGGGAGAACAAAAAGTGACGCACATATTCCTCGATGGGAACGCAGGGCAATTCTCTATCGATGAGAGCTTGCCAGACGAATTGAAGCGCGAGAGTATACTGGGCGAGATTTTTCTGCGTCATCACAACAAGAGTATCTTTCTCCTGGAGGCTCCGGCCGGCTACGGCAAATCGACCCTAATTCAGCAATGGCGTCGAGCTTTGACGGAGAAAGGAGAAAGAAGTTTTTACCTGTGCTTTTCGCGCAAGGACAATAATCCAAGTTCTCTAAAGTTAAATTTGCTTGGTGTATTGAAATCAGAATGGTCAATTGATTTACCAGGCAGTATTCAGAATCTCGATCTGTCGGCACTGATGAATCACCTGCTTGGAACTGTGAGTGGCGGTGGCACCGGGGTCACTCTTTTCCTGGACAGTTGTGAGGCCGTCGTTAATCCGCATGTTCTCAGATATATCGCGCGGGCGATAGAATCCTGTCCGGCAACGGTTCGCTTCGTACTGTCCGGAAGGACGGCCATACGAGTCCCCCGTGCCAAGGCTGTACTCTCGGGTGAACTCGTTCGACTTAGCGCGCAAGATCTCGCCTTTACCCGCTCCGAAATTGCCCGCATAGCAGACAGATGGCGTGGTTCGCCATTGGCGGAAAATGAACTTGATGCGATCTATCAGAAGACTGGCGGCTGGCCGGTCATGCTGCGGCTGGCAAGTCTGGAATGGCGAAGGCTCGATGATCCCGCGAAATTGCGGGAAGCATTGTCAGGGGCGAATGAAATCGTTTCGGCCTACTTCATGGAAGAAGTGCTGGAAAAATTGCCTTGCGCTCACCGCGAACTGCTTCTGAAATCCAGTCCACTCGAAGTCGTGTCGACGGCGTTATGTCGGTCGGCGACGGGCCTGGTCCAAGCGGCCTCTCTTCTAGAGGAGCTGGAAAGGCAGTGGTTTCTCGTTCATCGCGGCGCCCGGTCCGAAGAATTTGCCGCTTTTCATCCGCTTCTTCGAGAGTTTCTCCTCTCAAGGCTCCAGGTCGAATATCCCGGGGCTTTCGAGCGGATCCTTCTGAAGGCTGCTATCTGGTTTCGGCAGCAGGATCAGGTCGACATGGCAATGGACCATGCAATACGAGGCGGTCACGTCGGTTGGGCTTGCGAGTACCTGTCACCACTCATCTTCGATCTTGGATTCAAGTTGGGACAATTTTCGAATATTGGCCGGTGGGCACAATATTTGACGCAAGAGCAATTGCGGCATTACCCTTCTCTGAAACTCGGATTGGTATGGCTGAATATCTTCAACAATCCAGATGTGGCCGCCGGTCTGTTGAGCGGTATGACGGAGAAGGATGTTGCGGTCGGAACCAGTGAAGAAGAGGCGCATGCGAATTTTGCGATGGCGAGGGCGGTATTGGCAACGACTTCCGATAAGTACGTTGATGCCTGGAATTATTTTCGGGACTGGGACCGAAGACATCCCGAATTGACATATCAGCGCGCGAATGTGCTGACGGCCTGGGCCTATACGGCCTATGCTCTCAAACGCATTCGTGATGCTAAGCGCCTCTGCGATGCTGCGGGCGAAGCAATCGAACGAAGTGATGCTCATTTGGCTGGATTGTGGCTCCCGATTATAAGGGCGCGGCTGGCTCTGTTTGAAGGGAAACCGGGTGAAGTCGAACAAATTGTAACGAGGGTAATTGCCGGTGGCTCCGTTGTTCGGGGGCAGGACAAGCAAGCGTGGGGGCTCCTGAATGTATGCTTGGCCGAAGCGCGTTACATGCAGGGCGAGGTTCCTGGCGCGCTTGATGCGCTCGGGCAATTCTCCGGCGGTCAGATCCGGAACGACGTCACGGTCGAGATGGCCTTCGCCGTGGCGCGACTTAAGGGGCGCCTTGCTCTGGCGAGGGGTGATTTTCGCCGAGCCATTCAATCGCTGAGGGCGGACCTTCAGGCTTCCCGGGCGGCTGGCATGACCCGCCTCACAGATCTGATTGCCGGCGAACTCACCACTGTCCTTTTGTGCGCAGGACGTATTCGGGACGCCTGGCGAATTGAGAAAGACCATGACCTTAGTGTGCCGGCGGGCGAAAGCAAAGCTCCCTCGCTTGAGGAGAGGCAATTGGTTCAGGCTCGCCTAATGATATCTCATCAAGAATATAACCGAGCAGCAGCATTGGCCATGAATCTTTATTCGCGAGCCACATCAATGGGTAATTTTGGTCTTACTATTACTTCACAGTGTGTTGCCGCTTTGGCGCGGTGGCATTTGGGCCAGCGACAAGACGCGCATCGCCTCATGGTCAATGCGAGAATGACGGCAAGCGGTTCTGGATGTCAGCAGATATTTGAGGATGAAGTCAAATATTTGAAGCCAATTCAAGATGATGTGGTGTCCGAGTGGTGTGAATCGAGTGAAATTGCTGATAACGAAATTTCAACGCCGACAGGGGATTCGGTACTTTCAGCCAGGGAAAAGCAGGTAATATTTTTCGTTTCGAAGGGACTTTCAAATATAGAAATTGCAAAAATTCTCCTTGTTTCAAGCGAAACAGTGAAGTTTCACGTAAAAAATATTACTCGAAAATTAGATGCAAAAAATAGAATTAACGCTGTAGAAATCGCACACGATATTGGGTTGCTGGGCAGGGGTCGTGAATAGAATTTATTAAAAGAAATAAGATCGTGATGCGAAAATTAGATCAATTTCTGATATTGAATTTTTTAATTTTATGCCATTTCGCGGAGTGGCGGCCTTTCTTCTTAATATTGCATGGGTCATGGGAGCGCTCGTGGATCTCAAGCAAATCCGTTATGTGGTTGCCGCCGCTGAATGTCGAAGTTTCCGACGTGCCGCCCAGCAACTGCGGGTTCAGCCGTCCGCCGTCAGCAAACGCATCCTGGAACTCGAGGCTCGGCTCGGTGTAGCGCTGTTTGTGCGCACCACGAGCGGCGTAACCTTGACCGAAGCTGGACGGTGCTTTGTCGTCCAAGCACGCAAGGGGGTGGACCAACTGGATGCGGCTGCGACGCTGGCCAAGTCTATGGGACGCGGTGAATTCGCCGTTCTTCGAGTCGGCTTCTTTTCTCCCCTGGCGTCTGGTTTCCTGGCTCGGCTGGCCGCGGTTCATCGGGGGCGGGAGCCGGGGGTCCGTCTGGACTGGAACGAAGGCATTCAGCCCGACCTCGTCCGGGCAATCGAACGCCAGGAACTCGATGTCGCGTTTGTCTGCGACGGTTCCGCCGCTCCAGGCTGCGAGACCGTGCCGTTGTGGCTGGAGCGGTTGTTCGTCGTGATGCCGGCGGGGGAACTCCTCTCCGAGAAAGCAGAGATCCGATGGCAGGATCTTGAGGGCCAACATTTTATTGTCAGTGACACCGAACCGGGATGCCGCATGCACGAATTCCTTGTCCGCCATTTGTCCGCCCCCGGTCACGAAGTCAGCATCGAGCGTTGTCGCGTCGGCCTGCTGAGCCTCTATCAGCTCGTGGCTTTGGGGCGGGGATTCGCCTTGACCGCGGAGACGGCCACCGTCTCCATTGCGGGGACCGTATGCCGTCCGCTTGTCGCCTCACCAATGACCTTCGTCGCGATCTGGTGGCGCGCTAACCAGAGTCCTGCTCTGAGGAAATTCATTGATCTTGCCCGTTCTCTTTCGCCGGAGCACGGGTTGACATAAAGTGCGTGGTGGACGACGCTGGTCTGGCGTTACGCGCTTTCGCGAACCCCCTGTCTGTCGCGATGAATCGCTGCAACATCGGGACGATCAGCTTGAGCGGGTCGCTGACCGGCTGCCCCGTGTGGCGGCCAAGCGCCTCGGCGTAGGCGACGAGGTCGCGGTGAAGCGATGCCGGCAGTTCCACCGTCGCTTTGACGGGCCGGTCGTCCTCGATCGGGCCGAGCTTGAGCTTGGTCATGGGGTCTCTCCATAGGGGGGGATGACGAGGTCGCGGGTGACGACGACCCGGACCGGGAAGCCGGGCCGGATGGTGACGGTGGGCGGCACCGAGAGTTCGCGGCTGACGATCCGCTGGCCTGCGTCGTCGGCCGTGTCCTGAGAGCCGTTCCGCAGGGCGGAGAGCAGGGCGTTACCGCTGTCCGATGCCAGTTCCGAGCCGATCGAGAGTAGCGTCGAGAGAGTGGCAGCTTTGGCCACGTTCTCCCAGTGATCGTCGACCTGGTCCTCCAGCCCGGCGTAACCGGCAACGTCCGATCCCGGCAGGCGCTCGAGCACGATCGAAGAACCGTCCGGCCGGATCAGCCGGGTCCAAACCAGCAGCACCCGGCGCTGGCCGGCGTCGGCACCACCCTGGTACTGGCCGATCAGGCGCGAGCCCTGGGGGATCAGCAGGCGCTGTCCCGTCGGGCTGTCATAGACGGCCTCGGTCACCTGGGCTGTGACCTGCCCGGGCAGGTCGGAGCGGATGCCGGTCAGCAGCGCCGCGGCGATGACGCTGCCCGCCTGCAGGACGGCACTTGAGGCGGGCGGCGACACCCTGTCGGGGGCGGTGGTCCGGCGATCGACAGGGGCTTCGAGGAGTGCCTGGTGCCGATCCGTCGCGGCGTCTCTGCTCGCGAGCGCCGCCGCCGTCCCGGATGCCGAGCCAGCCGGCGCCGGCGGCGATAGCCGCGCCGTCACGCCGACGAACAGCTTGCTGGCATCGGCCGCGGCGGCATCCTGCCGGCGCTGCTGCTCGCCGGGATCGACGGCTGGCGGGACATCGGGCCGTCCCTGTTGCCCGAGAACCGCTCTCCCGAAATCCCCCGGCAGCGGCGGCCCCAGCTGCGGCACGGCGCCATAGTCGTGCGGCAGCGCCGCGAGGCCGTCGGCCGTGGTGCGCACGTCGGTGCTGAAGAGCTCGGCCGGGGCGTTGGTGCCCTGCCGGCTGCCGAGCGCGTAGATCAGCGCGGCACCCAGGGTGCCGCCGGCGACGAGGCCGAGCAGGACCACGACCCGGCGCGACAGCCGCTTCACCGGCCGCCGGTCGCCGCGGAGCCGCATGGCGTCTTCCGGTGGCGTGGCGCCGGTCATGACGCGGGCCTGCTGTCGGTGCGGACGATCCGCACCTTCTGCTGGGGCTCGGCACCGAGGCGGAGCTCGGCGGCGGCGAACAGGCGGTCGACGATCATGTGGCGGCCGCGCACCCGGTAGTTCACCAGTTCGGCACCGCCGTCGGCACCGACGACGAAGAGTGGCGGCATCTCGCCCTGGCCGATACCGGCGGGGAACTCGATATAGACCTGCCGGCCGTCGTCGAAGGCGCGGAGCGGCCGCCAAGGCGGCGTATCGCCCTCGATCGCATAGCGGAAGTTCAGGGCGGCGATGTCGATGCCCTCGGCGACCGGCCGGACGGCATCGGCCGCATCGTTCCGGCGGCGGAGGGCCAGCAACTCGTCCTGTGGATAGGACCAGGAGACGGAAGCCATATAGGTCGAGGGCGTCGCCTGTAGCTCGACGTGATAAGTCCGCCGGTCGGTATTGATCACCAGGTTGGTGGCGATGTCGGCGCGGATCGGCTTGACCAGGATATGGATCCGCTTGCTCTCTGCCATACCGCTCTCGGTATCACCGATGATCCAGCGCACGGTATCGCCGGCGGCGATCGGCCCGGTGCCGGCCAGTTGCTCGCCCGGCTGCAAGGCGATGTCCGAGATCCGGCCGGGGGCGGCATAGACCTGGTAGAGGGCACCGTCGGTGAAGGGATAGACCTGCACTGCGTTGACGAAGCCGTCCCGTACCGGCTGGATGCGCGCGGCCGCATTGGCCTGTTCCACCCGCACCGCCGGGGCAGCCGGTTCCGGCCGCGGGCGCTCGCTGGGGAGGGGCCGCAACTGCCCCGGCAGGGGCAGCGGACGGGGCACGTCGACGACAGTCACCGGCGCCGGCGGGTCGGCGGCTCGCACCGCCGGTGCGGCATCGTCGTAGCGGATGGCGGGCGGTGCCTGGCCGGCGCAGGCCCCGAGGGCGAAGGTGCCCAAGAGAGCAAGCAGGACGATCGGGCGGATCATGGCGTGAGCTCCTTCGACCAGTCGATGGCATTGACGAAGATGCCGAGCGGGTTCTTGCGCAGATGGTCGGCATCGGCAGGCGGGCGGATGGCGATCGTGAGGATGGCGCTCCAGCGCTCGGTGGCGGCGAGCTGGCCGCTCTCGTAGCGCTTCTCGCTCCAGGCGATGCGGAAGCTGTCGGGCGAGGCGCGGATCACGCTGGAGACCTCGACGGAGACCTGCTGCTTGCCGACCCTGGCGAAGGGATCGGCAACCCTGGCGAAGTCGTTGAGGGCCAGCGCCCCGCGGTCTGTGGTGAAGTCGTAAGCGCGCAGCCAGTTCTGGCGGAGCACGATGGGGTCGGCGGGCACGCTACGGACCTGCTCGATGAAGCGGGCCAGGTGGAAGGCGATCTGGGCATCGGCCGGCTGGTAGTCCGGCGTCGCTGGGGCGATGCTACGGGCTTCCCCCAGCCGGTCGACCTCGACCACCCAGGGCACGATGGTGCCCCGCGCCGACTGCCAGACCAGGGCGGCGGCGAAGCCGCCGGCCAGGATCAGGCAACCGAAGGCGATCAGGCGCCAGTTGCGGGCCTGGGCGCGGGCGGAACCGATCCGCTCGTCCCAGACCTGGGCGGCGCGCTGGTAGGGGGTATCGGGTTCCGGCGTCCTGCCGTAGCGGACGGATGCGCGCTTGAACATCAGCGGTCACCTTCGGTGAGGGAGATGGAGGTGTCGCCGCCATGGCCGTCGGTGGCACGGATGGCATGGGCAGCGGTAGTGGCGCCCTGATGCAGGCTTTGGGCGCGCTGCATGCGCCGCGCCCAGGCGGGGGCAGCAGAAGGGCCTTCAGGCACGGGGGTGGCGTCGCCGGCGACCGTTCCAGCGGTGGAACTGCCGCCCGTCGCCGCGAAGGCGCTGCGCGCTCCTTCCCGGGCAGCCTCACCCATCGCGGCGGACGACCTGGCGGCGACAGTCTTGAAGGGCCGGGAGGCGGCAGCCGCTCCGGCCCTTGCGACGCCGGCAAGGCCATGAGCAACACGGGCCGCACCACTCTCGCCGGCGGCCCCGAGGGCGTAGGCGGTGGAGGCGCCGCCGGTCATGCCGGCACCGGCCCTGGCGCTGGCGGTGGCTGCACCGGCAGCGGCCCCGGCCGTTATGCGGGCGGCCGCCGCTCCGGCGGCGAGGGTCCCACCGGCGGCCAGGGCGGTGCCGACGGCCGAGCCGGCGCCGAGCTGCGGCCCGCCGGAGACGAGGCCATTGGCGATGCCGGGCCCGAAGATGCCGAGGCCGAGCATGGCCAGCGAGGCGAGGACGATCGCCATGGCTTCGTCGATGGTTGGCTGCTCGCCGCCGAAGCCGGCGGTGAACTCGCCGAACAGGCTGGAGGCGATGCCGACGATCACGGCGAGGACCAGCACCTTGATGCCGGAGGAGACGACATTGCCGAGCACCCGCTCGGCGATGAAGGCGGACTTGCCGAACAGGCCGAAGGGGATCAGCACGAAGCCGGCGAGGGTGGTGAGCTTGAACTCGATCAGGGTAACGAAGAGCTGCACCGAGAGGACGAAGAAGGCGAGCAGCACCAGGACCCAGGCGAGCAGCAGGCAGGCGATCTGGATGAAGTTCTCGAAGAAGGACCAGTAGCCCATCAGGTCGGACAGGGCCTGGAGCAGGGGCTGGCCGGCATCAAGGCCGGTCTGGGCGACGCGGCCGGGCCGCAGCAGGTCTTCGATGGCAAGGGCCGAGCCGCTGGCCGTCAGGCCCAGCCCCGCGAAGCTCTCGAAGACCACGCGGGCGAGCGTGTTCCAGTTGCCGATCAGATAGGCGAAGACGCCGACGAAGAGGGTCTTCTTCACCAAGCGGGCGAGAATGTCCTCGTCGGCACCCCAGGCCCAGAACAGGGCGGCCAGCGTCATGTCGATGGCGATCAGCGTTGTAGCGAGCCAGGCGACCTCGCCGTGGAGCAGGCCGAAGCCTGAATCGATGTAACGGGTGAAGACTTCCAGGAAGCGGTCGATGACGCCGGTGCCCTCCATGACGCGGTCCCGCCGTCAATCGTGGAACATGCGGGCGCTGCCCGGCACATAGCCGGTGCCGGGGGTGAGGAAGCGGCGGCGCTGCTCCCGTCCCTGCTCGGCGGCGGCGGCCCGCTCGGCCTCGGCGATGGCATCGGCCCTGCCGTTGGCGGCTACCACGGCGGTCAGGTCGGCGAGTTGCTGGGCCTGGAGGGCGAGCAGCTGGTTGCCGGCCTGGGTGGCCTGCAAGGCCCCGGCGGCATCCTGGCTGGCGCCCAAGAGGGCCGCCGTCTCGAGCCGGTTGGTGTCGATATTGCCGACGACTCCGGCCTGCACCCGCATGGCATCCTGAAGCCCGGCCACGGTATTGGACCAGCGCGCCCTGGCGCCGTCGATCAATTGCCGGTCCGTCGCCGAGATCGAGGCGGTGCCATAGGTGGTGGCGAAAGCCTGGTCGATCTGCTGAACGTCATAGGCGATGTTCCGGGCCTGCATCAGCAGGGACTGGGTGCGCTGGACCGAATACTGAAGTTCCCGCAGCGCGGTATAGGGCAGGCTCATAAGATTGCGGGCCTCGTTGATCAGCATCTGCGCCTCGTTCTGCAGCGAGACGATCTGGTTGTTGATCTGCTCGAGCGCCCGCGCGGCCTGGATCACGTTCTCGGCATAGTTCGAGGGATCGAAGACGATCCAGGCGGCCCGCGCCGGCGGCGCCAGCATGAGGGCGGCCGCGAGGCTCGCGGCAATCAGGGATTTGCGCGTCATGGCGCCACCTCATCGGAGTTGAGATTGTCTAGAGAGGGGATCAGGTCCGCGGCCCAGTCGAGGCCGCGCCGGCGCAGCCAGGCTTCGGCGAAGGCTTCGCGGCTCGTGGCCAACACCTCGTCGATCGCGGCGTGATCGGCTTTGGACGAGGCGGCGGTGAAGGCCAGCGCCACCTCGCCGAGGCCGAGTTCGAACAGGCGGTTGCCTTGGCGGGATTGGCAGTAGTAGTCGCGCTTCGGGATAGCCCGGGCGAGGATCTCGATCTGCCGGTCGTTGAGGCCGAAGCGGCGGTAGATCGCGGCGATCTGCGGCTCGACCGCGCGGGCGTTGGGCAGCAGCAGGCGGGTCTGGCAGCTCTCGATAATGGCCGGCGCAATCGCGGCGCCGTCGATATCGGCAAGGCTCTGCGTGGCGAAGATGACGCTGGCGTTCTTCTTGCGCAGGGTCTTCAGCCATTCCCGGATCTGCCCGGCGAAATCCTCGTCGTCGATGGCGAGCCAGGCTTCGTCGATCACGATCAGCGCCGGCGCACTGTCGAGGCGGGCCTCGATCCGGTGGAACAGATAGGCGAGCACGGCGGGCGCCGCGGCCGTGCCGATCAGGCCCTCGATCTCGAAGGCCTGGACATCGGCATCGCCAAGGTCCTCGCTGTCGGCATCGAGCAGCCGGCCGAAGGCGCCGCCCAGGCAATAGGGGCGCAGGGCCTGCTTCAGCCTGGCGGATTGGAGCAGCACCGAAACACCGGTCAGGGTGCGCTCCGCGACGGGTGCCGAAGCCAGCGAGGTCAGGGCCGACCACAGGTGTTCCTTGACCTCCGGCGTGGCCGGCACGCCCTCGCGGCGCAGGATGCCCGCCAGCCAGTCGGCAGCCCAGGCGCGGCCGGCGGTGTCGTCGATTTTTGCCAGGGGCTGGAAGGCGACGGTGGCCTCGCCGGCGATGCGGCCGCCGAGGTCATGCCAGTCGCCGCCCATGGCGAGCACCGCGGCCCGGATCGAGCCGCCGAAGTCGAAAGCGAAGATCCGGGCATCCTGGTAGCGGCGGAACTGCAGGGCCATCAGGGCGAGCAGCACCGACTTGCCGGCGCCGGTCGGCCCGACCACCAGGGCGTGGCCGACATCCCCGACATGCAGAGAAAACCGGAACGGGGTCGAGCCTTCGGTCTTGCCGAAGAGCAGAGGGGGCGCTGCCAGATGCTCGTCCCGTTCCGGCCCCGCCCACACCGCGGAGAGCGGCATCATGTGGGCGAGATTGATTGTGGAGAGCGGCGGTTGCCGCACGTTGGCGTAAGCATGGCCGGGCAGGGAGCCGAGCCAGGCCTCGACCGCATTGACCGTCTCCACCATGCAGGTGAAGTCGCGGGCCTCGATCGCCTTGGCGACGAGGCGGAGCTTCTCGTCGGCGAGGCGGGGATCCTCGTCCCAGACCGTGACCGTGGCGGTGACATAGGCGGCGCCGACGACATCGGCCCCCAGCTCCTGCAAGGCGAGATCGGCATCGGCCGCCTTGTTGGCGGCATCGGAATCCTGCAGGGCGGAGGCTTCGTTGGTCATCACCTCCTTCAGGATGGCGGCGATGCTCTTCCTCTTGGCGAACCACTGGCGGCGGATGCGGCCGAGCAGCTTCGCGGCATAGGGCTTGTCGAGCATGATCGCCCTTGTCGACCAGCGGTAAGGCAGGGCGAGGCGGTTCAGGTCGTCGAGGATGCCGGGCGTGGTCTGCCCCGGGAAGCCGAACACGGTGAGGGTGCGGAGATGGGCATCGCCCAGGCGCGGGGCGAGGCCGCCGGCCAGCGGCCGGTCGGCGAGGATCGCATCGAGATAGACGGGCACCTCGGGCACGGCCACCCGGTGGCGCGCGGTCGAGACGGTCGAATGGAGATAGGTCAGGGTCTCGGCGTCATCGAGCCAGGCGCAGGCCGGCATGATGCCCTCGACCAGTTGCAGCAGGCGCTCGGTCCGGTCGATGAACCCGTTCAAGACCTCGCGGCCATGACGGACCTCGCCGCCCTCTGGCGTGACATAGAGCAGACGCTCGGCCCGGGCGGCGCTCTCGGCCGGCGGCAGATAGAGCAGGGTCAGGAAGTAGTGGGATTCGAAGTGCGCGCCCTCTTCCTCGAACATGGCCTTGCGCTCGGCCTCGACCAGGGCCGAGGCCGGGTCGGGGAAGCGGCTGTCGGGATAGGCTTCAATAGGCACGCGCTGCGCCTCGACGAAGACGGCCCAGCCGGAGCCGAGGCGGCGGAAGGCGCCGTTCAGCCGGTTGGCGGCGGCCGCCAGTTCCGCGGGCTCGGAGGATTCGAGGTCCGGGCCGCGGAAGCGGGCGGTCCGTTGCAGGGAACCGTCCTTGTCGAGCACCACGCCGGGCGCCACCAGGGCGGCCCAGGGCAGGAAGTCGGCCAGGCGGTCGGCGCGGCGGCGATACTCGGCGAGATGCATCATGGTCTCAGACGTCCAGGTGCGACGGGATGCGCAGGTGGCGGCGCATGGCATCGACGAAGAGGGGATCGCGCCTGGCCGCCCAGGCGGCGGCGAGATGGCCCAGCGCGAAGAAGACGAGCCCGACTAGCCAGAGCCGGAGGCCCAGCCCCAGGGCCGCAGCCAGCGTGCCGTTCAGGATGGCAATCGAACGGGGTGCGCCGCCGAGCAGGATCGGCTCGGTCAGGGCGCGATGCACCGGGGCGGTGAAGCCGGGCAGGTCCATCAGACCAGCGCCCCGCCGCCGAAGGAGAAGAACGACAGGAAGAAGCTCGAGGCCGCGAAGGCGATGCTGAGGCCGAAGACGATCTGGATCATCCGCCGTGCCCCGCCGGAAGTATCGCCGAAGGCGAGCGCCAGGCCGGTGACGATGATGATCATCACGGCGATGATCTTGGCGACGGGGCCTTCGATGGAGAGCAGGATGCTCTGAAGCGGCGCTTCCCACGGCATGGAGGAACCGGCGGCCCGGGCCGTCCCGGAGAGGACAAGGGCCATGAAGCCCGCGGCCGCAGGGCCAAGGCGGCGGACAAGGGAAGTGTTCATGAGTGCTCTCCTGGAATGTCGTCGGTGGCAGGCTTCAAGCGGTAGTCGCCGTCCGGGCCGAGGCCGGTGACGCGGGCGAGTTCGGCCAGGCGGCGGTTGCTGCCCCGGCCGGCGAGCACGGCGATGACGTCGATGGTCTCGGCGATCAGCGCCCGGGGCACGGTGACCACCGCTTCCTGGATCAGCTGCTCGAGACGGCGGAGAGCGCCGAGGGCATTGCCGGCATGGATGGTGCCGATGCCGCCGGGATGGCCGGTGCCCCAGGCCTTCAGCAGGTCGAGGGCCTCGGGTCCCCGGACCTCGCCGATCGGGATGCGGTCGGGGCGCAGCCGGAGCGCCGAGCGGACGAGGTCGGAGAGAGAGGCGACGCCGTCCTTGGTGCGCAGAGCGACGAGGTTCGGCGCGGCGCACTGAAGTTCCCGCGTATCCTCGATCAGCACGATGCGGTCGCCGCTGCCGGCGACTTCCGCCAGCAGGGCGTTGGTCAGCGTGGTCTTGCCCGTCGAGGTGCCGCCGGCGACCAGGATGTTGAGGCGGCCCCTGACGGCTCGGCGGAGCGTCTCCGCCTGGGGCTCGGTCATGATGCCGGCGGCGACATAATCGGCGAGGGTGAAGACGGCGATCGCAGGCTTGCGGATCGAGAAGGCGGGGCCGGAGACCACGGGCGGCAGCAGGCCCTCCAAGCGCTCGCCGGTCAGCGGCAGTTCGGCGGAGAGCCGGGGCGCGCCGGCATGGGTCTCGACGCCGACGTGATGGGCGACCAGGCGGATGATCCGCTCGCCCTCGGCAGGGGACAGGCTCTCGCCGGTCGCCGCCATGCCGCCGGCGAGGCGGTCGATCCAGAGGGAACCGTCCGGGTTCAGCATCACCTCGGCGATGCCGGGATCGTCGAGGAAGCCGGCGATGGCGGGGCCAAGTGCGGTCCGCAGCATGCGGGTGCTGCGGTCGAGTGCTGGCTTGTCCGGTAGCTGAGACATCCGATCCCCCTCGCGTGACGCGACGGGGATGATTAGAGGGGGCGGACTCCGCTCCACTTCAACAAGGGGAATCCGGGCGTCGTAGCCTGGCGTGAAAAGACAGGCTACGGGATCAGCCCGCGTCCTTACCCTCGACATCGTCGGGGATTTCCTGGCGGAGGGCCGGGCCCTTGGCGAGGCGCCGGCCGAGTGCCGCGACGAAGGCGTCATAGCGCTCGCCGCCCTTGGCGCGGGCGGCAGCCTGCGTCGGCTCCGGCAGGGGCGGCGTGGCGATGAGCCAGTGGCGGACGAAGAGGGCGATGGTCTCGACCATGATGGTCTGGTCGCGTTCCACGCGCTGCAATTGCCTGCCCAGGTGATCGAGGCGGCGGGCCAGGGCCGCCTCCTGCCGTTCGGCGCCGTCGGGCGACAGGAAGGAAGCGATCGCAGCTTCCGCGATCATGGAGAGGGATTGCTGGCGTCTCGCCGCATAGTCGGCGAGCAGGCGCATGACGTCGGTATCGAGATAGACCGAGAGCCTTTCTTTCTTCATGGGTGCCCCTCAGAGTTCGATGCCGTCGCCGGGGTCCATCGCCGCCTGGCGGGCGACCTGCCTCATGGCACGGCGCGCGCTGCGCAGGCGGACGGCGTCCTCGTCCGGGTCGTCCGGCGGGTCGGGATCGAACTCGTTGAGGTCCGGCCTCGGGTTGGCGATGGGCTCAGGGTCTTCCAGCTCCGGCTGGCGGCGCTGGCCGCCGCTGACCGCTTCGTCGTCGGTGAAGAGCGGGGCTTCCTCTTCCTGCCCGCGAGGTGACGGGCGGGAGGGAAGCGGCAAGCCGGTCCAGTCGTCCGGGCTCGGTGTATTGCTGGCGCCGGTTGCCGGCGGCGGCAATATCCGTTCCCGAAAGCGCCTGTCCTCGAAGTAGCGGGTCTTGCGCGCCCGGATCGGCGGGATGCCGGCGACCATGACGATCTCGTCATCGGGCGGCAGCTGCATGATCTCACCGGGGGTAAGCAGGGGCCGGGCCGTCTCGGCCCGGGAGATCATCAGATGGCCGAGCCAGGGGCTCAGCCGGTGGCCGGCATAGTTCTTCATAGCCCGCAGTTCGGTCGCGGTACCCAGGGCATCGGAGACGCGCTTCGCAGTCCGCTCGTCATTGGTGGCGAAGCTGACCCTGACATGGCAGTTGTCCAGGATCGCATTGTTGGGGCCGTAGGCCTTCTCGATCTGGTTCAGGGACTGGGCGATCAGGAAGCTCTTCAAGCCATAGCCGGCCATGAAGGCCAGCGCACTCTCGAAGAAGTCGAGCCGGCCCAGCGCCGGGAATTCGTCGAGCATGAACAGCACCCGGTGGCGCTTCGCCTTCTCCTGCAGGTCCTCGGTCAGGCGCCGGCCGATCTGATTCAGGATCAGCCGGATCAGGGGCTTGGTGCGGCTGATGTCGGACGGCGGCACCACGAGGTAGAGGGTGGTCGGGGAATCGCCCGTGACGAG
Organism: Zavarzinia compransoris; assembly: GCF_003173055.1. Lineage (NCBI taxonomy): Bacteria > Pseudomonadati > Pseudomonadota > Alphaproteobacteria > Rhodospirillales > Zavarziniaceae > Zavarzinia > Zavarzinia compransoris. The sequence goes on from NZ_QGLF01000002.1 coordinate 83,189, forward strand.
ATCGGCGATCCGCCAGTCGCATTGCCGGGTCACCGTGGCGACCACGGGATCGCGGTAGAGCCCGAGGAACGACATGGCGGTGGAGAGCACGCCGGAACGTTCGTTCTCGGACTTGTTGAGCAACTCCCGGGCGGCCGAGGCCACCACCGGGTGCGGCCCGGCTTCGCCCAGGTGCCGGGTGGCCATCATGGCGGCCAGCGTCGCCTCGATCGGGCGCCGCGGGTCGGACAGGAAGGCGGCGACGCCGACGAGGGTTTTGTCCTTCTCGGCGTAGAGGACGTGAAGGATGGCACCGACCAGCAGGGAATGGCTGGTCTTCTCCCAATGGTTCCGCCGCTCGAGCGAACCCTCGGGGTCGACCAATACGTCGGCGACGTTCTGGACGTCCCGCACTTCCCATTCTCCGCGCCGGACCTCGAGCAGCGGGTTGTAGGCGGCCGACGCCGCATTGGTCGGGTCGAACAGCAGCACCCTGCCGTGCCGGGCGCGGAAGCCCGCCGTCAGGGTCCAGTTCTCGCCCTTGATGTCATGGACGATGGCGGAGCCCGGCCAGGTCAGCAGGGTCGGCACCACGAGGCCGACGCCCTTGCCCGAGCGGGTCGGGGCGAAGCAGAGCACATGCTCCGGACCGTCGTGGCGGAGGTAGTCCTTGCCGAGGCGGCCGAGCATCACACCATCCGCGCCCGTGAGGCCAGCCGCCGCGATCTCCTCCGGCATTGCCCAGCGGGCGGAGCCGTAGGTCGCGACATTCTTCGCTTCCCGGGCCCGCCAGACCGACATGCCGATGGCGATCGCGATCGCAAGAAGACCACCCGAGGCGGCGATCAGGCCGCCGGTCTCGAAGATGCCAGGGGCATAAGCGTCGAAGAAGTACCACCACCAGAACAGGGCCGGCGGGTAGTAAATCGGCATGCCGGCGATATGGAACCAGGGAGTGCCCAACTGGTCCTGGTAGCCCAGCTGCCAGGCCGCCCACTGCGTGGCACCCCAGATCGACAGCAGCACGATCAGGAAGACGGCCAGGATCTGGCCCCAGAGGATCTTTGTTGCCGACATGCTGCCACTTAAGATAGTGGGCGGAATTACAAAGTGAGGCGCAACAGAAGGGCGCTCAATAGAAACTCTTTATTGATCGGTACGTGGAGGGAATTGGCGAGGAAGCGCGTATAATTTGGCTTCTTTGCGGGTTGCATTGGCTGACGAGTAAAGAAATCGCGCCGTAAAAATTTTCGGCGCGATATGATATTACTTCATATCTATGTTATTTATTGATGCTGGAGAAAATATCATCTCCCATACCGTCGGCGATGTTGGGAATTATGATCTTTGGGTCCGTGCAACCGTTCTGTCTGTAAGGATCCGCATGGCCCAGAAGAACGCGATTTTCCACATTAAGGAGGTGATGGAAAGAAAAGCTAACATGACTAGAACGGGCGTGGCAGGTCCGCAAAGTAGCTCGCTAAGGGGCAGAAGGTTGGCTTTTTGCACTACCTCTGGCCCTACCTTCCAGACAGGGACGGCATAGAACCAGGATTCCAGGCCGGAGATAGCCAGAAAGAGCAGCAGAAACACGGTCGGTATGTCGTTATTGGTGCGCCATCGTTTGGGGAATTTCTTAGATATATGAGAGATCGCTAATTTGAGGCGAAAATAAGTCGTTTTGATCTGTTCTAAATCTGACGGCATTTTGTGCTCCTTGCCTCATATTGATTGCGCTGAATACTAGCGTTGAATTGATATATTGAGTAGTGATATCAGAGGTGATTCGTGAATTTCATGATCGCGAAACACCTCAAATTGCTGATGAATCCTTCAGTGAAGTGTCGCGGATATAGGTTGCATCATTTGTGAGCGAGTCAGGCGGAAAAAGGAATGCAGCGGAAAAAGGAATGCGTTGGCATAGTATGCCAATTATGCTATCGTGTAGCCTCAAACTAATGCTGTAAGATGCCGCCATGCCCACGCGCAACGTCGTGCTGACCGAACATCATGAGGCCGTCATCGACCGGCTGGTGAAATCCGGCCGCTATCAGAATGCCAGCGAGGTGCTGCGCGAGGGCCTGCGCCTGATCGAGCAGCGGGAAGCGCTCGATGCAGCGAAGCTCGACGCCTTGCGGGAGTCCGCACGGGTCGGGTTCGGCGATCTGGAGGAAGGGCGGTTTGTCAGCCTGACGAGCGATACCCTGGACGAGTTCGTCGGTAACCTGGGCCGGGAGGCCGAGGCGAGGGTGCGCAAGGTAGGCCGATAACTGTGGCTGCCGAACTCCGCCTCTCGGCGACGGCCCGGGAGGACATCGTCGACCTGCTCGCCTGGACGACCGAGCATTTCGGGGAACAGGCCCGCCTGCGCTATGAGCGTCTGATCGTGACCGCCCTGCGCGATCTCGCCGAGGATCCCGAGCGGATGGGCAGCATCGACCGCGCCGAACTCGGCCTGCATGTCCGTAGCTATCACCTGCGCCACAGCCGCGACCGGGTGCCTGGCGAGAAGGGCGTCGTTCGCCGTCCCCGGCATTTCCTGCTGTACCGCGTCTCACCCGCCGGCGTGATCGGTGTCGGCCGCGTGCTGCACGACGCGATGGAACTCGATCGCCATCTGCCGTCGCTCTACGGCGACGAATAGGCCTTACAAGCCGAGACCCTTCTTCCGTCCTGAGTTCCAGTCGATGCCGCCGTCAGGCCGGCCGATGCCGCTCACCTGCTGACCGAGGCGCTTCTCGATGGCTGGTGACCAGGGCACGAGCTTGAACCCGAGGCCGTCGTCGATCATGGCGAAGCTGCCGGAGGCGAGCGCGAAGCGCCGACGATAGAGGCCCGAGATGGGACTGCTGGGTTCCGGTTGCTCGAAGGCAAGGCCGGTCTCCTTGGCCAGGGTCTCGCCGAGCGCGTCGACCTCCCGGCGCCGAAGCGTATCGAGCAGGTTGCGGGCATAGATGACACGCTGGTCTGTTCGGCGGGCGAGGCCTTGCTCGGTGAGATGATTGGTTCGCCGCGCCAGGGCTTCGCGCACCTCCGCGCCGAAGCCGGTTTCGGCCAGGGGCAAGGGATCGCGCGAGACGGCCTGACGGTCGAGCCAGGTGGCGCCGGCCGCGGTGACCTGCTGTTCCAGCGAATAGTCCGAATGGGTCGCCAGCATCATGTGGTGCCGGCCCCCTTTGTCGGTGAACCTTCGCAGCTCGACGATCGAGCCCGGCGCACTGTCGCCCGCGGCATCGAGGTCGGGCAGGCGGAGGTGATGGGTGCGACCGTCGGTGCCGTCGACGATGGCGAAGGCCGTGCCCTTCAATTCGTCGTCCAGGCCCCGCTCGACGAGGCGGCCGATGATCGGGGCGTCTTGCTGTTCGCCGGCGAGGACATAGCTGGAGGCGGCGCGTTCGATCCCCTGTTCGGCGAGGCCGCGGTGAATGCGCTTGATGACGTCGCCGCGTTCGCCGAGTTTCCGCAGTGTGGCCTCGGCTTCTTCCGCCATCACCCATTGGCCGGGGCCGAATTCCCGGGCGAGGCCGAGGGCTTCGAGCTTCCGGAGCCGGCCCACCTTCAGGACATGGAAGGCGTCGGGCTGCTCGCCGGCGCGCGGGGCGAGGTCGATGAGCCCGAGGCCGCCATCATGGCGCAGTTGCCGGTCGAGCGCGGTCCAGCGTTCGCTCTCCACCTGCTGTTCCAGCGCACGGCGGATCTCGTGGTCGGTGCGGGGCCCCAGTTCCCGCGTGATCAGGTCGCGGGCCCGATCGCGGAGGCCCTGCTTGATGTAGTCCCGGGCGATGACGAGGTTCTCGCCGTCGTCGCGCACGCCGCGCACCAGGATGTGGAGATGGGGGTGGCCCGTGTTCCAGTGATCGACGGCGACCCAGTCGAGCTTGGTGCCGAGATCCTGTTCGGCCTGGGCCATCAGGTCGCGGGCGAAGCCGCGCAGGTCCGCCATCTCGGGGGAATCGTCGGGTGAGACGATGAAGCGGAAGTGATGGCGATCGTCCTTGCAGCGCTCGGCGAAAGCCTTGCCGTCGGCCTCATCGGTGGCAGGGCCGAACAGCCTGGCCTTCTCACCGTCGCGGGTGACGCCGTCCCGCCGCAGGTAGGCGATATGGGGCGCGAGCGAGGCGCCCCGCAGGCCGGCGCGGACGACACGGGCCTTGATCACGGCGCCGCGTGTCCGGCCGGTGATCAGCCGGTTGGCGATGACGGTGGCTCGCTTGCCCCGACCGAAGTGGGAGCGGTTTCCCTTTGAGATCTTGCCGGCCCGGGAGACAGTGCCGCCGGCCTTCCGTGTGGCGGCCAGCGCCTGGGCGACGAAGGGCCGGACGCGCTGGGCCTGGGGCGATCGGATGCGTCCCGGTCGGATGCGGAAGTCGTCATCCGTCATCGCCGACTTCCTGCACCTCGCGCGAGAAGCGCGGATCGCCTCGGTTTGAAGGCCGGCAGTGAGGTGCGGTGGAACGGCACACATCGCGGATCGTGGGTGTAAGTCCTTGAACTTGCTGCATCCCCATCCGCCACACCTCGCATTCCTTTATCCTGCCTTAGTGCTATCGCGTGCCGGTTCTCCCCTCGGATCACGCTGTGATGTTCAGAATTACGATCGGCAATAGAGCATTTCATGGGCGTGCCCTCGGAATGAAGAGGCCCGATGAGGCCGGCGCGAGGCTGACGACAGTCGCCGTCGCGCTGCCATCGGCTTGCCGACGCGGCGCCAGCCGATCGTCGGTGGACGGCACGCCGGCTGTGGTGATGAAGAGCGGTGCCGAGGTCCAGGCGTGACCGGCCGGGCGTAGCCCGCCGGCAGCCGGGATCGCAGCCGTGCCGTCGATCGCCGGCTGCAGGGCGGCGACATAGGCGACGGTTTCGGAGGGCAGGGCGCGGCCGGTCGACAGATGGTCCGCGTAGCGGCCGGGGCCGGTATGATAGGCCGCGAGGAAGCCGAAGGCGCCGAAGCGATCGTACATCTCGCGCAAGTAAGCCGTGCCCGCCATGACGTTGTCGCCCGGCTCGAACGGATCCGCGCCCAAGGCGTAGCGGGCGCGAAGATCCGCCCACGTCTCCGGCATCACCTGCATCAGGCCCATGGCACCGGCGACGGAGACGGCGCGTGGATCGCCGCCGCTCTCCGCCCGGATGACGGCGCGGATCCAGGCCTCGGGCAGGCCGAAGGCCAGCGAGGCCGCTGCAATGTGCCGGTCGATCCCGCTGTCGTCGGTGGGGCTCTCCGCTGTTGCCGCGAGGACTTTCGGCGGCAGCGAGGCGATGCCGGGAAGGAGAAGGAGCAGGGCGAAGCCCGCGAGCTTCGATGCCCGGCGGCGAAGCGGCAGCATCGTTCAGGCCTTGTCGGCGTGCCTCGACGGGCGGCTCCAGTGCAGCGACCAAGCCGTGCCATCGGCACCGGCCTGGAACAGATTGGCGCGGATCGGCTGCACGAAGACGGGATCGTCGATCTGCAAGGCGAGGAAGTCGCCGGCCCGCTCGCCGGTGCGCTTCCAGGCGGCGCCGATCTCCGGCCCATCGGCATGGTCGAGGTGAATGCGGAAGGCCGGCGAAGCTCCGGCCTCCGCATGTTCGACGGGCACGAGAACGACGTCGATGTCGAAGGCGAGGCTGCGGATGCGGCCGGTGAAGCCGGTCTCCGTGCGGGTGAACTCACCGATCTGCGGCATGGGATGCTCCTGTTGCTGGGCTTGGGAGGGGAGGTTCGGCCCGCTGCGGCGAGGCCTTCGGCTCGCTGTCGGGCGGCTCGATCCAGAGCGGGACGGCGACGCCGATCACGGCGGACAGCGGCAAGGGGCCGAAGTAGCGGCCGTCCAGGCTGTCGCGGATCTCGGGGTTCAGCAGGAAGATCTCGTCGGCGTCGAGTCGGCGGCAGCCCTGCCAGACCGGCAGGACGCGGCCGCGCCGGTCGTGCGCTAGTGCGCTGGCGACTGGTGCGCTGTCGATCGTGACGGCGGCATCGACCCGGCACACTGTCTGCCCAGTGAGGGCCGCGACATGCTTCAGCAGGGGCACGCCATCTGGCAGGTAGCCGCCGTCCGCCAGGAAGCGCGCCAGCGCGTCCGGCGGGGCCACGGCGACGACGTCGCCGATGGCCGGCAAGGCACCCGGAAGGATCAGATAGAGCCCGATAGGCGTGCTGGCCGAGGCATTCCAGAGTAGTCGGGGCGTCACCGGACGGAGCGCCGGGGCGACGAGGGCGGCGGCCGCAAGGCCCGCCGTCACGAGGATGCCGGCGCGGGTCATGGCAGGATGCTCCGGCGTTTCAGCCAGGCGCGATGACGAAGCAGCGTGTAGGGGCGCGGCTCGCCACCGGCGAGCAGCCGATGGTGCATGTGACGCCAATGGTCCGGTGCGACGGCAGCGGGCGGAACGCCCTGCGCCCCGATCGCATCGATCAGGCGGAACACCTGCTCGACCTTCGGCCAGCCCTCGGCGGTTAGCAGGATCTCCGCACCGGGGCGGACGAAAGGCAGGCTCTGGTGCGGAGCACCGGCCGGTAGGGCGCGCAGGATGTCGAGCCGGGAGAACACGGCACCATCATCGCCGGCAGTCCAGCGGACGAAGGCGAAGACGGCGTCCGGCGCGAAGCCGACGACGCGGCGGTGGCTGTCGGGCATGCGCTCGGCGATGTAGTCGCCGAAGCGCAGCCAGTATTCGCATTGCTTCTCGCGCCAGGTCAGTTCGACTGTCGTCAGCCCGGCGAAGGGATCGGTGGCGGACATCATGGCTGTCCTCCATCGGCTTCCGGGAAGTGACGCTCCAGCAGGTCGCGCAGCATGTCGGCGACGGTCAGGCCGCGTGCGAAGGCCGCGATCTTGATCCGGCCGCGCAGCGCCGGCGTGACGTCGATGGTCAGGCGTGCCGTGAAGGCCCGGGCGTCAGCCCGGCCTTTCGGCTCGGGCGTTTTCACCCAGCGCTCGGCGTCGCCGGGCCGCGCGGCGAAGACGCGCTTGCCCGTCATGGCGCGAGCCTCCCGACCTCGGCGGCAAGGGCAGCGATCTCGTCCGCCGCGATACTGTCCGCATTGATCTCCGCGGCAAGACGGCCCGTCCGGGCGGCATCGGCGAAGACGATGCGCTGCCCGACGGTGGCCGCCAGCACCGGGGGATCGTGATCTGCCAGCGTGGCGGCGGTCTCCCGGGCGATCACCGTGCGCGCGGCGCAGCGGTTGAGCACGAAGCGCGCGGTGAGGCCCGGCTTGAAGAGGCCCGCCTCGTCGAGGAGGCGCAGCATTTCGGCCGAGGCCCAGCCGTCGAAAGGCGAGGGCTGGACGGGGATCAGCACGACCTCGGCCGCCAGCAGGGCGGAGCGCATCAGCGCGGCGACCCGAGGCGGCCCGTCGATGATCAGGTGATCGACATCGCCGGCCAGGCTCGGCACTTCCCGGTGCAGCGTCTCGCGCGGCAGGCCCACCGTCCCGAACAGGCGCCCGGACCCGCTCCGGGCGCGCTGGGCGGCCCAGTCGAGCGCGGAACCCTGCGGGTCCGCATCGACCAGCAGGACCCTCCTTCCTTCCCGGGCCCATTGTCCCGCGAGATGCAGGGCGAGGGTGGTCTTGCCGGTGCCGCCCTTCTGGTTCAGGAGGGCGACGATCATGGCGCCCGTCCCTGGCCGATGTTGTCCCGGCTTTGCACCGGACCAACATCATCAATGTTAGATTCTACGTTAGAGTCTAAGTTAAGGGAGCGTTTTTTCGTTCCGGCGCAATAGGTTACGGGTGGTTTGGGTTCCTGATAGCACGAGTCCCGGGTTCCCGATAGCACGATAGCCGGGGTTCCCGATAGCACGAGGGGTTCCACAGGATATCCACAGGGTTCCGGTTCGAAGGCGAGCAGCAGGCGGCCGCTCGCATCGGCCTGCGCCGAGAGCCTGTAACCGGGCAGGGGCTGGCGGCGGATGATGTCGCGCAGTTCGAACGCGAAGCGCTTGAAGGGCGAGAGACAGCCGGACTTCTGGTGCAGATGGCGGAAGTCGAGGCGCCAGCCATGGGGCTGGCGGCCGCCGTGCTTGCGCACCAGGCGGTAGAGCCAGCGGTCCAGTCCGCCGGTTAATCGGAAGTAGGCCCGGTCGATGGTCAGCACCAGGGCATCGCCCAGGACGGCCCGGTAGAACCAGTCGGGCACGATCAGTTCGATGCCGGCAGGACGGCCGTGGCCGTCCGCCCGCTCGACCCATTCGTTGATCCAGGAGAAGCGATGCAGGCGCCGCTCGCTGGCTTGGCGCAGCGAGGTGGCGATACTGGTCGATTGCAGGCGGTCGAAGGCGGCGCGGAGACGCTGATAGTCCCGCAGCGAGGTGCCCCGGCCGATGAAGGTCAGGATCTCATAGGGACTGGCCGCCATCAGGCGCGAGGTGCGGAGGCCCGCATCGCGCGCCTCGACGATCTGGCTGGCGGCCCAGATCAGCACGTCGGCATCCCAGATCGTGGCCATGCCGTGTTCGGCGACGGCCTCGACCCGGATGGTGACATCGCCCGAGCGGAAGTCGATGGGCGTGGTGCGGGGTGTCTTGGCCAGGCTGAAGAAGGGATAGGCCATCAGATCCTGGGCATCGCGCGGGGCGAGGTCGCCGGGCAGGGCGCGGAACAGTTCGAGCTGTTCGCGCTCCGACCGGCGGGGATGGCGATGGGACATCGTGGGATCCCGCTCTCAGCGCCGGGGCTTGCCGGCATAGGGAATGAGGTCCGGCTTCTGGCGCTTGGCCGGCAGCACGGTGCCCCGGCCGGGATCCGAGGTGGAGGTCTTGGCACCGCGGTCGGCCCAGGCTTGCAGGTCTTCGAGGGCGTAGACGACGCGGCCGCCGAGCTTGCGATAGGCGGGGCCGGTGCCATAGGTCCGGTGCTTCTCGAGGGTGCGGCCGGACAGGCTCAGGAAGCGGGCGGCTTCGGGGGTGCGCAGGAAGCGCGGCGGCAGGCCGGCGGGATTGGCGGACACGATCGAACCTCCGTGGGTGAGGCCGTCCGGATCGGTGAGGGACGGCGGTCAGGGAGGAGGCTGGCGGAGAAGGACAGCGCGGAGGGATGGTGAAGGCGACGGACGGATTATCGCCACCCCCGCCCTATCGGCGTCGGCGGAGCAGGCGGCGGTAGCCGCCGCGCAGCAGGGCGAGACCGTCCCGGACGAGACGGATCGTGGTGTCGCGAAGCGGGCAGGTCTTCCAAGGAAAGGCGGCGATGCGGCGAAGGCCGAAGAGCGCCTCGGCGATCGCCCGATAGGCCGCGCCGGTGCAGTGACCGTCGAGGGCGCGCAGGACCTGCCGCAGGCGGCAGCGGCGCTGCGGCGTGAGTCGAGTGTCGGGCGGCACGGTGCCCGATGCCCGGATCAGGCGCGCCACGGCATCCAGCCGACCCGCGCCGTGCCGGTCGAGAATGACAAGCGCAGCGAGCATCCGGCCCGGCGCCGGACCGCCCGATATCAGGACGCGGAGGTCGCTCCCGGCGACGATGCCCGGCTGGTCACCGTCGAGGCCAGCGGCGACGATCTCGATCACGGGCAGTGGCGCCGCTTCTCCCGCTTGGGGGAACAGCGGCGCCGGCACGAGCAGGACAAGGCCAGGGTCGATCTCGGGCGCCCAGAAGACGCGGGCCTGATCGGCGGGGAGGTCAGGATCGACAGGGAAACAGGAGGCCCCAGCGGGCACGGAAGGCGGCCCTTGCTGCAGGATCGTCAGGGCCGGCCATCAGGGCGGCGTAGTCACGCCGGTAGTCGGAATTGCGGCGCAGGAATTCCCAGGCGAGATCCGGGGCGGCGAGATTGTCGAGGTAATCGTAGGCCTGGGGATCCCTCCACAGGGATGGGGGTGTGTTCATCAACGCCCTCCTGTTTTCAGCATGGTCAATGCTCGGAAAACGAGTTTTCAGAAAAGGCGTGGCGGGGGAAGTCCTCGCAACGGCAACGGGTGATGCCGAAATTCGGTCACTGTCCGGGGGTATTTGCACCCGGGATCATAACGTCTCTATAGCCCTGCCCGGCGAGCCAGCGGGCACGGGCGAGGTGGCTGTCGTAGACGAGGCGCGCCCGTTTCGGTTCGATACCTGCGTCGATGCCGAAGACCAGCGACACGGCCTCGCGCCAGTCGGCGCCTTCCGCAGCGGCATCGAGCAGCCGGAAATAGCGCCCGGTCTGCTGCCGGTCGTAGTCCGTGAGCGCCGGCTGATCCGGTGCGTGATCCTGGAATGCTTGCGTCATGCTTGCCCCCATGACGATGGCGGTCACGTTAGCCAGTTTGACGCTCGTCTCAAGGCCGATTGATCCTGCTTCGGCGAGAGATGTCGTCGAAGATGAGGGCATTCGCGCCGGATTCGGTCGGGTGCCGATTTGTAGAGAATACTCCGTGGCGGAATACTCGACAAGCTCGTGTCCTCTGGGACATGGAGATACGAGAGATCCTGGCGCAGAATCTGAAGCGGCATCGGAAGGCACAAGGCCTGTCGCAGGAAGAGCTTGCCCATCGCGCCGGAATCGACCGGACCTATGTCAGTTCGCTGGAGCGCCGTGTCTATGCCGCCGGCATCGACGTCGTCGACCGCCTGGCCAAGGTCCTCGGCCTTGAGGCCGCGGATCTGCTTCGCCGGCCATGAGGGTCAACGGACAGTTCCGGGAGAGGAGATAGGGGTTTGGGGAAAGAGGTGGAGGGAACCGTCCCTCTTTCCCCATGGGAGGGCGTTTGAGGGAGGGGCGAGCCCCTCCCTCATGGGGTGAGCGGCGAGAGGGGGCTTGCCCTCTTTCGTCAGCGGAGGCGGCCGGTCGATCCGGCCGGCGCCGCTTCCGATCGAGGCGAAGGTCAGAGGCGGCATCCGCCGCCTCTGACCTGCCTCTCAGTCGGTATCCGGACCGCTGGACTCCGGATCGAGGTCGTCGTTCCCGTAGACCGCCTGGATCACCGCCATCAGGTGCCGTCCTCCGATCTCGAGACGGCGTTGCGCGGCGAGGATGCTCACGGCGGCCTCGTTCGCCTCGAGTGCGCGGATCGTCTCTTCCATGTCGTCATGCGGCCCGAGGTTTTCGAGCGCGATGACGTCGCCATCCTCGTCGTAGCCGCCGTGAAGATACATCGGTGCCGTCTTCAGCCTTTCGGCAGCAAGTTCGGCTGAGCGGATGAGGCGGAAGCCTTCTTCCCGCTGCTTCCAGTATTCGGTGCTGCCGCCGTCGATGGGCGTGATCTTGTGCTGAATCATGAGATGTTTCCTTTCGCTCTCTGACGGAAGGAACCCGCACCGGCGCATCGAGGGGTCAGGGACGGCGCAAGCCGCCGCTGCGCGGCGAGCGGAGGAACCGATTTACAGGTGTCGTCCTTCAGGGCGGCGCCTGTAAATTGGAGGGGCCGCTCGTCCTTGACGCCGGAGAGGCGGTGCCATGATGGGCCGTCAGAGAGAGAAGAGAGCCCGCGGCCCCGACCAGGGGCCGCGTCCGTCACGGGAGAGTTTGAGAGGGGAGGCTTGCCCCCTTATCATGAGGACATCCGGCCGGTCGATCCGGCTGGAGGTCCTGTCGATGCCGTCAGCAACTGCCGTCGCCGGCAGCGAGGTGGGTTCACGCTTGCTCGGATCCTCGTGGCAGAGATCCCCGCCCGGCCGGGGCCGGGCGGTGTGCTCCCGGCAGCTCAGTCGCCGTTGGCCTTGCGGCCGCGCGACCAGATGAGCGAGTAGCCTTCCCCGTCCTCGTCGTCGAACAGGTTGGCGTAGATCGGGGCGGTGAAGCTCGGGTCGTCCAGCTTCAGGCCGAGGTAGCTGCGCCCCTCGTTGGACTTCTTGGTCCAGGCGGCCCCGATCTCGGCCCGGCCGACCAGGATGCGGTGGCTGGGGGCGTTGTCGCCGTTGCCCTTGTTCTCGGGCACGATGCGGACGTTCCTGGCCTGGACGGAGAGGGTGACGATCTCGCCGGTGTATTCGTTGCCGGACTTCTTGAAGGTACCGATGGTGGCCATGTGAGTTCTCCTTGGTCTGTCTCGAGCCCGCGACCATCGCGGCCTCGATGGCGATCGGCAGGCCGAAGGCGATCGACGCCGCACCCGCTTGCGGGCCGGAACGAAGAGGAGGGCGGCGGCGGGACGCTTTCTTGCCTCGCGAGGAATGCGGGCTTGCCTGCAGGGGAAGAAAGTGGCCAGGCGACGTTGCGGCACAGGCGATCGAGGCGAAGCCGGCCTTCGGCCAGATCAAGCCCTCGAGAGGCCGTGGGGGCGGGTGACGGGACCTCCGAAGGCCAGGGAGGGCTCATAGGGCCATCTGGGAACATCGGGATCGAGGCAAGGCGCCGGTGGGTTTCTCATCTCGGTCTTGGCCATATCGCGTGGTGCCGGGATGAGAGAGGGACTTCGGCCTCGCCATCTACCGTGTCCTGGTCGGCCGGGCCGGGATCGGGGCGTTGGCGAATGGTTGGCAGCGTGGGGTGTCTGCGTGCCGCTGAATGGGGCGATGAGCCGCAACGGGTGACGCACCGACCTGTTCGACGACGAGGACGAGGAAGGTTGCCTTTCTCGGGCCTTCCGTGGGCATGGCCGGCAGCGGTGGGGCCGTCAGGGGTGCTCCGTCCGGCTGGGCCGGGCGGGGGTCTTACCATGAGCGTCACTTGCCAGGCTGGCCTTGGCCAGCCATCTGCATCCAGGCGCCGCTGCCGGTGACCGCGGCACCCATGATCGAACAGGCGAGCTGCCAGCCCTCTGACGGCACGATCAACACGGAGAGACCGTAGACGGTGCTGTAGCCGGCGATGGCTGCCGGCACAGCAAACATCAGAGCGACGGTGATCTGGAGCCAGTTCGGGCGAACGGTGGCGACAAGCCATTGCCCGGCGGCGAGTGTGATGCCGCCGGTGATGCTGCCGAGCAGGAAAGCCGGGACGATGCCGGTGCCCTGGTCGAAGGCCCAGAGGCCGACAGTCATGCCGGCGAACAGGGGGAGTGCAAAGCGGGCTAGGCTGAACAGCAGCCAGCAGAGGAACAGGGAGCCGGCGAGCGAGCCGACGATGCCGAGCGCAATCATGGCGGTGGCCTCCGTGCAAAGGGCGAACGGTTGCGCCAGCCACCACCTCCAAGGCGCAGGTTGAAGAATAGCATGGCCTGGACAAGACCGGAACGTCCGGTCGTCGATGTGACGATCAGCATTGCCGTGAAACAGTATTCCCGGCTTCACGGCAAATCGGCTTTACGGAAAGGCGGCGCTCACGCGCCCTTCGGGATGCGCCAGACCGGGATGCCGGCCATCCGGGCCTTGTCGGCGAGATTGTCCTGGATGCCGGTGCCGGGGAAGACCAGGACCCCGATCGGCAGTTCGGCCAGCATGGCGTCGTTCCGCTTGAACGGGGCGGCCTTCGCATGCTTGGTCCAGTCGGGCCGAAAGGCGATCTGCGTGACCTTGCGGGTGTCGGCCCAGCGGGCGGCGATGTGCTCCGCCCCCTTGGGCGAGCCACCGTGCAGGAGGACCATGTCGGGGTGGCGGGCGTGGACCTTGTCGAGGCGCTCCCAGATCGTGTGGTAGTCGTTGTAGTCGAGCCCGCCGGTGACGGCGATCTTCGGCCCGTTCGGCAGGAGGACCGTGGTGTCGGCCTTGTGTTTGGCGGAGAGGAAATCCCGGCTGTCGATCATGCTGGCGGTCAGCATGGTGCGGTTGACCTTGGAGCCGGAGCGGGGGCGCCAGATCGAGCCGGTGTGGCGTTCGAAGTGGTCGGCGGCCTGGTCGCGGAAGAATTCCATGCCGTTCCGCCGTTCGATCAGCGTGATGCCTTCGGCGGTCAGGCGCTCGAGTTCGACCGATCGGACTTCGGAACCATCCTGTTCCCGCTGGCTGCGGCGCTGCTCCTGCTCGTTGGCGTCGAGATCGCGTTCGATGCGATCGATCGCGCGGTGGAACAGGTTCACGGTGGCCCAAAGCAGGTCGTCGAGATCGGCTTCGAGGCGGGTGTCGCGCAGGCTGGTGACGAGAGCGTCGAAGATGTCGGCGACGGCGCCGGTGACGATGCGGGCTTCGGGCAGGGGCCTCGGGTCGGGTTCGTCCTCGAAGGGGCGGTGGCCGTAGAGCTGGAGTTCGGTCAGCAGGTGGGCGGTCGGCGAGGCGTCGTGCGCTTCGTAACCGGTGTCGTCATGGATCGTCATTGTGCGCTTCCTTGCTATCGCTCGGCCGCGCCCGTCGCGGCCTTCATGGCGACGGAGGACGGCGGGCGGGCCGGGACTGCACCGCAGGGGCGAAGCCCGGCGGCCGGAGCGCAGCGGAGGATGGCGAAGGAGGCGGCTATTTTGCCTGGCGATGTAAAGGCGGGGCACCCGCCGACGGAAAATAGCCGCCCCCCGCCATTGCGGTGCCGGACCGTTTGCCGTCCCGATCGCCTCTGAAGAAGGCCGGGGCGCGGCCCTCTGCCGATGGCGGAAGCACGGATGATCCGATGCCGGGAACGGGACGTGCTTTATCGCAGCTTCAGTCGCATGGCCTGTTGATGGATGAGGAAGCGGAGAACATCTTCCGGTGCGAGCTGGGGCCGGAGGACTGAACGGAGTCCGTCGGTGCCGTTGGTACAGAGATCCTCGTTGAAATCCCCGAGGTCCGGTGTGAGGGGAAGCGCCTCGATTCCCGCAGCATGTGCCAGGGCGACCAGATGGTCTCGAGCTTTGAAGCCGGCAGGATCGTTGTCGTGGACGACATAGAGCCGTTCAAGGGTCGGCGGCAGGATCAGAGCCGCGAGATGTGCGGCCGAGAGGGCAGCGGCCATCGGCATCATTGGCAGGGCAATGCGGAGGGAGAGAACCGTCTCGATGCCTTCGCCTGCAGCCATGACGTCTTGTGCCGTGCCAAAGCGCACACCGTTGCCGAGCAGATGGCCCATGGCCCTTCGCGGTGTCGTGATCGCGGCCTTGCCGTCGCCTGCGGCATCGAGCCAGGTGCGGTGAATGCCGGTGATCCTGCCGTCGAGATCGGTGACGGCGGCGATCATGGCGGGGTCAGCCTGGCGCAGCGAGGTTCCGTCCGCCTGGTAGTAACATGACGGGTGGTAGCGGAGCGCGGTGGTTTCGTGCAGAGCCGTGATCCCGCGTTTGCGGAGATACGTTTCCACGATTGTGCCCGCAATCGGCTTTGCCATGGCGAACAGCCGGCGAGGTGCGTTGGCGGGCCGGTAAGGCCCCGGCGCCGGTGGATATACCGGTGAGTGGGGACTTCCGAGGAATCGTCGCGCTTCCTCGGCGACGTCTCGGAAAGTCCCGAGACCGGAGGCTTCCCGGATGATGTCGAGCAGGTCGCCGTGCTCGCCGCTGGCGGCATCCAGCCATCTGCCGATCGCACCCTTGCCGCTGGCCGGCCCGGTCAGGCGGACGAAGAGCGAGCGGCCGGGTGTGTTGCGGGCATCGCCGACCAGCCAGTAGCGGCCTTCGCGCCGGCCGGCGGAGAGGTAGTGCCGGCAGACGGCCTCGGCGTCGCGGGCGAGCTGTCGGGCCAGTTCCTTGGCGTTTTGCATCGTCATGCTCCCGACGAAGAAAGGACCCGCCGTTGCCGGCGGGCCCCCGTCTCATGCCTGGTGCCGGTTATTCCGCGGCAACCGCCAAGGTCTCATCGTCGGCCGGAGCGCCGGCAGCGGCCATGACCGTTTCATCGCCACTGCGCGCCGTTTCCACGACAGCATTGGAACCAGATGTCCGCAGCGGTTCCGGCAGCCAGCCCGTACCGGCCAGCAGGCGTTCCGCTTCGCGCGCCATGTCGGCCTTCTTCAGGTGGCCGATCAACTGGGCGGACTGCTGGCCCTTGGCTTCGCGAACCGCGTCGAGAATGCGGCGCTTCGAGACCCTGCCCAGGTAGTTGTCCACCGTCGGCACCCAGCCGGCCTCCGCCATGTCGAGCCCGACCGCCCGCGCCAGCCGGTCGGCCTGGGCGAGACGGCGGGCGACCCCTTGCGCGGTGACGGAGCCGCCGTAGCGATCGGCCTTGGCGTAGAGTGCATTCACGCCCCGAGAGAGGCAATGGGCCAGCAGGGCGAGCCGGCTGGCGTCGTCGAGCGTGTCCAGCCGGTCCCACAGGGCCTGGTCGTTGTCGATCGGCAGGTCCGCCTTCCAGGCTTCGTGGCGTTCGTCGATCGCCCTGGCGGCATTGCCGTCCTTCAGGTCGGCGGACTGCACCGGCAGGTAGACCTCGCGGACCGAGGCTTCCAGGCAGGCGGTATGGCCCCCATAGCCGAAGCCGTCGATAGCCAGCTTGTGCAGAAGCGCCGTCAGCGCCGCATGCGGGCTGTTCGCCACGGCATCCTGCAAGGCCAGGGTGCGATGCGCGGTCAGTTCGACGACGAGCCGGTCGGGCAGGGGACTGAGGACATCTTCCTCTTCCTCATCCGGATCGGCGGGGGCGCCGGCAACGGTGATGCTGGAGGGCTGCCGGATATCTTCCGGCGCCTGCTTGCCGTCTTCCGCCATCGGGGTCTCGGGCTCGAGCGGTGCCTCGTCCTCAGGGCGGATATAGCCGCGGTCGACGTTCAGGCTGCCGTCGCTGCCGATGCTGATGAAGACCCCGGCGCGGATGATCCCCTCGGGCGGGAAGATCGCCGGCCGATGGTCAAAGGCTTCGAGCGCTTCCTCCAGTTCGGCGAAGCGCTGGTCCGCCCCGTCGGGGAGTTCCTCTGTGTCGTCGTAGTTCGCGGTCAATTGGTCGTATTCGGCGAGGGCGGCCTCCTTCGCCTGCCGTTCCTCCTCGGTCAGGACGGCGGCCTCACCCTGGAGCTGGTGCAGGCCCCGCGTGTGGCCATAGGAAAACTCGGCCGCGGCCTCGATCCATTTCCAGCCCTCGGCGGCGACGGCATCGGCCTCCGCCTTCAGCTTCTCGGCGACCAGGCGTTCCAGCAGGGCGACATCTTGGAGCCAGCCGCCGTCGTCGCCCTGGAACAGGTCGCGCAGCACGATGCCGCCGGCCTGCTCATAGGCGTCGATCCCGACGAAGCGGGCCCTGCGGTCGGAAGCCCGCACAGCCTTTTCGGTCAGCAGGCGCCGGATCTGATAGGGCTCTTTCGACCAGGAGCGCTGGAGGGCTTCCCAGACCTGTTCCTGTCGCGCGTGGTCCGAGGAGATGGTGAAAGCCATCAGCTGGTCGAGGCTCATGCCGTCCTCGGCATAGACGTCGAGCAGGGCGGGCGAGACCGAGGCGAGGCGCAGGCGCTGCCGCACGACCGCCGCCGAGACGAAGAAGGCGGCGGCGATCTCCTCTTCCGTCCGGCCCTTCTCGCGCAGGGCCTGGAAGGCGCGGAACTGGTCGAGGGGATGGAGCGGGGCGCGCTGGACGTTCTCGGCCAGCGAATCTTCCTCCGCCGGGATGGCATCGGCCCCGGCCTGCACGATGCAGGGCACCGGCGCCGTCTTCGACAGGCGCTTCTGCTTGACCAGCAGGGCGAGGGAATGGAAGCGCCGGCCGCCGGCAGGCACCTCGAAGGTGCCGGTCTCGCGGCCTTCGGCATCGAACTGGGGCCGGACGTTCAGGCTCTGCAGCAGCCCGCGCCGGGCGATGTCCTCCGCGAGGTCCTCGATCGAGGCGCCGGCCTTCACCCGGCGGACGTTCGACTGGCTGAGCACCAGCTTGTTGAAGGGGATGTCGCGCGAGGCGCTCAGGGTGATTTTTCGTGTCGCATTGCTCATCGGGATGTCTCCGCGACGGGCGGCCGGGAGCCTCTCCCTCGACCTTCAGCCCGTCACGAAGACCGCGGCCCGCCTCTTCCTCTGGAGGCGGGCCGCGGAACCGGAAACCCGGATGTACGCAATTCCTGAAAACCGGAGATCCGGTTCAGATCACGCTGTCGAGCAGCTTCTTCGCCCGTGCCTCGAGATCGAGGCGGGTATCCTGATGGGGCTTGTCGCGCGCGACGGCCGTGATTCCCTGGATGAAGTCGAAGACGCTCTCCGGTGGGCGGCCTTCCTCGGCCAGCACCGTCTCGATGATCTTCGCCGTCTCCGTCCGGCCGAAGCCGCGCTTGCGCAGGAACTCGCTGCGGTCCTCGTCGGTGCGGGCGACGATGGCCGCCCGTGCCGCCCGGATGCCGTTGACGAAGGGCGCCGGGCTCGAGTCCGCGAAGCGTGTGAGCGCCGGTGCCGCCTCATGGGCGAAGCGCGAGGCGGCATACTTCGAATGCCGGATCGTGATCTCCTGGAAATCTTCCGCGCCCCAGATGTTCCTGTTCTGGCACACGGCGCGGAGGAAGAAGCTGGCCATGCCCAGGGTCTTCGCGCCGACTTCCGAGTTCCAGGTATAGAATCCCCGGAAATACAGATCGGGCGATCCATCAGGCAGCCGGCCGGCCTCGATGGGGTTGAGATCATCGACCAGGAACAGGAACACGTCACGATCCGAGGCATAGAGCGTCGTGGTGTCCCGGGTCACATCGACGCGCGGGTTGTAGATCCCCGTCGACCAGTCGAGGACACCCGGCACCTTCCACCGCGTGTCGCCCGTGCCGTTGCCGGCGATCCGCTGCACGGCGGAAACCAGTTCGTGGTCGTAGATGCGGCCATAGTCGGGACCGGTCACGGCGCGCAACTCCAGGCGCCTGTCGTCGGTCTCCAGGGTCTTCACCTGCTCCGCCCGATGCGTGCTCAGGCCGTATTGCAGGTTGATCCCGGCGAGCGCCGCCGGCAGCTGCCGGAGATAGGCGGCCGGCGCCCCGACTAGGCTCGCCAGCTGGCCGAAACTCCAGTGGGTCGGCGTGACCGGCGCCGGCTTGCCCGGCAGGATCAGGGACAGGTGTTCGGGGTCTTCGCGGCTGGCTTCGACGCGGACGTCAGCACTCTCCACCGTGCGCGTCCGGCTCCGCTCGGCACGGGTCTGCACCGCCTCGAACAGGTCCGACAGGGACAGGAACCGCTCGTCGTCGGGCCGCGAGAACCACTCCGACGACACCCGGCCGATCCGCTGGCCGCGCGACGCATCCACCTTGTAACCGCCGGCGCCATACCGGCCGGCATCCAGGACTTCCACGTTGGTCATGGGGCTTCTCCATGACGGGGCCGCCGGGAGCCTCTCTCTCGGCACTCAGCCCGTCATGGCGGGCTAGCCTGGCTCTTACTCTTTCAGGCTCGGAGAGGATGACGACCGTCTGGCGGAATGTCTTGGCAGATGCCTGTGGCCATGAGATGTGCCCCAGGGCTGGGACGGCCAAAAGTGATGTCCACTGTGGTTAGGCCTGCTTCTGACTATGGCTTATAGTTGTTGTTGGGAAAGTACGCTTTCAGGCGGCGAGCATGGAGTTAGCATGCCTCCGCCGGGCTCGTTAGAAGGCGGTTGGGCATTGGCACAAAAAGCCCTTAACGAAGTTCATGTATTGTTCTATACTCCCCCAATGTCCAAAAATATCACTTCAAGCCAACTTTTGGGTGAGATCGGCGAAACGGCGGTCCGTTTGCGCTTCCTCAACATGGGTTTTCAGTTTGATGGACGCTCCCGGCTGGAGGCGGGCATCGATGGCATCGCGGAGGTGATGGACAAGGGAAAGCCGCTCGCCCGGATGATCGCGGTTCAGGTCAAGGCCACCGAGTCGTCTCGGTATTCGTCTGAGGGCGACGCCGGTTTCAATTATTTAATTCGCCCTGATGATCTGGTTTATTGGCAGGGGGCAAATCTTCCGATCGTTCTCGTCCTTTATCGTAAATCCGATGAGACATATTTCTGGAAGGAAATAGCAGTCGATCCTATGCGGGAGGATCGCAAACTTCACTTCAACAAGCAAACTGACGTTCTGGACGGGAACGCGGTAGATCGGCTGGCCGCGCTGACCGTGCCTAAGAGCGGCTTCGGTTATTACGTTCCGCCGCTGGGTGGTGGTGAAGAGGCGCTGGTTAATATCCTGCCCGTAACTCTGCCCACTGAGATGTTCGTTGCGTCAACGCAGTATACGCTCAAGAAGGCGGCATCTATCTTGCTCGATGCAGACGAGCCTGCGCGTTTCGACTGGGTTATCCGGGGCGGCACATTCTGGTCTTTCGCCGATCCCCGGGAGAACGTATGCAAGCGCATCGTGGATCTCGACCAGGTTGAGGCGATTGACACAGCGATCCTTGCTTTCCACGAAGATCAAGATGAGCATAACAACTTCGCTTATCTCTTGAGGAAGGCACTCGATTATCAGATTCGCAAAGATCTCGGTTGGAACAAGGACAAGAGGTTGTTTTATTTCCGTGCGGCCGCTGAAAATACCTCCCGCACCTTTGCATATGAGGCGTCCAAGAAAAGGACATCCACCGAAGTCGTGAACGTCGCCTTTAATAAATTAGACGAGTCGCGCGTGGAATTCGTCCGGCATCACGCATTTGTGCCACGGTTCGAGCGAATATTCGATCAATGGTATTTAGTAATCAGCCCGACTTATTTTTTTACTACCAACGGCTTCGTGCCGCACTCATATCCGGGCGCACTTCTAGCGGGCAAAAAGCGGCTTGATAACAGTGCCTCCCTACGCGGGCAGGTCGTCATGTGGCATCGCTTCCTCACCCAGCCTGAGCGGGATGCGAACAATCTCTTCGCGGAGGTCTCTTCCGCGCCCCGCCTAAAATTTGGTGAGCCGCCCACCGTCGCGCTCGCCACGCGCGTGCCAGAGGACGTTTGGGGCTCGTCCAAGAAAACTGGACCCGAGCCCGATGAAGCACAGGAGAGGCTGTTCGGATGAAATTCGAAACGAAGATATTCGAAGAGCCGCATCTTGAATTCGGCGACAAGCACCATCATCCCGATCCGCGATTGGGCTTGTTTGAAGCGGGGCCGCTGCAAACGCCCGTAGGAGATGTGGTGAAGGTCGCCGTGGTCGGCAGCTCGAAAACGATTGAGGATGCTAAGGCTTTTTTCAAGGAGGCCGTCACAGGTTTTCAGGGCAAGGGCGAGAAGCATCCCAATCTGCACCCTGACTTTCCTGGCCTCGGCAACAAGAATCCTTTCCGTTGCAAATTCGAGATTTCAGATGGCGCGATTGCTGCCATCACCCAGGCGAAGATCGACAAAATCAGGAAAGAGCCGCATCATAACAAGGCCGTAGAAATGGCCGTGGATGAGATTGTTCAGGAGCTTCGGACGTTGGATGAGAGTAGCCACCGGCCTCACGTTGCTATTGTGGCGCTGCCCGTTAGCTTGATTGAGCGCGTGTGGAACGCGAAGGTCGATGCCAAGGCTACTATAGAAAAAGATGACAGCGGCGGATCGGACGCTCCCGATTTCCGTGGTATGCTTAAGGCCAAAGCCATGGACCTAAGCTTTCCCATCCAGATAGTGTGGGAAGACGTGTTCGACGAAACTGCCAGCATCCCGCGTAAGATCAAGGAGAGCCGAGCGAGGAAGATCCAAGGACAGGCGGGCCGCACATGGAATCTGCTCACGACCCTCTACTATAAAGGCACGGGGCGCATTCCATGGCGGAAGATGCAGCAGGATGGCGAGTTCACGGCCTGCTACATCGGCATCAGCTTTTACCGTGAAGTAGGCGGTCAGCAACTCTTCACTAGCGCTGCCCAGATGTTTGATGAAAGGGGGCGCGGGTTTATCCTGAAGGGAAAACGTGCCCAGACTGAGAGTCGTGGTCGTCATCCCTACATGACACAGGATGATGCGCATCAATTGATCATCGAAGCATTGGCAGCCTATAAAAATCACCACAAAAACTACCCTGCGCGCGTGATTGTGCTGAAGACATCGCAATTTCGCGAAGAGGAGGCTGACGGCATTTTTGAAGCGCTGAATGAAGTTGGGGCAGAGCTACGCGATCTCGTTTGGGTGCAGGAGACGTCGTCTGTGAAGGTTCTCAGGGACGGAAATTATCCGGTGATGAGAGGCACCTTTGTTGAGCTTGATGGTAAGGGGTTGCTCTACACAAACGGTAGCATGCCATATTACGGGACTTATCCTGGCCAGTACGATCCTAAGCCGCTTCTGTTGTGTCCTTATGCGGGTAGTGACAGCACCATCGCTCAGATTGCGAAGGAAGTGTTGGCACTGACAAAGATCAGCTGGAACTCTACCCAGATGAACCAGAAGCTGCCGATCCCTATCAGGGCGGCACGAGCCGTGGGTGAAGTATTAAAGTACGTAACAAGCTCAAAAGTTAGCTCAGATTACGCGCGGTACATTTAAGTTCGCGATTCCATGTTATAGAGACAGTCACTACAGCAAGGGAGGGCAATGCCTCAATTCGGATGGGCAACTGCGCAGTGGCAAGGACATCGACCTGCTTTCGGATCCGCCCTTCTTCGCAATCTGTGCCTGTAAGACCGTTTTCTTGCCAATGCCATCGTGCGATCGTAGCCAGAAGGGAATGTCTGCTCGCAGACGCCGGGTGACCTGACCCCCGCGAACTCATCCAAGCTGGAGTAGAGTCCAACCGAGAAGGAAGGGCTTTGAGATGAAGCGGAAGCAGTTCAGCGAAGAGCAGATCATCGGGATCTTGAAGGAGGCGGAGGCGGGAGCCGTGGTGACGGAGCTTTGCCGCCGCCACGGGCTGTCGAGCGCGACCTTCTATGCCTGGAAGGCGAAGTACGGCGGGCTGGAGGTCTCGGAGGCGAAGCGGTTGCGGGCGCTGGAGGAGGAGAACGCGAAGCTGAAGCGGCTGCTGGCGGACGCCATGCTGGACAACGCCGGGCTGAAGGAACTTCTGTCAAAAAAATGGTGACGCCCGCCGGCAGGCGAGAAGCGGTCGCGCATCTTCGGGGGATGCCGGGGATGAGCGAACGGCGGGCGTGCCGCGTGATCGGGGCTGATCGGACGAGCGTCCGCTACCGCTCGCGCCGGGGCGACGACGGTCCCTTGCGGGAGCGGTTGCGGGCCTTGGCCCTCGAGCGCCGGCGCTTCGGCTATCGGCGCCTGCATATCCTGTTATGCCGGGAGGGGCTGGCCGTGAACCGGAAGAAGGTGCAGCGGCTCTACCGCGAGGAAGGATTGTCGGTGCGCCGCCGCCGGGGCCGGAGACGGGCCGTCGGCACGAGGGCGCCCCTGGCGCTGCCGGCCCTGCCGAACCAGCGCTGGAGCTTGGACTTCGTGCACGACCAGCTCGGCGACGGCCGTCGCTTCCGGGTGCTGAACATCGTCGACGACGTGACGCGGGAATGCCTGCGGGCGGTGGTCGACACGTCCTTGTCCGGTCGGCGCGTCGTGCGGGAGCTGACCGAACTGATCGCCGAGCGGGGCAAGCCGCGGATGATCGTCAGCGACAACGGCACCGAACTGACCTCGAACGCGGTACTGGCCTTCGCCGGCGCCTTCGGCATCGAGTGGCATTACATCGCACCAGGCCGGCCGATGCAGAACGGCTTCGTCGAGAGCTTCAATGGGCGCATGCGGGACGAGCTTCTGAACGAGACCCTGTTCTTCAGCCTGCGCCATGCCCGCGCGGTCGTCGCCGACTGGATAGAGGATTACAACACCGAGCGGCCGCATTCCTCGCTCGGCTACGAGACGCCAGCCGCCTATGCCGCCGGCCTGCACAAGCAATGGGAGGGGCATGCCCCTCCCATTGCTTCAATCTCCAACATGCGGAATTCTGACCACGGATCTCTGCTTCCAGCTGGATGAAGCACGGGGGTCAGGTCACTGATCTTCCGCGATGATCGCGACACGTTCGCCGCTGAACAAGTGGTCTATCAGCGTCTTCACGATACTGATCGCTGCCACGGGCAATGTGAGGGTATGGTCTTGCCCGTCCGCGCGGCGGACATGCAATTCCATGCGGTCGCCTTCCGCCAGCCTGGGCAGCGGCGCGACTATCTTGCGGTCGCGGTCGGAAAGACCGGTGAATTTGACGACTTGGCTGGTCATGACGGATTCTCCTGACCAGCCAAAGTAAGCCAGCGCCATCGCAACTGCAATAACTGAAACTTTGATAGCTGGTCTGTGATGAGGCCATTCCAGTTCGCCTTATCGTTAGACCCAAGGAGGTCATCCGAGTGCCGCCGCCAATCGCTCGGAAATCCGGGTGGCCGCCGCCTTGACAGGATCGTTCGCGAGGTGAGCGTAGCGCGCCGTTGTCTGGACCTGAGTATGACCGAGGAGTTTGCCGATCATCGGCAGGCTTTCGCCGACCAGCAGGCCGCCAGAGGCGAAGGTATGGCGCAGGTCGTGGATGCGAACATTGTCGAGGCCGGCCGCCTTGCGAATGCGGCGCCAGGGCCGTTGCAGATCGGTCAGGTGGGTGTCCTTGAACTTTCCGGCGATGACGTGGGGGTTGCCATCGGCCTGGGGTAACTTCTTCAACAGTTCAACGGCGGCCTCGCCGAGATGGACGGTTTTCGCGCCGGTCTTGCTGTCGGGCAGGTCGATCTGATGCTCATCCAGGTCGACGTATGCCCATTTCAAGGTCTGGATCTCCCGCAGCCGGCATCCCGTCAGCAGCAGGAGACGGAAGGCGGCAACGGCATAGCTGCTTTCCGAGCCATCGGCCTCGAACTGGGTCAGAACCTCCCCCAGGCGCTTCATTTCCTTGGCTGAAAGGAAGCGCTCGCGCTTGTGTTCGGGGTAGCGAGCGATGTCTTCGCAGGGATTGGTGTGCTTGTCGCGAATGCCCCAGGTCTCCGCAAGGTTCATCATCTTGGACAGGACGCCGAGGGTGCGATTGGCTTGATAGGGGATATGGGCGTGCGCACCGTGAAGCTCGGACACGTCGGCCGAGCTGACGGTGCGGGCCCGCTGGTTTCTGAAGAAGGGATTGATGAAGAGTTCGACGGCCCGCCTGTACTCCGCCTGGGTCGTCGGCTTGCAACGGGTGGCGACATGCTCTTTCAAGAACCGGTCGCCGAGTTCCTTGACGGTTGCGGACTGGCGCTCTCTGTCCCGGACGGCGGCCGGATCGCCATCGTTGCCTCGCACATTACCGAGCATCCGGATCGCTTCCCTGCGAGCGATCTCTGCGGTCACAGGTCCGAACTGACCGATCATCACCCGTCGGGTGCGGCCGTGCCGACGGTATTGGATGAGGAAAAAGCACTTGCCGCTCGGCATGACGCGTATGCCAAAGCCGGGCAGTTCGCTATCGAAGATGATGTAATCTTTGTCTCGTGCCTCGAGCTTATCGATGACGCGCTTGGTGAGTTTTTCCTTGGACATGTCGCGTTCCCCATTTCCGGTGAACGACGATCTCGGCCCGATCCCGTGGAAGCGTAGTGGAAGCACCAGGATGGAAATCGTAGCGAAGACCGTCTTGGAAAAGGGTGAGTCTTCAGGTCTAAAAAGACAAGCTAAGACAAAGGCTTATCGGGCTCTGGAGGAGGCGCGGCGGGGGTGGCGTATGAACGGAAAAAGGGGTGGAACCTATCTCATAACCTGAAGGCCGTCAGTTCAAATCTGGCCCCCGCAACCAATATCAGCCCGCACAAGCAACAGCTTGGCGGGCTTTTTGTTGTCATTCCAATCGGTCCAGCCAGGCCAGGGGACGCAACGGGGAAGCGCCACGGCCGCGGAGACGGTCATATGTGCCGCCGCCCGGCCAACCCAGGTTCTGCCAATCGAAGATCGGACCGGATACCGGCGAACAACCCTTATTTATCGAAATGCGTTGAACAAGCACGCTTTTCGATAAATGGCACCCGAGCCTCTGCTCCTAGAATTGGGGCAGGACTATTGGAAGGGGTGTTCCCGATGGATTCCTCGAGGCCGGTGCCGGACCGGTCAGATGAAAAGCCTTTCGAGCGCGGCGTTGCCTGGCTGGACGGCGGCTTCGTGCCTTTGTCGGAGGCCAAGGTTTCGATTTTCGACCATGGCTTCACCCGGTCGGATGCGACCTATGACGTGGCGCATATCTACCGGCGGCGGGTCTTCCAGCTGGATCGGCATGTCGCGCGTTTCATGCGCTCGCTCGAAGGCTTGCGGTTCAAGATCCCCTTCGACCACCAGGGCCTGCGCGAGCTCCTGCTCCGGGCGGCGCGGATGACCGCGCTCGACGATGCCTGGATCATGATGATCTGCACCCGCGGGCGTCCGCCGCTGGGCAGCCGCGATATCCGCCAATGCCGGAACAACCTGATCGTCTGCGTCATGCCCTTTATCTGGCTGGCCTCGGCCGAGCAGCGCCGGGAAGGGGTGACGGGCACGATCGGTTCCACCATGCGCATCCCGCCCCAGGCGGTCGACCCGCGCATCAAGAATTTCCACTGGCTGGACTTCGTGCGGTCCATCTTCGAAGCGCAGGACCGCGGCGCCGATATCGCCATTCTGTGCGGCCAGCAGGGCGAGGTGACGGAAGGCGCCGGCTTCAACGTCTTCATGGTGAAGGGGGGCGAGGTCGTCACCCCGGCGGCCGGCGTTCTCGAAGGCATCACCCGGGCGACGATCCTCGACATATGCGAGGCCGAGGGGATAGCGGCACAGACCCGGCAATTCGACGCGGCCACCCTCCGCGACGCCGACGAGATTTTCCTGACGACGACCTCCGCAGGGGTCGTCCCCCTGGTGCGGCTCGATGGCCGGGCCATCGGCGACGGCCGGCCCGGCCCGACGACTATGAGGCTGCATGATCTTTATTGGCAACGGCACGAAACCGCGCCCTGGAGCGAGCCGGTCGACGCCTGAGCGCGGCTTTGTCTTGCCGTAACGGCGGGACCGGGCGCAATATCGGATCGTCTCGCTCCCCCACCGTCCGTCTGTTCAGGCCAGATGTGAGCGTCAGTATCTGTCTTCTCGTGGTTCCGCCGGCGACGGATCTCGATGTCGGGCTGGTGCTCGACATGTTCCGCATGGCCAATCTCTTTTCGGGAACCGAACAATTCGCCGTGCGGGTCGCGTCCCTGAACGGCCAGGCGGTGCAGCTGACCAACGGCCGCAGCCTTGAGCCGACGGTGCCGATCGTCGACTACGACACTGAACTCCTGTTCGTCGTCCTCAACCTCCAGCCTTCCAAAGCGGACGAGGAGGATCTCGTCCGCATCATGCGCCAGACCCTGCGCCGCAAGGCGACGATCGTCGCGATCGATTACGCGCCGATCGTCCTGGCGCGAGCCGGCCTGTTGCAGGGGCGCCGCGCGACATGCCACTTCGACGTGCTGGAGCCGGCGCGCGAAGCCAATCCGGATGTGGAGTTCGTCGAGGAAATCTTCGTCCGCGACGGGCGCTTCGTCACCTGCGCCGGCCATCTGGCCATTGCCGACATGATGCTCGAAATCATCGAGGACAAGGGCGGCGAGCGGCTCGCCGCCATGCTGGCCGAGGAATTGCTGGCATCCGCCCGGCGCGGCGGCGGCGCCGCCCAGCGCAATGCCGATAAAGAGGCTGCCCACCACCAGGACCAGCGCATCGAGGCGGCGATCCGGCTCATGCGATTGAATATCGAGATGCCGCTGCCGCTGAGCGAGATCGCGGCAACGGTGGGCCTGTCACTAAGGCAGTTACAACACCTGTGGCGGCGCTACCATGCGGGCACGCCGCAATCCTATTACATGCACCTTAGAATTGAACATGCGAAGTCTCTTCTGCTGTTCAGCGCGATGCCGGTGCAGGAGGTCGCGCTGGCCTGCGGCTTTTCGTCCGGGGCCGTGTTCGCACGGGCCTTCCGGGCGATCGCCGGGATGCCGGCCCGGACGTTCCGCTTGCGTTTTCACAACAGCCTGTCGCCCTTGACCCCCCTGCGCGATAAAGCGAAGAACGTCGCATTTGATCAATAACGCCTCGTATACTGCAAAATATCGTGACCCTTTCTCTGTGTAGGCTTTCCTTCACGAGCCTGTTCCCGAACGGCAATCCGGCCGATCCAGAGAGACCAGCCGGCGTCCCGCCGGCGCGCAATATTGGGGGTATCGATGCGTAATCCTGTTCGATTCAATCTCCTTACCGTCGCTCTTGCCGCGGCTGTTGCCCTGCCGCTGTCCGAGGCGACGGCCGAGGGTGAGCTCAACCTCCTGACCTGGGAAGGCTATGCGGACGACGTCTTCGTCAAGCCGTTCACGGAGAAGACCGGCTGCGTCGTCAACCCGACCTATGTCAGCTCGAACGACGAGATGGTGTCGAAAGCGATCAGCGCCGGTTCCGCCACCATCGACCTGGTCTCGCCCTCGAACGACGCGACCATGGTCCTGATCGATGCCGGTGCGGTGGAAGCGCTGGATACCGCCAAGCTGCCCCACCTCAAGGATTACTACCCGGCGTTCCAGAAGCCGGCCTGGCTGACCAAGGGCGACCGGCTTTACGGTCTTCCCTATGGCTTCGGCTATATCCGCGTCGCCTTGAAAGAGGGCGCGGTCGCGGGGGCGGACAGCATCAAGGCCCTGTGGGATCCGGCCCTGAAGGGCAAGCTCGCCATCTGGGACAATCTCGAAAGCCTCTATCTCGCGGCGCGCTATGTGGGCGTCAAGGACGTCTACAACATGACGGACGAGGAACTGGAGGCGGCCAAGCAGGCCCTGATCGCCCTGAAGCCGAATATCGTCAAGTTCTGGGCCAGCGATGCCGAATTTGCCGAGCTATATGCCTCGGGCGGGATCGTCGGCGGCAATACGACCGAACTCGCGCTCAGCTCGATCTGGGCCGGCGGGCATCCCGAGCTGACCGAAATGGTCACCAAGGAACAGCGAGGCGGCTGGTCCGACAGCTGGATGGTGGTCAAGGGCGCCGGCGAGAACCCCTGTACCTATGCCTGGCTGGATTGGATGTCCTCGGCGGAATCCCAGGCCATCGCTTCCAAGGTCACGGGCTATGCCTATGCGAATGCAAAGGCCTTCGACCTGCTCGACGACGCGACCAAGGCCCTGCTGACCAAGCTGAAGACCAACGATCCGAAGATCCTGAACGAGGTCGACTGGTGGCAGCCGGTGGCCCGTCGCGGCAAATACCTCGAAGTCTTCAACCAGGCCAAGGCCGCCTCCGCACCCTGACGCGCCAGCGACAAGGAGAAGGCGGCATGAGTTACGCTATCCGTCTCATCGACCTGGAGAAGCATTTCCAGGGGGATCGGAATGTGTTCAAGGCCGTTGACCGGCTCAGCATGGATATCCAGAGCGGGGAGTTCGTCTCCCTGCTCGGGTCCAGCGGCTGCGGCAAGACGACGACCTTGCGCATGATCGCCGGCCTCGAGATGCCGAGCAGCGGCCAGATCCTGGTCAACGGTACCGATGTCACCGATTGGCCGGCATCGAAGCGCGACATGCGCATGATGTTCCAGGATCTCGCCCTTTTCCCCCACATGACGGTGGAGGAAAATATCGCCTTCGGCCTGACCCTGCGCAGTTCCCGGCCTCGTCTCGGCAGGGACGAGGTTCGCAAGCGGGTCGCCGATTACCTGGATCTCGCCCATATGGGCAGCTTTGCCAAGCGCCTGCCGCACCAGCTCTCGGGCGGGCAGCGCCAGCGCGTGGCCCTGGTGCGCGCTTTGGCGACCGAACCGTCGATCGTGCTGTTCGACGAGCCGCTGGGCGCGCTCGATGCCGGGCTGCGGCGGGCGATGCAGCTCGAGCTGAAGCGGATCCACGCGGCGCTGCGCAAGACTTTCGTCTTCGTCACCCACGACCAGGACGAAGCCTTGTCGATGAGCGACCGGATCGCCGTCATGCATGGCGGCAAGATCCTGCAATACGACACGCCGGAAGCGATCTACGACCGGCCCAATTGCCGCTATGTCGCGCAGTTCATGGGCGCGGCCAACCTGCTCGACGCGTCGGTCGAGCGGCTCGACGGCGGCGAGGGCATGTTGCGCCTCGACGGGCTGGGCGCCATCGTCGCTCCGGTTCCCGACGGTCTCGGCGTCGGCCAGAAGGTCACCGTGATGTTCCGCGCCGACCGCGCGCTCTTCACGGGCGAGGGCATCAACTGGATCGACGGCGAGCATCGCCAGAGCGTCTTCCTGGGCAACCGGATGGAACATGTCGTCGGCCTGCCCGGCGGGCAGGAAGTGACGGTCGAGGCCAAGATCGGCGAAACCTTGGTGGTTCCTGGGGCGGCGGTGCGCTTCGCCGTCCGCCCTGCCGATATTCGCGTGCTGGTGCATTGAGATGGCGGGTTCCGTTTCCGAAGACGCCGGCAGCATGAGCGCGGCCAAGGTCCGCCGTCCGCCCTCGGCCAAGGCGCTGGAACGCCGGCACATGGCCATTTGGCTGCTGCCGCCCCTGCTGTGGTTCGTGCTGTTCATGCTCGTGCCCTATGCGATCACCGCGTTCTACAGCTTCGGCCGCATGGAGGGGGTGGTCTTCGCCCCCGGCTTCTCGCTCGAGAATTACCGCAAGGTTTTCTTCGACGATCCCTATGGCCCGATCATCCTGCGTTCGGCCTGGATCGGCCTGCTGACGGCCTTGTTCTCCTCCCTCCTGGCCTATCCGGTCGCCATGGCGATGGCCTTCAACCTGCCGAGCGAGCGGGCGCGGCAGGTCGTCTATATCCTCGTCATCCTGCCGTGGTGGGCGAGCTATCTGGTCAAGGCCTATGCCTGGAAGACGATCCTCGGCCCGGCCGGCCTGATCAACAAGGGGCTGATGTCGCTCGGCCTGATCGACGAGCCGATACGGATGTTCCTCTACAACGATTTCAGCGTCGTGCTGACGCTCACTTATATTTTCACGCCCTTTGCCGTGCTCTCGATCTATGCCCAGCTGGAACGCATCCCGGCCAGCCTGATCGAGGCGGCGCGCGACATGGGGGCGAACGGCCTCGAAATCTTCCGCCGCATCGTCCTGCCGATCAGCGTGCCGGGCGTGCTGGCCGGCGGGGTCATCACCTTCTCGCTCGGCTTCGGCGATTTCCTGGCCCCGGCCCTGCTCGGCGGTTCGGACTCGCTGATGATTTCCAGTGTCGTCATCAGCCTGCTCGGCGTCGCCAACGACCGGCCGCTGGCGGCGGCCATCGGCGTCACCATCATCGTGCTTGCGGCCCTGCTGATCTCCGCCGTCAACCGGCTGGAGAAGCGGACCCAGGTCCGGCTCTAGAAGGGAGGCGAACATGAAGGCCGTGGCCCCTACGCCGCTCATCTGGTCGCTTGCCGGCGCGGTGATGCTGTTTCTCTACCTGCCGATCCTGGTGATCGTGGCCTTGTCCTTCAACACCAGCCCCCGGGTCGGCCTGCCGTTCGAAGGCTTCACCTTCGATTGGTATGCGGCATTGCTCGACAATCGCCAGATGATGAAGGCGATCTGGAACAGCGTCTATGTCGCCGCCGGCACGGTCCTCATCGGCGTGCCGCTGGGGGTCATGGGCGCGATCGCCATGGATCGTTTCCACTTTCCCGGCAAGGAGACGTTCCGGCGCCTCGTCCTGCTGCCGGTGGTGCTGCCGGGCGTCATCACCGGCGTGTCCCTGCTCAATTTCTATGTCTGGGGCGGCGTCCGGCTCTCGCTGCACACGATCATCATGGGACAGGGGACGGCGCTCATCTGCATCACGGTGACCGAGGTCTTCGCCCGCCTGCAGCAATTGGGCCGCTCGCAATACGAGGCCGCCCACGACCTCGGCGCCAACGAATGGGAGATCTTCTTCCGCGTCACCCTGCCCAACATCAAGACCGCGCTGATCGGTTCGGTCATGATCGTGCTGTCGCTTTCGCTCGACGAGATCGCGGTCACCTATCTGCTGACCGGGCGCGACAACACGCTTCCCATGGTCCTGTGGTCGATCCTGCGCCGCGAGGCGACGCCGCTCGTCAATGTCGCGGGCACGGTGATGATCGTCCTCACCCTTGTTCTGGTCACCATCGGCCTCCGCCTTTCGCGCGGACGCCAGCACAATGCCCACTGATCCCCCGGGAGACACCGCCATGAGCGCGCATCAGATGCTGAAATCGGAACCTCTGGCCAAGGCCCAGATCACCACCTTGTCCGCGGACGCCGGAATCGACGAGATCATCGAGGTTCTGTTCCGGGACGGCGCCCTGATCATCAAGGATCTGGCGACGGCGGCGGAAATCGACGCGGTCAACCGTGAACTCGGCCCCTGGCTCGACCAGACGCCGTTCGGCAACGGGGATTTCGTCGGGCATCGGACCAAGCGTTGCTGCGGCCTGCTGGGCAAGTCGGCGGCGGTCGGCGAATTGGCGACCAAGCCCGTGGTGATGGAAATCTGCGACCGCGTGCTGTTGCCCCAATGCACCCGCTACCGGCTCTCGGTTTCCCAGGCGATCAGCATCCATTCGAACCAGCCGGCCCAGCACATGCACCGCGACGATGCCTTGTGGCCGTTCCAGCACCCGGTCGAGCATCATCGCCTGATCCACAGCATCTGGGCACTGACCGATTTCAATGAAAGCAACGGCGCGACCCGCGTCGCCCCCGGCAGCCATCTCTGGGGCGAGGGGCGGGAACCGGTGGACGGCGAATGGTGCCAGGCCGTCATGACCAGGGGGTCGCTTCTGATCTATTTCGCCGACACGTTCCATGGCGGCGGCGCCAATACCACCGGCGAGGCCCGGATCGGCATGATCCTCGGCTATATCGTCGGCTGGCTGCGCCAGGAGGAGGAACAGTTCCTGGCCGTGCCGCCCCATGTCGCCATGAAGCTGCCGCGCAAGGTCCAGGACTTGCTCGGTTACAAGACGCACGAACCCTATCTCGGCTGGGTCGACCAGAACGACTGCCGGGTGGTGCTGATGGATGTGCCGGAAGACCAGCGCGGCGCGGTCGACCTGTCGGAGGACGGCGGCGGCGAGCTTCAGCCCGGCCAGTGGAGCGTGCTCATCTGATCCCCGCCCACGGCCAGACGACGACAAGGAAAACGAACATGCAGCTCAGCCGCGAGGATCTTCTCCTTGCCTATCGGCGGATGCGCCGGATCCGCGATTTCGAGGATCGGGTCCATATCGAATTTGCCGCCGGCGAAATGCCGGGGTTCGTCCATCTCTATGCCGGCGAGGAGGCGAGCGCGGTCGGCGTTTGCATGAACCTGACCGACGAGGACATGATTTCCAGCACGCACCGGGGCCATGGTCATTGTCTGGCCAAGGATACGGACGTGAACGGCATGATGCTGGAACTCTATGGCCGCAAGGACGGGATCTGCGGCGGCAAGGGCGGGTCCATGCATATCGCCGACCTGTCCAAGGGCATGATGGGGGCGAACGGCATCGTCGGCGGCGGCCCGCCCCTGATCTGCGGCGCGGCCCTGACGGCCAAGACATTGGGAACCGGCAATGTCGCCGTAGCCTTCACAGGCGACGGCGGTTCCAACCAGGGCACGACCTTCGAGGCGATGAATTTCGCCGCCGTGCTCAAGCTGCCGGTGATCTTCGTCTTCGAGAACAACGGCTATGCCGAAACCACCGCCAGCCATTGGTCGGTCGCCTGCAAGGATATCGTGAACAGGGCGCAAGCCTTCGGGATGCCCGGCATCTCGGTCGAGGGCACCGATTTCTTCGCCGTCTGGGACGCCGCGCGGGAAGCGGTGGCGCGGGCGCGGGCCGGTGGCGGCCCGACCCTGATGGAAGTGAAGGTGCCCCGCTTCTACGGCCATTTCGAGGGCGATGCGGAAACCTATCGGGCCGAGGGCGAGGTCGCGGCGCTGAAGCGCGATCACGACTGCCTCAAGATTTTCCGTCGCCGGGTGGTGGAGGCGGGCCTGCTGTCGGATGCCGATCTCGATCTGGTCGATGCCGAAGTCGGCGACGAGATCGAAGCGTCGGTGATGCTGGCCAAGTCCAGCCCGATGCCGGGGCCGGAAGACCTGCTGACCGACGTCTATGTCCGTTACTAGGCATGTTCAGGCGAAGTGGAAACCGGTTCGCCTGACGATGCTCTAAGCCGCAACCCGATATTCAGGGGCCGATATGCCGAAGAAAACTTTCAAGCAGGCGCTGAACGAGGCGCATTTCCATGAAATGCGGCGCGACCCCCGCGTCATCGTGATGGGCGAGGATATCTCGGGCGGCATCGGGGCTTCCGGCGAGATGGATGCCTGGGGCGGTTCCG
The DNA here is from genome assembly GCF_003173055.1 of Zavarzinia compransoris. NCBI lineage: Bacteria > Pseudomonadati > Pseudomonadota > Alphaproteobacteria > Rhodospirillales > Zavarziniaceae > Zavarzinia > Zavarzinia compransoris. The sequence goes on from NZ_QGLF01000002.1 coordinate 116,954, forward strand.
AGGGGGTGACCAAGGGGCTTTATACCGAGTTCGGCGAAGCGCGGGTGGTCGATACGCCCTTGAGCGAGAGCGCGATCATCGGCGCCGCCGTCGGGGCCGCCACCACGGGCCTGCGCCCGGTCGCGGACCTGATGTTCGCCGATTTCCTGGGGGTCTGCTTCGACCAGATCTTCAACCAGGCGGCCAAGTTCCGCTATATGTTCGGGGGCAAGGCGGTCACGCCGGTGGTGATCCGGGCGATGATCGGCGCGGGGTTCCGCACGGCGGCCCAGCACTCCCAATGCCTATATCCGATCTTCACCCATATCCCGGGGCTGAAGGTCGTCATCCCATCCAATCCCTATGACGCCAAGGGCCTGTTGATCCAGGCGATCCGGGACGACGATCCGGTGATCTTCCTGGAGCACAAGCTGCTCTACGGCGTAACGGGCGAGGTGCCGGACGGCCCCTATGCCATTCCCTTCGGCGAAGCCAAGGTGCTGCGTGACGGCGGCGATGTCACCATCGTGGCGCTGGCGCTCATGGTGCAGGTGGCGATGGATGCGGCGGAATTGCTGTCGAAACGCGGGATCGAGGCGACGGTGATCGATCCGCGCACCACCTCCCCCCTCGACCTCGACACGATCGTCGAAAGCGTGGAGGAGACCGGGCATCTGGTGATCGTCGACGAATCCAGCCCGCGCTGCAATATCGCAACCGACATCGCCGCCCAGGTCGCCGATGTCGCCTTTCATGCCCTGAAAGGGCCGATCAAGATGGTGACGCCCCCGCATACGCCGGTGCCCTTCTCCCCGGCGCTGGAAGATCTTTACCTGCCGTCGGCGGAGAAGGTGGCGCAGGCCGTGGAAATCTCGCTGCGTTCGCGCCGGGGGGCCGCGTGATGGAAGGGATCTTTGCCGTTACCATGCCCAAATGGGGCATGTCCATGACCGAGGGACGCCTGTCCGGCTGGCTGGTCCGGCCGGGCCGGGCCGTCGAGCCGGGCATGGAAATCCTGGAGATAGAAACCGACAAGATCACCAATGTGCTCGAGGCCCGGGACGGCGGCATCCTGCGCCGCCAGGTGATCGAGGAAGGGCAGACGGTGCCGGTGGGCGCCCTTCTCGGGGTCATCGCCGATGCCTCGGTGCCGGACGATGTGATCGATGCCTTCGTCGCCGAACGCAAGGTCGCCCTTGCGGGTGGCGAGGGCGGGGACGGCGGCGGCCCCCAGGTGATCGATATCGGCGGGCGCTCGATCCGCGTCCTCGATCTCGGCGCGCCGGGAACGGAGGCTTTCGTCCTGGTCCATGGTTTCGGCGGCGATCTGAACAACTGGCTGTTCAATGCGCCCGGTCTTGCCGAGGTCGGCCGTGTCCTGGCGCTCGACCTGCCGGGGCATGGGGAATCGACCAAGGATGTCGGCACCGGCGATGTTTCGGCGCTGGTCGGCGCGCTGGTCGATCTGATCGGCCAGTTCGGGCTGGAAAGGGTCCATCTCGTCGGCCATTCGATGGGGGGGCTGGTTGCGGCCCTCGCCGGGGCGGAAATCGGCGGGCGCCTGGCCTCGCTGTCCCTCGTGGCCCCGGCCGGCCTCGCGGGGCGGGTCAACGATGCCTATATCGGCGGCTTCATCGCCGCCGAAAAGCGCAAGGATCTGAAGCCCTGGGTCGAACTGCTGTTCGCGGACCCGGCCCTGGTCACCCGCGACATGGTGGAGGGGCTGCTGAACTTCAAGCGGCTCGACGGCGTGCAGGCGGCCCTGGCCCTGCTCCGGTCGGAAACGCTGGCCAAGGCGGCCGGCCTCGAGGCGGTTCTCGCCGGCCTGGACGTGCCGGCGGTGATCCTCTGGGGCGACCAGGACAAGATCATCGCCCCGCCGGCGGCGGCGCCCAAGCCGCTGCGGATTCTGCCGGGCAAGGGGCACATGCTGCATATGGAAGCTGCCGCCGAGGTCACCCGCGCGATCCGCGATGTGGCCGGTCTCTGACGGAAAGGGCCGATAATGTCGAACCATCTGAAATTCTATATCGACGGGGCTTTCGTGGACCCGCTGGTGCCGGCGGCGCTGGATGTCATCAACCCGGCGACCGAGGAAGCCTATACCCGGATCGCGCTGGGCACGGCGGCGGATGTGGACCGGGCGGTGGCGGCGGCCAGGGCGGCCTTCCCGTCCTTCGCCCGGGTGCCGCAGGCGGAGCGCCTGGCGCTGCTGAAACGGATCCTGGAACTCTATAACGAGCGTTACGAGGATATCGCCCAGGCGGTGACGGCCGAAATGGGGGCGCCGCTGTCCTTTGCCCGTGCGGCCCAGGCCTGGGCCGGCCAGGTGCATATGGAGGCGACGATCAAGGCCCTCGAGGAATTCGTCTTCGAATACCCGCGCGGGGGCACGCGCATCACCCTGGAGCCGATCGGCGTCGTCGGCATGATCACGCCCTGGAACTGGCCGCTCAATCAGATCGTGTGCAAGGTGGCGCCGGCCATCGCCGCCGGCTGCACCATGGTGCTGAAGCCGTCCGAAATCGCGCCGATCTCGGGGATCATCTTTGCCGAGATCATGGCGGAGGCGGGGGTGCCCAAGGGGGTGTTCAACCTCGTCTCGGGCACGGGGCCGGATGTCGGCCAGGTCATCGCCGCCCATCCCGGGGTCGATATGGTGTCCTTCACCGGCTCCACCCGGGCGGGGATCATCGTCGCCAAGTCGGCGGCGGATACGGTGAAGCGGGTGGCCCAGGAACTGGGCGGCAAATCGGCCAACATCATTCTGGCCGATGCGGATCTCGAAGCGGCGGTCAGCGCCGGGGTCGCCGGCTGTTTCGGCAATTCGGGCCAGTCCTGCGATGCGCCGACGCGGATGTTCGTCCACGCCGGCCAGCATGCCCGGGCCCTGGAGATCGCCAAGGCGGCGGCCGAAACCCATAAGGTCGGCGATCCGCTGGCGGGGGATACGGTGCTGGGGCCGCTGGTCTCGCAGTTGCAATTCGACAAGGTGCAGCGCCTGATCCAGTCCGGCATCGACGAGGGGGCGACCCTGGTCACCGGCGGCACCGGGCGTCCCGACGGGCTGAACCGGGGCTACTACGCAAAGCCGACGGTGTTCGGCGGCGTGCGGCACGAGATGACCATCGCGCGCGAGGAAATCTTCGGGCCGGTCCTGTCCATCCTGCCCTACGACACGGAAGCGGAAGCGATCGAGAAGGCGAATGATACGGTCTATGGCCTTGCGGCCTATGTCGCCTCGGCCGACCTCGACCATGCCCGCGCCGTCGCGCGGCAGTTGCGTGCCGGCACGGTGAACATCAACTACCCGGACTGGGATACGCATGCGCCCTTCGGCGGTTTCAAGCAGTCGGGCAACGGCCGCGAATACGCCGACTGGGGCATCCACGATTTCCTCGAAATCCGCGGCATCGTCGGCTACGGCGCGTAGCAGCCGTACCGCCGGGGCCGAGGCGCCGCCTCACGACCCTCAAAGGCCGCACGCCCTGCGCGTTCATCTGCAAACGGTGGACGGTCGAGCGCGAGAATTTCAGGCGCAATCCAACCCATCGAATGACGGGACTGAACACCTAGGCCGTCGCGTTTTTCCGGACGATGCCCTTGCGGGTGATCTGCAGGCCGGCCGCCTCGCAATCCCAGGTCCGGCTGGAATTGCCTTCGGCCTTCAGCTCCTGTTTCCTGATCTTCATCGTCGGCGTGCGGGGCAGCACGTCGCGGAACTCGATGAAGCGCGGCACCATGAAGTGGGGCATGTTGTCGGCGGCGTGGCGAAGGATGTCCTCGTGGGTCGCGTGCCGGCCCGGCTTCAGCACGACGATCGCCTTCACCTCGTCTTCCGCCAGTTCGGAAGGGTGGGGGATCACCGCCGTCTCGGCGACGGCGTGATGGCTGTTCAGCACCCGTTCGACCTCGAACGAGGAGATATTCTCGCCGCGCCGGCGGATCGCATCCTTCAGGCGGTCGAGGAAGAAGACATAGCCGGTCTCGTCCATGTAACCCCGGTCGCCGCTGTGGAACCAGAGGTCGGCAAGCACCTCGAGGGTCTTGTCCGGCATGCCGAAATAGCCCTGCAGCAAGGTGTCGGGATATTTGGGCCGGACGCAGATTTCACCGGCCACGCCGGGCGGCTGCCGGTCGCCCAGCTCGTCCTGGATCTGGATCTCGAAATAGGGGCTGGCCCGGCCGCAGGAGCCGCGCGGCGTCGCCTCGCCGGCCCTGGAGAAGACGATCAGGTTGTTTTCGGTGCTGCCGTAGCCCTCGACGAGGGTCAGGGCGAAGCGCTGCTCGAATTCGGTCTTGAATTCCCAGGGGATCGGCACGGCGTAGATGAGGCGCATCGGGTTGTCGGCATCGCCGGCCGCCGGCTCCTGGCTGTAGAGCATATGGCAGAGCCCGCCGACCGCCGAGGTCACGGTGACCCCGTGGCGCCGGACCTCCGGCCAGAAGGCCGAAAGGCTGAAGCCGTTGCGCAGGACCATGCGCCCGCCCGCCAGCATGGTGCCGAGGGCCAGGAACTTCGCCGCGATATGGAAGAACGGCAGGAAGTTGTAGGTCGTGTCGGCCGTGGTCAGGGCGGTGATTTCGCGGAATGCCTGGCCAAAGGACAATTGCTGGCGCTGGCTGATCATCACCCCCTTCGAGCGGCCGGTGGTGCCCGAGGTGAAGATGATGGCGGCGGTATCGCGCCGGCCGACGGGAAGGGCGGGGAGGTCCGCCGCTGCCGCTGCCGGGTCCAGCAGGGCCGCGGGGTCGATCACCCGTTCCGGCGGCACGAGAGCGCCGCAGGCATCGATATATTGGTCCCGATAGGCCGGGGCGACCAGGGAGAGGGAGGGCTCGGCGGTTTCGATCAGCTGCTTGAGAAGCAGGCCGCGATAGGCGGGGTTGATCGGGGTTTCCACCGCGCCGACGCGCGACAGCGCGAACCAGAGCGCGAGATATGGCGCGCCTGCCTCCATCAGCACGACGACACGCTGTCCCGGCCGGACGCCCAGCGCATGCAGCCGCGCCGCCATCAGGCGGGACCAGGCCGCGATCTGGCGATAGCTGTAATCCGTCTCGCCGACGATGGCATAGGTCTGGGCGCCAAGCGCTTCCGCCCGTGAATCGAGAAGGTGGTGAAGCGTCGTCGGCAGGTCATCGAAGCGGAACTGCTGCACGTCCTGGGTCCTTGCTGTTCAGACGTTGGGGTGATCGGGGGCCGGCTGCGGGTCCAGGACGGACTTCGCGATATTGACCGCGCTCATGGCGGCGGGCCACCCGGCATAGAAGGCGGCATGGGTCAGGGTCTCGACGATTTCTTCCTGGCTGAGGCCGTTCTCCCGCCCGAGCTTGAGGTGGAACGGCAGCTCGTTGACCCGGTAGAGCGCCGTCAGCATGGCGATGGTGACCAGGCTCCGGTCGCGCTTCGACAACTGCGGCCGGCGCCACAGGTCGCCGAAAAGCACTTCGTCGGTATAGTCGATCAGCTTCGGGGCGAAGCCCGACAGGCTGGCGCGCACCGCTGCCGCGGGATCGTCTTTGCCGTCCATGTTTCCGTCCTCCCGCCGCCGCCGCGCCGTTATTCAAACATTTGTTTGGTTATTGATGCCACAGCGTAAAGCCGAGTTCAATCCGTTTCGTCACCTTGGCCGTCGCGCAGGAGCACTTGCGGGACGCCGGACAGGCGAATATTCAGGGAGGGGAATCCAGAGGAACAAGCAATGACGACCCGGCGCGCGGAAGCCAACAATCGATTGGACACCATCATCGATGCCGGTGCCCGCTGTTTCGCCAAGGCCGGCTACGACGCGACGACGATGCGGGACATCGCGGCCTTGACGGGCATCCTGCCGGGCTCGATCTACTATCATTTCAAGTCGAAGGAAGACCTGTTCGTCGCGGTGCACGACGCGGCGATCGAGCGGATCTGCCGGGGCGTCACCCGCGCGATCAAGCCGGGCGCCGAGCCATGGGCGCGGCTGGAGCAGGCGGCATCCGGCTACCTGGACAGCATGCTGGGCAACGACGCGATGTATGCCGCCCTGATCGTGATGGAGTTTCCCCGCCGCCGGTCGCAGCCGCTGCGCTCCAAGCTGATCGCGCAGCGCGACCGCTTCGAGCGGCTGTTCGTCGACATCATCGAGGACCTGCCGCTGAAGGAGACGGTCGATCGCCGCTATTGGCGCCTGGCGCTGATGGGCATGCTGGCCTGGACCCATGTCTGGTACCGGTCGAACGGCGATTCGCCGAAGGTCATCGCGCAGAAGCTGGTCGAACTGCTGCGCGACCAGACCGGGGCCTGACCGCCCCCGGTCAAGGCCAGGGGCGCTTGGGGACGTGGATCAGCGCCTCGCCCTCGAGCACGACCTGCCCGTCGACCAGGCAGAGCGTCGTCAGGCGGATCCGGCATTTTTCCTCGTCGATCGCCGCGACCGAGGCCCGGACGACGACCTCGTCGCCGATGAACACCGGTTTCCGGAACGACAGGGTCTGTCCCATGTAGATACCGTTCCGGGCCGGCAGCTCCATGCCGATGATCTCGGTGATGAAGGAGGCGGTCAGCAGGCCATGGGCCAGCCTTCGGCCGAAGCGGGAACCGGCGGCGAAGTCCTCGTCGACGTGCAGCGGGCTGTAGTCGCCGGTCAGGGCGGCGAAGGTCCGGATCGTGTCGTCGGTGATGCGGTGGCGCCGTTCGGCGGTCTGGCCGACATGGAGATCGTCGAGGAAAAGATCGCCTGCAATCGGATAGGTCATGGTCGGGGCTTTCCGTCAGGCGGCCGAAATGCCGCCGTTGATGCTGATCGCCTGGCCGGAAATGCGGCTGGCGGCGGGACCGGCGAGGAAGACCACCGCCTCGGCCACGTCGGCCGCGGTCGGCACGCCGAGATGGGCCATGGCGGTCGCCTTCGAGAACAGCTTGGCGGCGAACGGATCGGCATTGATGCGGTCGAAGGTGCCGGTGCCCGAAACCAGGGACGGCGTCACCACGTTGACCCGGATGCCGTTCCGCTTGGTCTCCATCGCCAGGGTCCGCGAGAACATCACGACCCCGGCCAGCGCCGCGCCGATGGCCGCCTCGCCGACCGTCGCCAGCTTGGCGGCGTCCGAGGCGACGCTGACGATGGAACTGCCCCGTCCCATCAGCGGCAGCACCGCCCGGCAGACATGCATGACGCTGAGCAGCCAGTGGCGGATCACGCCCTCGATCTCGTCAGGGCCGGTCAGGTGGAACAGTTTCGGCATGAAGTCGCCGCCGGCCGAGTTGACCAGCAGGCCGAGAGGGCCGGGGAGGATCGCGGAAGCCCGCTCCGCCAGCGTCCTTGCCCCGCCGGCGGTCGAGGCGTCGGCGGCGACGAACGCGAACCCCGTGCCGGGGGCGATGGCGCGCAGCCGTTCCAGGGCGGCCTGGCCCCGCGCCTCGTTCCGCCCGTTCAGAATGATCAGGCCGGTGCCCGAGGCGGCGAGAAGGGCGGCGACCTCGAGGCCGATGCCCGAGGTTCCGCCGGTGATCAGCGCGCTGGCCGGCATGGCCGGCCGGGGCGGACTTTGCGGTTCCGTCGCCATCGTCATACCGCCTTCCGGGCCCGCATCGCCTCGATCTCGGCGGCGTCGTAGCCAACCTCCTTCAGCAGCGCATCGGTATCGGCGCCAAGGGCGGGGGCCGGCTGGAGCGCGTTCGGCGTGACCCCATCCATGCGGATCGGGCAGGCGATGTGCTGCAGCCGGCCCTCGACGGGGTCGTCGACCCAGATCACGGTGCCGCGGGCCTTGGCATGGGGGCTTTGCAGGGCTTCCCGGGGCGAGAGCACGGGGGTGACGCAGGCTTCGTGCTCGGCGAAGATCGCCAGCCATTCGGCCTGGGTGCGGCGGCGGAAGGCGGCGGCGATCAGGCCGCGCAATTCCGCCTCCTCGTCCCCTTCCGCCCATTGCCGGTCGATCCAGTCCTCGAGCCCCAGGACCCGGCACAGGTTGACCCAGAATTTCGGCTCATAGGCGCCGGTGACCAGGTGGCGGCCGTCGGCGGTTTCGTAGACGGAATAGAAGGGCTTGTCGAAGGGGGCGTCGAACGGGCTCGGCTCCGCCTCATGCCCGGGGACGTTCCAGCGCGTGGTCATGAAGGACAGCCAGGAAAACAGGCCGTCGGCCACGGAAATGTCGACCACCCGCGCCTTGCCGCCGCGCTCGCGCTCGACCAGCGCGGACAGGATGCCCGCAATCGCCATCAGGCCGCCGCCGCCGATATCGGCGACGGGCAGGGCGGTGGCGCGGGGCTGGGCCGCCGTGCCGTTCACATAGTGCAGCACCCCCGTCATCCCGAGATAATTCAGGTCGTGGGCCGCGAGCTGGGCATAGGGCCCGGTCTGGCCGAAACCCGACAGGGAACAGAAGACCAGCCGGGGGTTGCGGGCCTGGATGACCTCCGGGGCAAGGTTCAGCCGCGCCATGACCCCCGGGCGGAACCCTTCCAGAAGCACGTCGGCGGTCTCGCAAAGCCGCAGCAGGGCTTCGCGCCCGGCCGGATTCTTGAGGTCCAGGGTAATGCTGCGCTTGCCGCGGTTGAGGGCAAGGAACTGCACGCTCTGGACCTTCACCCGGGGTTCGGTCCAGCGCCAGTAGTCGCCGTCGCCCGGCTGTTCGACCTTGATCACTTCCGCGCCGAGGTCCGCCAGGGTCTGGGTGCAATAGGCGCCCGGCAGCAACCGGGTCAGGTCGAGGACCCGGATACCGGCGAGCGGGGCGGGTTGCCCGTCGGTGGCTGCTGTGTTCGATCGAGCCTGATCCATTCCTGTTCTCGCTCCCGTGATTTCTGCTTCTTCTCCTGCTGGCGCAGGGTGGCATACAAAGCCCGGTAATTCAAACGGTCGTTTGTTTTATGGCGGGGTTTGCCGCCTGGTCGGCCGATGCCGCTGGGGAATCATCGTGCAGCGGCGGGCATTTCGATTTTCGGGCTTGAATTCAAACTATCGTTTGGTTTATTGGGGGCGAAGCAGAAACCAGACCGCGGCGAAATCGCGGCGCGCCGGGGAGGAACGCATGAAGCGTGTTTCGCGGATCTCCGCACATGGGCCGGGCGCCGCCTCGGCACCGCTCCACTCGCGTTGCGCCTGAGTGGGGCGAGGCACCGCCCGCCGCGCCAGGTCGGGCGGGCGGTGCCGGCCGCCGTCCTGTCGCCGCCTGAACACCGCCTGAGGGGAGGGAAATTCATGGAAGACGTCGTGATCTATGGCCTGCTGCGCGGCGGCATCTATGCCATGGCGGCCTTCGGCTTCACCCTGGTGCTGGGGGTGATCGGGGTCGTCAACTTCGCCCATGGCGCCCTCGTCGTCTTCGGCGGGCTGCTGACCGAATATCTCGGGCGGATGCTGGGCCTGCCCTATCCCGTCGCCCTTGCCGGCGCCGCCTGCGGCACCGGGCTGCTGGCCGTGGTCGCGCAGCGCTTCTTCATCGCGCGGACGTTCAAGCTGGAACCCCTCATGGTGCTGGTGCAGACCTTCGGCATGGCGGCGGTCATCACCGAGCTCGGCATCCAGGCCTGGGGCGGCGAGGAGCGGATGGTGCGGCTGGAGACCGGCCTGCCGCCCGGCTGGTTCCTGGGCGAGACCTTCGTGCCGTCCTTCGACCTGCTGATCTTCCTGGTCAGCCTGGCGTCGACCGGGCTTCTCTTCCTGCTGCTGTCGCACAGCGGCTTCGGGCGCGCGCTCAGGGCCTGCCGGGACCGGCGCGAGTCGGCGCAGCTTTGCGGCATCAACCTGAACGCGACCTTCGAGCGGACCATGTTCGTCTCGGGGCTTTGGGCCGGGCTGGCGGGCGGCATGTTCGTCACCCTTGGCCCGCTTGCGCCCTATATGCACTTCACCTGGACGGTCGACGCCTTCCTGGTCATCACCATCGGCGGGCTCGGCAGCATCGTCGGCGCGCTGGTCGGGGGCTTCATCTTCGGCGTGCTCAGCTTCGGCGCGTCCTTCTATGTCCCGACCGCGGCGCCGGCCGTCATCTTCAGCGTCCTGCTGCTGTTCCTGATCCTGCGGCCGCAGGGTCTCTTCGGTACCGGCCCCGCGCTGCGGAAATGAGGCTGCGATGACCCGATTCTTCACCTTCGCCTGGAACCTCCGCACCGGTGCCGTGCTGCCCCAACTCGCCTGCCTCGGGCTGTTCCTGCTCGCCGTCGCGCTTCTGCCGCTGCTCGTCAACGATTACTGGGTGCGCCTGTTCACCTTCGTCTTCATCAACATCGGCCTGGCGACCTCGTGGAACCTGATCGGTGGCTTCGCCGGCTATGCCAGCTTCGGCCACGGCGTCTTCTTCGGCCTCGGCGCCTTCGTCAGCGCGATCGGCACCGTCCGCTACGGCCTGCCGCTGCCCGTCTGCATGCTGGCCGCGGGGGCGGTGAATGCCGCCATCGCGCTGCTGTTCACGCCGATCATGCGGCAGAAGGGGCTTTACTTCGCCCTTTCGACGCTGGCGGTCATGCTGGTGTTCGAGACCGTGCTGCAGCGCTGGACCTTCACCCGGGGCCTCGGGCCCTATGATCTCGGCTGGAGCGTGGAGCCGGCGATCGGCCTTGCCGGTTTCTATTACCTGTTCCTTGCCCTGCTGGCCCTGGCGGTCGGGGGCATGATCGTGATCGCCCGCTCCCGCCTCGGCTATGCGCTGCATGCGATCAGGAAGGACGAGATCCTGGCGGCCTCGATCGGCATCCGCACGACCCGCTACAAGGTGATCGCCTTCGCCCTCAGCGCGATCTGGCCCGGCATCCTGGGGGCCGTCTTCGCGCCCTTCATTTCCTTCGTCTCGGTCCAGAGCGTGATGGATGTCTCGATCACGCTGAACATGATCCTGATCACCATCTTCGGCGGGGCGGGCACCATCCTCGGCCCGATCGTCGGCGGCATCGGCCTTTCGGTCATCGACCAGATCGCCTGGGGCAATTTCCTCGAATACCACCGGCTGATCTACGGCGCCCTCATCGTCTGCATCATCACCTTCCATCCGGGCGGGCTGGTCAGCCTGTTCTGGTCGATCGCCGGCCGTCTCCGGCGCCCCGACCGGGAACAGCGCGCCGGCGATGCCCCACCCCCGCCCAAAGCCTGAGGACGACATCATGACTGCCACGGCCCCCTTGCTCCAGGTCCGGGAAATCTCGCGCCGCTTCGGCGGCATCACCGCCCTCAACGATGTCTCCTTCGAGGTGCATGACGGCGAAATCGTCGGCCTGATCGGGCCGAATGGCGCCGGCAAGACGACGCTGTTCAACCTGATCTCGGGCCTGCTGCCGCCGTCGGGGGGCGAGATCAGCCTTCGCGGCATCCCGCTGTCCGGCCTTCGCCCCGACCAGATCTGCGCGCTGGGCGCGGTGCGCACCTTCCAGTCCGCCTCGCTGCTGTCCGGGATGACGGTCTGGGACAATGTCCATGTCGCCAGCCTGTTCCGGGAAGAGGAACGGGCGGGCGGCGAAAGCGCGGCCGACTGCACCCGGCGCGTGCTGCGCCTGTCCGGGCTCGAGGCGCGGCGGAACGCCCCGGCCGAAGCCCTGACCGTGAGCGAGACCAAGCGGGTGGAGATCGCCCGCGCGCTGGCGACAAACCCGCGCCTGCTGATGACGGACGAGATCCTGGCCGGCCTCAACGCGATCGAAAGCGAGGAAATCCTGGCCATCCTGGCGCGGCTGCGGGGCGAGGGGATCGGCATCATCTTCGTCGAGCACGACGTGCGCGCGGTGATGAAACTGTGCGACCGGGTCGTCGTCATCGCCCAGGGGCGCAAGCTGACCGAAGGGGCGCCGGACACCGTTGCCCGCATGCCGGAGGTGATCTCGGTCTATCTCGGCGGGCGCTATGCTCAGGGTCTCTGAGTTCCTGGGCGGCTACCACCGGGGTGCCCGGGTGGTCGACGGCATTTCCTTCGACCTGGGGGAGACGCCGGTGACCAGCATCGTCGGCTCTAACGGGGCGGGCAAGACCAGCCTGCTGCGCGGCATCTGCGGCCTTCTGCCTTGGTCGGCGGGCGCGGTGCAATTCGCCGGCGAGGCGATCGGCCACCTGCCGCCGCACGAGATCGCCCGGCGCGGCATCCGCATGGTGCCGGACGGGCGCGGCACCTTCCCGACCCTGTCCGTGCTCGAAAACCTGCGGGTCGGCGGCCACGGCCTCAAGGCGGCCATCGTCGCCGACCGCGTCGAGCGGGAACTGGCCCGCTTTCCCCGCCTGCGGGAGCGGCTGCACCAGGCCGCCGGCATGCTGTCCGGGGGCGAGCAGCAGATGCTGGCGATCGCGCGGGCCATGGTCGCCGATCCCCGCCTGCTGATCCTGGACGAGCCGTCGCAGGGGCTTGCCCCGCTGATCGTCGACCAGATCTTCGAGCTTTTGCCGCTGCTGACCGCGCAGGGCGTCCATATCCTGCTGATCGAGCAGGATGTCGGGCGCGGGCTCGAGGCCAGCGACCGCGGCATCATCCTGGAAAAGGGGCGCATCACCCTCGAAGGCGACAGCAGGCTGCTGCTGGCCGACGAGCGCGTCCGCGAATCCTTCCTTGGCATCGCCTGAACGAAGAGACCCGACATGACCGATGAAGCCCCCCTGCTCTGGAGCCCGCTGACCATCCGGGGCCTGACGCTGCGCAACCGGGTGATGATCTCGCCCATGGCGATGTACAGCGCGGCCGACGGCCGGGCGGACGACTTCCACCTCGTGCACCTGGGGCGTTTCGCCCTGGGCAGCGCCGGCCTCGTCTTCGCCGAGGCGACGGCGGTCAGCGAACAGGGACGGATCACCCATGGCTGCGTCGGCCTGTGGCACGACGACCAGATCCCGGGCTTTCGCCGCATCGCCGATTTCCTCCATCGCTTCGGGGCCGCCGCCGGCATCCAGCTTTGCCACAGCGGCCACAAGGGCTCGTCGCAGCGGCCCTGGCACGGCGGCGGCCCGCTTGGCCCCGCCGACCTCGAGGCGCGGGGCGAGGCGCCCTGGCCGAGCCTCGGCGTGACCGAGACGCCCTTCGGCACCGGCTGGCCCCAGCCCCGGCAGGCGACGGCGGCCGATCTCGACCGGCTGGTGGCGGATTTCGCCGAAGCCGCCCGCCGGGCGGATGCCGCCGGCCTCGACGTGATCGAGGTGCATTGCGCCCACGGCTATATGCTGCATTCATTCCTGTCGCCGGTGTCCAACACCCGGACGGACGGTTATGGCGGCGATCTGGCCGGGCGCATGCGCTTTCCCCTGCGCGTCGCGGCGGCGGTGCGCGCCGCCTTTCCGGCGGAAAAGCCGGTCTTCGTGCGGGTGTCGGCGGTCGACGGCGTCGACGTCGGCTGGACCATGGAGGATACGATCGTCTTCGCCAAGGCATTGAAGGCGATCGGCATCGATGCCGTCGACTGTTCGACCGGCGGCATGATGCTGGCCCGCCAGCAGATGCTGATCTCGCGCAGCCCCGGCTTCCAGGTCCCCTTCGCGGCGGGGGTCCGGCGCGAGGCCGGTATCGCCTCGATCGCGGTCGGCCTGATCCGGGACGCGACCCATGCCGAGGAAATTCTTCAGGCGGGCGACGCCGATCTCATCGCCATCGCGCGGGAGGCGCTGGTCGATCCCAATTGGGCGGCGGAGGCCGCGCTGCGGACGGCTGGCGACGGCGGCTGGCAGCAATGGCCCGAACGCTTCGGCTGGTGGCTGATGCGCCGGGCCCGGCAGCAGGGCGAGAGCTTCGGCCCGAAGAAGACGTCCTAAAGCGCGAGGAGCCGCGATGGCCAAGCTGATCACCCTCTACAAGCGCCCGGCCGGCATGGCGGTCGAGGAATTCCAGGCCCGCTTCCTCGAGGAAGAGGTCGCCGCGGCGCGCCGGCTGCCGGGGCTGCTGCGCCATGTCCAGTCGCACGGGCTGGTCCAGGGCTACCGCAAGGGCGAGCTTCTGTTCGACGGCATGTCCGAATGCTATTTCGCCGACGCGGGCGCCGCCCGGGCCGCGCGCGGCGCGGTGGACGCCAGCGGTTTCGCCGATCCCCTGCGCACCGTCCACATGCCGGTCGAGGTTCATGTCGCCAAGGACGGCCGGGCGGTGCCGGGGGCGGTCAAGAACATCGAATTCGTCAATCGCCGCCCGGGCATGGCCCTTGGCGCCTTCCGCCATTACTGGCGGTCGGTGCACGGCCCCTTGGGCGCCACCATCCCGTCGATCCTGCGTTACGAGCAGAACCACCTCGATCTCGGCGACTACGAGCTGGGGGTGCCGCCCTATGACGGGCTGGCGATCACCTGGTTCGAATCGACCGCGGCCATGCGCGCCGGCGCGGAGACGCCGGAATATGAGGTAACGCGCGAGGACGAGGCGAATTTCCTGCCCGACGGCCACCTGCCGATCATCATCACGCGGGAAGTCCACGACAGCGCCGCCTGAGCCCGGGCAAGGGCGGCGAAGGGGGGGAGGGGCGGGGCCTGCGGGTCCCGCCCCTTTCATTCAGCGCGCGGCGGCGCGGGCGCGGGCGGCCGGGCCGCGATCGTGCAGGTCGCTGTCCGGCGTCCGGTCGCGCAGGACGTATTTCTGGATCTTCTGGTTCGCCGTCTTCGGCATTTCCCGCCGGAATTCGATGAAGCGCGGCACCCAGAAGCGCGGCATCTTTTCCTCGCAATAGGCCCAGAGGTCGGCGGCCGGAAGGCTTTCGCCCTGGCGCAGCACGACGACCAGCTTCACCTCGTCCTCGCCAAGCTCGGAGGCGACGGCGACGGCCGCGCATTCGAGGATGGCCGGGTGCAGGTTGACCACCGCCTCGAGCTCGTAGGACGAGATATTCTCGCCCCGGCGGCGGATCGCATCCTTCTTGCGGTCGAGGAAGTAGACGTAACCGTCTTCGTCCTGCCAGGCATTGTCGCCGGTGTGAAACCACAGATTACGGAAGGCTTCGACCGTCGCCTCGGGCGCGTTGTAGTATTCCTTCATCATCGAATGGGGCCGCCGGGGCCGGATCAGGATCTCGCCCTGGCGGCGCGGCGGCACCGGCTCGTCGTTCTCGTCGGCGATTATGACCTCGAAGGTTTCCGTGTTCGGGCGCCCGCAGGACCCGGGGCGGCGTTCGCCGTGGTAGTCGCTCATGGTGACGATGCCGTTTTCGGTCGCGCCGAAGACCTCGACGATGCGGCAGTTGAAGCGGCGCTCGAACTCGACGTTCTGCGGCCCGATGTAGAAGGCCCGGGCCGGCTGGTCGGCGTCGTCGGGCCGGGCCGGCTGTTTCAGCAGGATCGGAATCATCGAGAAGATGCCGTGGGCGATGTCCGCCTTGTAGCGCCGGACTTCGTCCCAATAGGTGGAGGCCGAGAATTTCGGCACGATCGCGATGCGGCCGCCCATCAGCATCGCCGGCAGCACCCCCAGCCAGGCGCCGATGGCATGAAACAAGGGCAGCGGGGTGAAGATCGCCTCGCCCTCGCGGAAGGCGGTCGCCCTGGTCCAGTCGCGGGCGAAGCTGATGACGTGGCCGTTGGTCGCGAGCACGCCCTTGGACGGCCCGGTCGTGCCCGAGGTGAAGCTGATCGCGTGAGGATCGCCATGGGCGACGGCGATGCCGGGATCCGCCGCCGGGGCATCGAGCACGGCCGCGAAATCATGCAGCGCCACGTGCCCGGCCAGGGCGGCGACGGCGTCTTCCAGGCCGGTTTCCGGCCAGGGGCCGGCGATGATGACGTGGCGCAGCTCGGGCAGCCCGGCGACGACGGCGGCCAGCCGCCCGACGAATTCCGTGCCGATAATGATGTGGGTTACATCCGCCTTGTCGAGCTGGTAGCGCAGGATCTCGCCCTTGTAGTCCGTGTTGATCGGGACATAGAGCGCGCCGATGCGCGCCGCGCCGAACCAGGCCTGGAGGAATTCGAGGCTGTTGCGCATGAAGATCGCGACTTTGCCGCCGCGGTCGAGGCCACGCCCGATCAGGCCGTTGCCGACCTGGCTGGCCTGATCGTCGAAGGCGCCGAAGCCGATGCAGGCGTCGCCGAACTGCAGGAATGTCCGATCTCCAAAGCGCTCGGCCGCCCGGTGCAACAAGGTCCCGACGACCCGCTCTTCGGATGCCAGTGCCAGCAAGATTCCCTCCCTTGGGCTTTCGCTCGTCCGTCGTATCTGTATCAAACAAACGTTTTGATAACAACATGCCGGATCGCCATATTGCTGGCATCATTGGTAAAAATTGAGTCCACAAAACAAACAACTGTTTGATATAAAACTGACGCCCGGCAGCAGAATCCGGGACGGCCAAGGTCCATCGGGGAAACGTCCATCGAAAGGGAGAACGCCCGTGCTTCAGCCCAAACCTTCCAGTGATCATGCGCCCAGCCGGCGCAGCCTGCTTCAGGCGGCGGCGGGTGTCGCGGGGGCGGCCGTCGTCGGCCTGCCGCGCCTCGGCCGTGCCCAGGCGGCCGGTACCGTCCATTTCGGCGCTTCGCTGCCGCTGACCGGCGCCTACGAGAAAGTCGCCAAGGTCTATCGCGACGGCTACGACTTCTGGACCCGCACGGTCGGCGGGCGGATCGAGGTCGCGGGCATGCCGATGGCGGTGAAGTGGTCGGTCTATGACGACGAGAACAATGCCTCGCGCACGGCCCAGCTGACCGAGAAGCTGATCAGCGACGACAAGGTGAACTGCATCGCCGGCGCCTATGGCACCGACACCGTGCTGGCGCAGGGCGCCATCGCGGGCCGGCACGGGCGGGTCCTGGTGCAGGCGGGGGCGGCCTCGACGCGGGTCGACGAGGAAATCGGCGGCAAGACCGCCTTCACCCTGGTCGGCGGCGCCAAGACCTACCAATTGCTGGCGGTCGATTTCCTCGCCCGGCAAAATCCGAAGCCGAAGACCGCGGGCATCGTCATCATCGACGACCCGGTCTATCAGGAACATGCGATCGGCATCCGCGAGCGCTGCGCCCAGCACGGGATCGACATCGTGTTCGAGGATGTGCTGCCGCCGAACGTGCAGGACCTGCGCCCGACCGTCTTGAAGATGAAGCGGGCGGGGGAGATCGACCTGGTCTTCAATACCGGCTGGGACCTGATCTGCATCAAGCTGGTCCAGGAAATGTCGACCCTGGGGGTCGTGCCCAAGGCTTTCGTCGGCGGCCACCTGACGACGACGCCGGCGGTGAAACAGTCCCTGGGCAGCAAGCTGCGCAATGTCATCGGCGTCACCTTCTGGACCCCGGCCCTGCAATACAAGGATCCCCATTTCGAGGGACCTCGGGCCTTCCTGGCCAAGTTCGAGGAAACATTCGGCTATACCCCGACCTATCACGCCGCGGCGGCCTATTCCGTGCCGCTGCTCTACCAGATGGCGCTGAAGGACGCCGATCCGGCCGATCCGTTCAACCAGGAGCATATCCGTCAGAATCTGCTGAAGGTGAAGACGGAGACGGTCTGGGGGCCGATCTCGTTCAACGAGCGCGGCCGCATCCAGCGCGAGGGCGTGCCGGTCATCCAGTGGCTGGGCGACGATCCGGTGGCGACGGTGGTCTATCCCGAAGCGCTGGCGACGGCGCCGGGGGTCTATCCGCGCGGCCCCTGGGGCTGAGGCCGGAAGGCGGGCGGCGGGCGAGGGCCCGCCGCCTCATTGCGCGGTCTGGAAGCGCAGCTGTTCGACCAGCTTGCAGGCGATGGCCTGGGGGCTGTCGGTCCCTGCCCGGTACCAGACATGGGTCCAGGCCAGCATGCCCATCAGGGCCAGGCGCCAGTAACGGCGGTCGACGGACTCGCGCAGGGGCAGTTCATCGATGATGCCGGTGAACAGGCGCTCGAAACGGTCGCGGTGGGAGACCAGGGCGGAGCGCAGCTTGCGCGACCGGCGCTTGGGAAATTCCGTCACGATCAGGGTGGCATAGACGGCGTCGGCCCCCAGCATGCTGTCGAGATAGCCGGTCGCGGCCTGTTCCAGCCGGGTCCAGGGTTCGGTGCCCGGCTTTATCGCGCGGAGAACGCCGCGGCAGACGCGCTCGATCGCGGCATCGTGCACGGCCAGGAACAGGTCTTCCTTCGACTTGAAATGATAGTAGATCGACCCCGGCAGGATCCCCGTCAGGGCGGCGATGTCGCGCATGGTGGTCGCGTCGTAGCCGGCCTTGGCAAAGCTGTGCGCCGCCGCGTCGATGATGATGTCCAGCCGGTTGCCGGAATCGGCGTGTGGACTCGTTGCTGGCTTCGCCTGCCTTCGACTCATGTCACACCACTCTGCTGGTCACGGTTGGCGAGCACGGCCGGCGGTCGCGGCCGGCGATCACTGCCGGTCGGCGATGGCGGGTCGGCGACGGCGGCGCTCCGGGAAATATCCAAACGCTTGTTCTATTGCACAGAAACCCCGGCCCCAACAACCCCATTAGCGCAGCCGCCCCATGCGCTGCCGTCAGCTCAAACAAACAACCGTTTGATTTCTGAATTTGAGGCGCTAGTCTGATGGCGATCCTGGCGGGGCGTTTCGGGTTTGGTGGAGCGTCGGGCCCTGAGGGCGGCACCCGGGAATGAGTACAGCAGGGAGGCGAGCGTGAATTTCGAACTGGCTCCGGAGCAGCTTGAACTGCAGCAGATGGTGCGGAACTTCGCCCGCGCGGAGATCGCGCCGGTGCAGGAGCGCATGGATCGCGACCATGCGTTTCCGTTGGAGCTCTGGCGCAAGTGGTCGGCCCTTGGCATGCCCGGCATCCTGATCCCGCCGGAATACGGCGGCAGCGGCCTCGATTCCCTGACCTACATCCTGGCGATGGAGGAAGTGGGCACGGTCAGCCAGACCTTCGCGCTGATCTGGCAGGTCCATGTCATGGTCGCGAACATGTATGTGCACCTTGGCGACGAGGCGCAGAAGCAGCGCTGGCTGCCGCAATTCGCCAGCGGCGAGAAGCTGGGCGCCTTCGGCCTGACCGAGCCGGACGCCGGCTCCGACGCCGGCGGCCTGCGCACGCGGGCGGTGCGCGACGGCAACGACGGCTGGATCATCAACGGTAACAAGATCTTCATCAGCAACGCCGGCACCGAGATCAGCGACGGGCTGGTGCTGATGGCGGTCACCGGGGAAAAGCCGGGCGGCGGCAAGGCGATCTCGTGCTTCACCGTGCCGGCGGGCACGCCCGGCTTCGAGCTTGGCCAGTCCTTCGACAAGATGGCCTGGCACGGCATGGACAACCGCGAACTGGTGTTCCAGGACTGCCGGGTCGGCAACGACATGCTGCTGGGCACCGAGGGCGCCGGCCTGAAGCAGGCCCTCGGCGGGCTGAACCTGGGGCGGATCGTCTTCGGCACGCTGGGCGCCGCGCTGAGCCGGGCCTGCCTCGAGGTGACTCTGCCCTATGCCAAGGAACGCAAGCAGTTCGGCCAGTCGCTCAGCTCGTTCCAGATCACCCAGACCAAGCTCGCGGACATGGCGGCCCATGCCGAGGCGACCCGCCGTTTCGCCCATTACGTCGCCTGGAAGCACAGCCGCGGCGAGGATGTCCACAGCGATGCCGCCATGCTGAAGCTGGTCGGCACGCGGCTTGCCGGTCAGTCGGCGCGCGACGCCTACCAGATCCACGGCGGTTACGGCTTCATGCACGACTATGAGGTGAACCGGCTTTACCGCGAGGCGCAGATCCTCGAGATCGGCGAGGGCACCAACGAGATCCAGCAACTGCTGATCGCGCGGGCACTGGGGTGCTGAGGCCGGTCATGACCGATATGCGCGAAACCGCCGCCCGGCTCTATCGCTCGATGTGCGAGATCCGCACCTTCGAGCTGATCGCCGCGGAACGTTACAAGCAGGGCGATCTGCCGGGTTTCATCCACCTTTCGCTCGGGCAGGAAGCCTGCGCGGCGGGGGCCTGCGGCGCCCTGACTGCCGACGACTACGTCACCAGCACCCATCGCGGCCATGGCCATTGCCTGTCCAAGGGCGCCGACCCGCGCCGGATGATGGCGGAATTGTTCGCCAAGGCCGAAGGCTATGGCAAGGGGCGGGGCGGCTCGATGCATATCGCCGATGTCGCCGCGGGCGTCCTTGGCGCGAACGGCATCGTCGGCCAGTCCATGGGCCTTGGCGTCGGGGCCGCGCTGTCGCTGCAGATCCGCAAGGTGCCCGGCTGCGTCGTCGCCTTCTTCGGCGAGGGCGCTTCCGGGGCGGGCATCGCCCATGAGGCGATGAACATGGCGGCGATCTGGCGCCTGCCGATCATCTTCTTCTGCGAGGTGAACCGCTACGCCGAGCTTTCGCCCTACAGCGTCCATGTCTCGCTGGACCGCCTGGCGGATCGGGCGGCGGCCTATGGCTTCCCGGGCGTCACCGTCGACGGCGAGGATGTGCTGGCCGTCCATGCCGCCGTCGACGCGGCGGCGCAGCGCGCCCGCGCCGGCGCGGGGCCGACCCTGATCGAGGCGAAGACCTATCGCTGGCACGGCCATTACGAGGGCGATCCGCAAAGCTACAAGACCAGGGCCGAACGCGAGAACGGCCGCGCTTTCGACCCCATCGCCCGCCTGGAACGCGAGGCGCCCGCCCTCGGCCTCGACGCCGGCGTGCTCGCGGGGCTGAAGGCGGCGGCCGAGCAGCGCATCCGCGATGCCGCCGAATGGGCGTCGGGCCTTCAAAGCCCCGCCCCGGAAACCATTCTTGAAGACGTTTACGCGGAGTAGGCCGATGGCACGCCTCAAGTATTACCAGGCGCTGACCCGTGCCCTGCAGGAAGAGATGGCGCGGGACGAGCGCGTCATTCTGATGGGCGAGGATGTCGGCGCCAGCGGCGGCATCTTCGCGCAGACGCGCGGCCTGCACGCCGCCTTCGGCCCGGACCGGGTGCGCGACACGCCGATCGCCGAGAACGGCTTCGTCTCGGCCGCGGTCGGCGCGGCCATGACCGGGCTCCGTCCGGTGGTCGAGGTCGGTTTCGAGGATTTCCTCACCTGCTGCGCCGAACCGCTGGTCAACCAGGCGGCCAAGCTGCGCTACATGCTGGGGGGCCAGGTCGGCATTCCGCTGCTGCTCTATACCTTCGGCGGCGGCGGCGTGAACGCGGGGCCCCAGCATTCCCAGAACCTGGCCGCCTGGTTCGCCCATATTCCCGGCCTGAAGGTCGTGATGCCGTCGACGCCGGCCGATGTCCTCGGCCTGGTCAAGGCGGGGATCCGGGACGACAACCCGGTGATCTGCCTGCTCAGCAAGAAGCTGATCGGCAGCAGCGGCCCGGTGGCGGAGGCGGGCGAGGATTTCCTGCTCCCGATCGGGCAGGCGGACGTGAAGCGGCGGGGCAGGGACCTGACCATCGTCGCCTTCGGCCAGATGGCGCTGCATGCCCTGACGGCCGCGGAAAGCCTGGCCGCGCGGGGCATCGAGGCGGAAGTGATCGATCCCCGTTCGGCAAGCCCGCTGGATACCGCGGCCATCATCGCCTCGGTGCGGCGCACCGGCCATCTGTGCGTCGTGCACGAGGGTTACGGCCCCTGCGGCCTGGGCGCCGAAGTGGTGACCGTGGTCGTCGAACAGGCGATGGATGCCCTGCGCAAGCCGCCCCGCCGGCTGACCGCGCCCTTCGCGCCCAGCCCCTTCACCCCCGTGCTCGAGACGATCTACATGCCGGGCGCGGCGCGGATCGAGGCGGCGGCCATCGACCTGCTGGCGGCGTGAGGGCGCGATGACCGAGACCATCGACGTCCAGACCCGGGGCAGGGCCCGCTGGATCATCCTGAACCGGCCGGCCCGGCTGAACGCGATCAACAGCACCTGCATCCGCGAATGCCGCGCCGCCCTTGCCGGCGCGGCGGCGGATGCCGCGATCCGCGCGATCGTCTTCGCCGGCGCGGGCGACCGGGCCTTCACCGCCGGGGCCGATATTTCGGAACTGGCGGGCTTCGGCCCGGCCGAGGTGCTGGCCTACAACCGCGGCTGGCTCGACCTGTTCCGCGAGATCGAGCTGTGCCGCAAGCCGGTGATCGCGGCCGTGCACGGCTGGGCCACCGGCGGCGGCACCGAATTGTCGCTGGCCTGCGATTTCGTGCTCTGTGCCGACGATGCCCGTTTCGGCCTGGCCGAGATCAACATCGGCGTGATCCCCGGGGCGGGGGCCGCCGTCCGCCTCACCCGCTGGCTGGGACGCCTGCGGGCCAAGGAAATCCTGATGCTGGGCCGGACCATGTCCGGTGCCGAGGCGGTCTCCCTGCACCTGGCCAACCGCTGCGTCGCCGCCGACCGGCTCCAGGCCGAGGTCCAGGCCCTGGCGGACGAACTGGCGGAAAAGGCACCGCTCGCGCTGGGGGCGGCCAAGGCCAGCGTGAACGTCGGCGCCGAGGCCGGCTTCGACGTCGCCCTCGAATACGAATTGCAGGAATTCGTGCGGCTGTTCACCAGCCACGACCAGAAGGAAGGCATGCGGGCCTTCCTCGAAAAGCGCAAACCCGACTACCAAGGAATCTGAGCATGAAGATCCGCGTCAAGGTGCCGAAGCTCGGCCTGACCATCGAGGAAGTGATCCTCGCATCCTGGGACAAGCCGCAGGGCGCCACCGTCGCCGTCGACGATGTCATCGCCACGGTCGAGGCCGACAAGGCGAATTACGAAATCTATGCCCCGGCACCGGGCCGCCTGACGGTTCAACTGGTGGAACAGGGGGCGACCGTCGCCGTCGGGGCCGAGCTTGCGATCATCGAGACCTGAGATGGCGCTGCCCGGCACCGTGCATGTGAACGGCCGCTGGTTCGACGACCTGCGCGAAGGCGAGGTCTTCTGGACCCAGGGCGTCACCCTGACCGAGGAGGCGGTCATCCGCTTCGCCCTCGAATGGGATGTCCAGCCGTTCCATGTCGATGCCGAGGCGGCAAGCACCTCGATGTTCGGCGGCCTGATCGGCAGCGGCTTGCAGACGGTGATGCTCACCTACCGGCTCTACCACATGCTCGGCCTGGTCGAGGGAACGGCCAAGGCCGGGCTCGGGATCGACGGCATCCGTTTCCTGAAGCCGACGCGGCCGGGCGATACCCTGCGCGTCCAGGTGACGGTGGCGGCATTGCGGGCATCGAGGCAGGCCGGCCGGGGCATCGCCACCATGGCCATGGAAACCTACAACCAGCGGAAGGAACTGGTCCTGACCATGACGCTGTCGGCCCTCGTGGCACGGCGGCCGTCACAGCCCGAAACCGCATGAACGAGAACGCGGCGGACCGGTAGAAGCCGGCCGCCCAAGGGGATCCGGTGCCTGTCGGTGCCGGATGGCTGCGCGGCCGTTGCCGCGGGCAAGGGAGGCCCGTGTCCGAAGCACGGGCATAAAGGGAGGCAGAAATGTGGAAGGGTAGCATTATCCTAGCGGCGCTGGCGTTGCCGGCGACCGCCATGGCGGCGGATCCGGCGATCGAGGACCTGAAGCGCCAGATCGACGCGCTGCAATCGAAGGTCCAGGCCCTGGAAGGCCGCCAGCAGGCGACCGAGGTGAAGCAGGAACAGGCGCTGACCGAGGACGACCTGAAGGGGAGCATGCCGGGCTCGATCCGGATCCCGGGGACCTCGACCTCGCTGAAGATCGGCGGCTATGTCAAGCTCGACGGCGTCTACGACTTCGGCGGCCCGAGCGGCAGCACCGCCTCGGCCGACGGCATTCCGATCGGCGGCGTGCCGGTGCGGGACAACCAGTTCCAGTTCAATGCCCGCCAGAGCCGGATCAATATCGCGACCGAGACGCCCTTCGACGACATCAAGGTGCGCAGCTTCATCGAGGTCGATTTCTACGGCACGGGCGGCAACGAAGCGGCGTCGAACAGCGCCGGCATCCGCCTGCGCCAGGCGGTGGTGACGGCCGGCGCCTTTACCGTCGGGCAGACCTTCACCACGCTTTACGATGCCGCCGCCGCCACCGAGACGCTGGATTTCGCCGCGCGTCCCGGCGAAACCTCGATCCGCCAGCCGCTGGTCCGTTATACCTGGAAGCAGGGGCCCGGCGCGCTGGCGGTGTCGCTGGAAAACCCGGAAAGCGACTTCACCGGCAATGTCGCCGCCAACAGCGCGGTGCCGACCGCGCTCGGCAGCGTGCCCAACCCCAACTTCGACCATGTGCCCGACCTCGTCGGCAGCTATACCTACAGCTTCGACTGGGGCCATCTCTCGGCCCAGGGCCTGCTGCGCCAGGTCAGCGTCGACAACGGCACGGTCGAGGATTCGGTGGTCGGCTACGGCCTCGGGCTTTCCGGCTCGATCAAGCTGGGCGGCAAGAGCAAGCTGATGTTCCACGGGCTGTACGGCAGCGGCATCGCCCGCTACTTCGCGCTGGGCTTCGGCGGTTCGGCGTCTTTCGACGGCACCTCGCTCGACGCGCAGACGGCCTGGGGCGGCGACGTGACGCTGCAATACTGGTGGACCGACACGGTCCGCTCCAACGTCGCGGTGTCCTATCAGGATGTCGATTACAACAGCATCGCGCTGGCGTCGGCGAACAAGGAACTCATGTCGGTGCATGCCAACCTGATCGCGACCATTCTGCCGCCGCTCGACGTCGGCATCGAGTACATCCATGCACGGCGCGAGACCTTCGGCGGCCTGGACGGCGATCTCGATCGCCTGCAGGCGTCGGTCATCTATCGCTACTAGGGGGAAGGGCGTGCGGGGGTGGCAACGCCCCCGCAGCCCCGGCCTCAATAGGCCCGGCGAAGGACCTCGATGATGTCGTCCTTCGAGGTGACGGGGCGCGGGTTGGTCGCCACGATCATGTCGCCCAGGGCATCGGTCGCCAGCCGATCGAAATCGGCCTCGGTCACGCCTACGTCGCGCAGGCGCCAGGGCTGGCCGAGATCGCGGATCAGGGCCAGGACCGCGTCGCGGCCGGCCTGCCCCGCCGCCACGGGGGCCAGCCCGGCGGTCTCGGCCCCCAGAAGCGCGGCGATCCAGCGGTGCTTGTCGCCGACATGGTCGCGGTTCCACGCCATGACCGCCGGCATCATGACGCAGGAAGTAATGCCGTGCGGTACGTTGCAGCGCGCCCCCAACTGGTGGCCGATGCCATGGCTGAGGCCCAGGCTGACATTGGCGAGGCCGCAGACCGACATCCAGGTGGCGATCTGCGCATTGACCCGGGCGGCAAGGTCGCCCGGGTCGCGGATCGTCCGCCGCAGGCACAGGGCCAGCGTCCCCAGGGCATGGGCCGCCAGCGCATCGGTGAACGGGTGGGCATCGCGGGACGAGATCGCCTCGATGCAGTGATCGACCGCCCGCATGCCGGTCGAATGCCACAGCCAGGCGGGGGTCGCCAGGGTCAGTTCGGGATCGAGGATCAGCGCCCGCGCGGTCAGCTTGCGGTCGATGTAGAGGTCCTTGACCTTGCGCTCCTCGTCCGTGATGCCGACGAAATTGGTCGCCTCGC
The DNA here is from genome assembly GCF_003173055.1 of Zavarzinia compransoris. Classification (NCBI taxonomy): domain Bacteria; kingdom Pseudomonadati; phylum Pseudomonadota; class Alphaproteobacteria; order Rhodospirillales; family Zavarziniaceae; genus Zavarzinia; species Zavarzinia compransoris. The sequence goes on from NZ_QGLF01000002.1 coordinate 142,240, forward strand.
CGCCGGAAAGCGTGGTCGGAAGCGCCACCATGGGCAGGCAGGGGCCGCCGATCGACGGGATCTCGACGGTCGAGGGCGAGGTGAAGCGCGCCCGCATCCGGGCAAAGCCCGCCGCGTCCCCGATGTCTTCCGCCAGGGCCAGGACGGCGCCCTTGCCCGTGTCGTTGGGCGAGCCGCCGCCGAGCGAGACGATGCCGTCCGCCTGGACCGCACGCGCGGCGGCGGCGGCCCGCAGGACCGCCGCCGAATGGACGTGCTGTACCGACTCGCTGAAGACGGCGGCGATGCGCCCGCCCGCCGCGGCGGCCACCCGGCCGACATAATCCGTCGAGCCGGCGATGGTCCGCCCGGTGACGAGCAGGGCCCGGCGCACGCCGAGCGCTTCCAGCACCGGGCCGAGATGCGCGATGCTGCCCGGGCCGTAATAGACATCGTCCATCGGCAGCAGCGTGAAGCGGCCGCCCCGTTCAGGCATTTCCGTTGGGAACATGAAGCGTATCTCCGGCCGACGGACGTCAGCCGGCCGAAGCCTTCTCCAATTCGTCCAGAAGGACGGGCACGCCCAGGGTGCAGGTATGCATGCCGAGGATGGAGGTCAGCTGGTAGACCTCCATGATCTCCTGCACCGTCGCACCGTATTTCAGCGCGTTCCTGATGTGGACGCGGAGGCCGGGTTCGTAGAGGTGGGTGGTGGCCGCGTCGATCGCGATATAGATGAATTCCTTCACCTTGGGTTCGAGCCGGCCGTGCTTCCACGGCACGGACGAGAATTCGAGGAAGACGGCGAAGAAATTGGGGTCGAGGGTCAGCAGGGCATCCCAGAAATCGTTCCAATAGCCGCGGTTGGCGACGAACTGTTCCTTCAGCGCCAGCTGCCGGGCATCCATCGGGCGGTCGATCTCGGCGCCGCGGCCGGCCTTGCGCATTTCATCGACCAGCGCCGGCATGCCCATGGTGAAGGTATGCATGCCGAGGACGGAGGTCAGCTGGTAGACCTCCATGATCTCTTCCCGGGTCGCACCGTATTTCAGCGCGTTCTGGATATGGATGCGCAGGCCCGGCTCGTAGAGACAGGTGGTCGAGGCATCGATGGCGATATAGATGAGTTCCCTCACCTTCGGCTCCAGCGTGCCGTGTTTCCACGGAACGGAGGAAAGGTCGAGGTAGGCCTTGAAGAAGTCGGGGCTGAGGCTCAGCAGGCCGTCCCAGAACGTGTTCCAGTAACCGCGGTTGGCGATGAATTCCTGCTTCAGGTCTGCCTCGACGGTACCGGGCGACGGTTCGCGCTCAAGCATGTTCGGTCCTTTCGGAAACGCTGTGGACTGACGCGGCGAGGCCCGCCCCGGCAGCGCGGGGCGGGCCCGTGAGGTTACTTCACTTCGGCCAGCTCGCCGTTCTCGATGCGGACCAGCACGCTGCCGTAATGGGGGTTGTTCTTCTCGTCGAAGGTGAAGGTCCCCTTGCCCATCGGCGTCGGCAGGTCCTTGGTCGCCGCCATGGCGTTGCGGATCTTCTCGCGGTCGCCGCCGCCCGCCGTCTTGATCGCGTTGGCGACCACCATCATCATCGTATAGCCCGTCGCCGCATATTGATCGGGGTCGTTGCCGAACTTTTTGCGGTAGAGTTCGACGAAGTGGACATTGGCCGGCGCCTGCGACGCCAGCAGGTATTCGGTCGGCAGATAGGTGCCTTCGACCGCTTCACCGCCGATCTTGGTATATTGCGGCGTGCTGAGCGAGCTGCCGCCGATGATCCGGGTCGCGGCGTCGAGGCCGGCCTGGCGCGCCTGCAGCAGGACGTTCGCGCCGTTTTCGGGGAAGGTCGAAAGCAGGATGAGATCGGGTTCGAGGGCGACCAGCTTGGTCGCCAGCGCGGTGAAATTGGTCTCGGCGGTGACGATGCCTTCCTCGGCGACGATCTCGACGCCCGCCTTCTCGAAGATTTCCTTCACCGTGTTCTTCCAGGCGACGTAACCGTCGCCATCGCGCATGAAGACCAGGGCGGCGCGCTTGGTCTTCAGGGTGTCGACCGAGTAATGCGCGATGCCCATCATGGTCTGGGCCGGCAGCTCGAAGTTCTTGAAGGCCCAGGGGCCGGCGGCGGTGATGGTCTCGGAGACGCCCATCGCCATCATCGGCACCTTTTCCTCGTTCACGAGGGGGGCGACGGCCGAGGAATGCGCGGTCCCGATCGGGCCGATGATCGCCGACACCCGGTCCAGCTTGGCGAAGCGGGTCGCCAGGGTGATCGCCTGAGCCTTGTCGCTGCCGTAATCCTCGACGATCACCTTCAGGGTGATGTCGCCGAGCATGTTGGTGTCCTTGATCTCGTCGAGCGCGACCTGCATGCCGCGATAGGCGGGAACGCCGTAGGGCGGCGCGGCCGAGCCGGTCAGGGCGGGCAGCAGGCCGACCACGACTTCCTCGGCCCGGACCGCCGGGGCAGTCACGGCCGCGAGGCCCAGCGTCGCCACCAGGCCCAGAATGCCTTTCTTCACCATTTTCATTGTTCCTCCCTCCAGAGTTCTTCTAGCTGGCCGTCGCGGCCAGGGTGCCGAGATAGGATTCGACGACGGTCGGGTTGCGGGCGATATCCTCGCTGGTGCCGTGAAGGACGACCCGGCCCCTTTCGAGGACATAGGCGTAACGGCCGAGGTCCAGCGCGCGGCGCGCGTTCTGCTCGACGACGAGAATGCCGAGGCCCGAGGCGTTGAGGCGGCCGAGCGCCTCGAACACCTGGCTGACCAGCATGGGGGCGAGGCCGAGGCTGGGCTCGTCCAGCATCAGCAGGCGGGGAAAGCCCATCAGCGCGCGGCCGATCGCCAGCATCTGCTGCTGCCCGCCCGAGAGGGAGCCCGCGATCTGCCACCGGCGCTCGGCCAGGATCGGGAACAGGTCGAAGACCAGGTCCCGCTGCCGCGCGGCGGCGGCGGGGCCGGCCCGGCGGTCGCCGGCGGCGAGGATGCCGAGATCGAGATTCTCGGCGACGCTCATCTCGCTCAGGATCTGGCGCCCCTCGGGGACATGGATCAGGCCGGCGCGGGCGATCCTGTGCGGTGACACCCGCCGGATGTCGGCGCCGTCGAAGCTGATCTCGCCCTGGTCGGGGCGGATCAGCCCGCTGATCGTGTTCATCAGGGTGGTCTTGCCGGCGCCGTTCGGCCCGATCAGCGCGACGAGGTCGCCGTCGCCCACCCGGAGGTCGAGCCCGCGCAGGGCGTGAATGCCGTCGTAGGATGCGGTCAGTGCCTTGATTTCCAGCATGTTCAGCTTCCGAGATAGGCGGCGATGACGGCCGGATCGGCGCTGACCTCGGCCGGTGTGCCGCTGGCGACCGGCCGGCCGGAGTTGACGACATAGAGCTTCCGGCACAGCGACATGACGAAGGGGATGTTGTGCTCGATCAGCAGGACCGACATGCCGCCCTCGGCGAGCGCGGCGAAGATGCGCGCCAATTCCTCCGCCTCGACGTCGTTCATGCCGGCGACCGGCTCGTCCAGCATGAGCAGGGAGGGCGAGGTCGCCATCGCCCGCATCATCTCGACCCGGCGCTGATGGCCGTAGGCCAGCGCGCCCGCCGGCATCCGGGCATATTCGGTCATCTCGAACTGTTCCAGCAGCCTTTCGGCGGCTTCCTGGAAGCGGCGGCGTTCCGCGCGGGCGGAAGGCAGGCCGATCAGATTGGCCATCAGCGAACTGGTCTCGTGGCGGTGGAAGCCGACGATGATGTTGTCGGTCACCGTTTCCTCGCGCAGCAGGCGGATGTTCTGGAACGTGCGGGCGACGCCGGCACGCGCGATGTCGCGGGCGCTCGCCTCGGAGACATCGGTGCCGTTCAGCAGGATCCGCCCGGCCGTCAGCTTCAGCATGCCGGTGACCAGGTTGACGATCGTGGTCTTGCCGGCGCCGTTCGGCCCGATCAGGCCGACGATCTCGCCGGCGCCGACCTCGAGGTCGATCCCCGCGGCGGCATGGACGCCGCCGAAGCTCTTCGAGACCTTCTGGAGCGAAAGCACGGTCATGATTGCGTCTCCCGGGCTTCGGCGGCGGGCGCGGTCTTGGCGGCGGCGGACTTCGCCGCGCGGATCTGGCTGTTGCGGCGGTTGCGCAGCGTATCGACGATGCCGTCGGGCATGTAGATCATGGCGACCACCAGGATGCTGCCGTAGAGGACCAGCTTCTGGTCGGCGACGGGGCGCGCGATCTCGGGCAGGAGGGTCAGCACGGCCGAGCCGACGATGGGCCCGTAGATCGAGATCCGCCCGCCGAGCACGACGAAGGCCAGGGCCGAGACCAACAGCGGAAAGCCGAACTGTTCGGGCATCAGCGCGCGGGTATAGAAGGCGATGAGCCCGCCCGCCGCCCCGGCGAAGATGCCGCTGAGCACGAAGGCCAGCCCGATGTAGAAGGACACCGACATGCCCAGCGCCAGGGCGACGGTCTCGTCCTGGCGGATCGTGTCGAAGGCCCGGCCGACGCTCGACCGGTTCAGGGCGTAGAGGATGTAGAAGGCGCCGGCGGTGACCAGCAGGACGTGCCAGACGTTGACCAGCTTCGGGATGTTGTTGAAGCCGAAGGCGCCCCCGGTGAGCGATTCCGTCAGCAGCAGCACGGCGACCACGATCTGCACGAAGGCAAGGGTGGCGATCGCCTGGAAGACGCCGCGCAGGCGCTGCAGGGGCACGCTGATCAGGAAGGCCAGCACGCCGCCCACCACGATCGCGAACAGGAAGGACAGGGGCGCCGGCCAGCCGAAGGTAACGTTGGTGATCGCGGCGGCATAGGCCCCGAGTCCGGCGAGGCCCGCCGTCGCCTTGGAAAACACGCCGGCCCGCAGCACGACGTACTGGCTGAAGGCCAGCAGGCAGTTGATGGCCATCAGGGTGAGGAGCGGCTCGTAGGCAATGATGAAGTCGTTCATCGGCGCGACACCTTCACGTCGTTCCGCAAGCCGCCGAACAGGCCCGCGGGCCTGACCAGGAGGACCAGGAACAGCATGGAGAAGAGGATGATTTCGGCGGCCTCGACCGAAAGCAGGGCAGTGGCCATCGTCTCGACGATGCCGATGCCGATGCCGGCGACGACCGCCCCGATGATGCTGCCGATGCCGCCCAGCACGACGACCACAAAGGCCTTGAGCAGCCAGGGATCGCCCATGTGGAAGTGGACCGAATTGAAGGCGATGCCGATGATGACCCCGGCGAAGCCCGCCAGGGTCCCCGCGACGAAGGACGCCTTCAGGAAGACCGCGTTGGCATTGACCCCGAGCAGCGATGCCGTCGTCTCGCTGAGGGCGACGGCGCGGACCTGCCGCCCGAAGCTGGTGCGGAAGACGATGTACATCAGGGTCAGCACGACGACGGCGCTGAAGCAGAGGATGGTGATCTGCAGCAGCGAGATCCGAAGCCCGAACAGCCGGTAGATCTCGACCGGGAAGGTGCCGAAGGGATAGCGCAGGACCTGGGTGTCCGACACCTGCTGGGCGATGCTGACCAGGACGAGGTTGGCCCCGACCGTCGTCACGATGGCGGCGAATTCGGACGCCTTCCGCTTGCGGAGCGGCCTGAGGGCCAGGAGGTCGACGACGACGCAGACGATGCCGCCGGCCAGGCCGCCGGCCAGGAAGGCAAGGGGCAGGGGCAGGTCGAGCAGGGTGATGGCATAGAGCCCGGCGAAGGCCCCCCACATGAACAGGGCGCCATAGGCGAGGTTCAGGATCCGCTGCACCCCGAAGATCAGCGTGAAGCCGAAGGCGAACAGCGCATAGACGCTGCCGACGATCAGGCCGTTGAACAATTGTTGAAGCAACATGGTGTTTTCACCTCCCCCTGGGTCTGCCGGCACCGCCGTCGCGTGCATCCGATGCGCGCAGTGGTGGCTTCCGGCCGGCCGTCTCGCTCCCTTGTCTCGTTATTCTTCGTCGTCGCGCCCGCCGGTTATATCCGCGGCGGTACAGGACGGCGGCCGACGGTATCGCCCGCTTGCCGGCATCGTAGCCTGCGTCATATTGTATGACAATACTACATTAAGCCCTTTCTTTTCTTTTCCCCGTTCCGCCCGCCCGGCGCTGTCCGCCGGTATCGGCCGGCCGGGCTGTCTGCCGCGCCATCCATGCGTCCGGCGTCTGCGGACTATACCAAACGATTGTTTGAATGAAAGGCCTATCTGCGCATCGCCCGCGCATGCCGTTTCCGCGCGCCGGACCCTTATAGGCATGTTGACAGACTATAATATTGTCATACAAATTATACCCAAGGCTGCCGGCAAGGCGGCGGTGCGAAGGGCGGAAATGCTTCGAAAGGTCTACTCATGACGCAGGGAACCGGGAATGGCACCTACGAGCGCGGCCTGCGCATCCGGCGGGATGTGCTGGGCGCCGCCCATGTCGATCGCTCCCTCGGCCAGGTCAGCGCCTTCGGGCGGCCGATGCAGGAACTGGTCACCGAATATTGCTGGGGGGCGGTCTGGGGCCGGGAAGGGCTGGACCGGCGGACGCGCAGCCTGCTGAACCTGGCCATGCTGACCGCGCTGAACCGGTCCCATGAACTGGCGGTCCATGTCCGGGGCGCGGTGACCAACGGCTGCACCGAGACCGAGATCCAGGAAACCCTGCTCCAGACCGCGATCTATGCCGGCGTGCCGGCCGCGCTCGAGGCGTTCCGGGTGGCAGAAAAGGTGCTTGCCGACCTGCGCGAGGCGGCGGAGGGCGCGCGATGACGGCCCGGCGCCCGGACATCGGCTTCATCGGGCTTGGCCGCATGGGCGGGCCGATGGCGGCCCTGCTGGCCAGGGCCGGGCACGGCGTGCGCGGGTTCGATATTTCGGCGGCGGCCCGCGACCGGCTGGCGGCGGCGGGGGGGACCCCGGTCGCCTCGCCGGGCGAGGCGGTGGCGCCGATCGTCATCCTGATGCTGCCGGATTCGGCCGCGGTCGATTCGGTCGTCCGGTCCGGGGCGTTCGCGGCGGCGTTGCGGCCGGGCACGCTGATCATCGACATGAGTTCGTCCGAGCCCACCGCGACAAGGGCGCTGGCCGGCGACCTGGCGAAACGGGAAATCCGCCTGGCGGATGCCCCGGTCTCGGGCGGGGTGCGCGGGGCGGAGGCGGGGCGCCTGACGATCATGGTCGGCGCCGGCGCCGACGATTTCCCGGCCGTCGCCGACTGCCTCGCCCCCCTCGGCAAGGTGATCCATGCCGGCGGCGTCGGCGCGGGCCATGCGGTGAAGGCACTGAACAATCTGCTCTCTGCGACGCATCTCCTCGTGACCAGCGAGGCCATGGCGGCCGGCATCCGCTTCGGCCTGTCGCCCGAAGTCATGCTGGCCATCTTCAACGCCTCGAGCGGAAAAAGCGGATCGACGGAAAACAAATGGCCCAATTTCATCCTGACCGAACGCTACGATTCGGGTTTCGCCTTCAATCTGATGGTCAAGGACATGACGATCGCGACCCGCCTTGCGCGCCATCTCGGCACCGGGATGGCACTCGGGGAACGGGCCGTCGGACTCTGGGAAGCGGCGCGCGCCGCGCTGCCGCCCGATGCCGACCATACGGAGATCGCCCGCTGGACTCTGGACGACGGCGACGGGTCGGCATAGCGGAATGCTGCGTCGCAAAATTGTGTGACAGGCAGTCGATCATTCCATATAGTTGCCCTATGACCGATTCCAACTCGCTCGCCAAATCCTGGAACGCCGGCCCTGTCGGGCGGATCGCCGCCCCGCTCCGCGAACAGGTGATCGCGGCGCTGCGGCAGGCGATCGTCGATTTCCAGCTGAAGCCGGGCCAGCGCCTCATCGAGCGCGAGTTGATCGAGCAGCTGGGCGTCTCGCGGACCACGGTGCGCGAGGCGTTGCGGGAATTGACCTCGGAAGGACTGGTGACCGTGGTGCCGCAACGCGGTGCCGTCGTCAGCTCGCCCTCGCTCGACGATGCGGTCGACCTCTACGAGGTCAGGGCTTCCCTTGAATCGTTGATCGTGCGGCATTTCGTGCAGCGCGCCAGCGACCAGGAAGTGGCCCAGCTGAAGGCGACGGTCGACGATCTCGACGCGACGGTGCAGGCATCCGCCGATGTCCGCCGGATCCTGGGGGCGAAGGACCGCTTCTATGCCGTCCTGCTGGAGGGGGCACGCAGCCCGGTCCTGCGCACGCTGCAGGAAAGCATCCAGAACCGCGTCCAGATCCTCCGCTCGTCCTCGCTGTCGAAGTCGGGACGGCCGAAGGCGATGGTGCGCGAGTTGCGGGCGATCGCCAGGGCGATCGCGAAGCGCGACGCCGATCTTGCGGCACAGCTCTGCACCGAGCATGTGCGGACCGCCGCCCGGACGGCGCTTGCCGACCTGACGGCCGCCGGCGCCAGCCGCGACTGATGTAACCTCCGCCGATCTTCGGCGGGCGTCGATCGATCCCCATGGCCGAAGAGGCCGGCACGGCCCCGCCGGGCCGAGGCGGCCGTGCGTTCCGAAACGGATATGCCCCCATGAGCAACGTGACATGAGCAACGAGACAGGCGATCGCCTTGTGCCCCCGGATACGCCGACCGATCTGTTCATCGGCGGGCAATGGCGCCCCGCGGCGGGCGGCCGGCAGATGCCGGTCTTCGACCCGGCGACGGCCCAGCCCTTCGCCACGGTCGCGGACGGCAGCGATGTCGATGCCCTGGCCGCGCTCGACGCCGCCGCCGCCGCCCAGCGCGACTGGGCCCGCCGCGCGCCTCGCCAGCGGGGCGAGATCCTGCGCCGCAGCTTCGAGGCGATGATCGCGCGGCAGGACGACCTGGCCCGCCTGATCACGGCCGAAATGGGCAAGCCGCTGGCCGAATCCCGCGCGGAAGTGCTTTATGCCGCCGAATTCCTGCGCTGGTTCTCCGAGGAGGCGGTGCGGCTTGACGGGCGCTGGTCGGTGGCGCCGGAGGGCGGTTCCCGCCTCGTCACCATGCTGCAGCCGGTCGGGCCCTGTTATCTGATCCTGCCCTGGAACGTGCCGCTGGCGATGGCGACGCGGAAGATCGGCCCCGCGCTTGCCGCCGGCTGCACGGCGGTGGTGAAGCCGGCGGCGCAGACCCCCCTGTCGCTCAACCTGCTGGCGGTGCTGATGACCGCGGCCGGCCTGCCGCCGGGCGTGCTCAACATCGTCGCCACATCCGATCCCGCGCCCGTCACCGATGCCCTGATGGGCGATCCCCGCCTGCGCAAGATGTCCTTCACCGGGTCGACCCCGGTCGGGCGCGAACTGGCGCGGCAGGCGGCCGGCAACCTGCTGCGGTTCTCGATGGAACTGGGCGGGAACGCCCCCTTCATCGTTTTCGAGGATGCGGATATCGGTCAGGCGGCGCGCGAGGCGATGACCGCCAAGCTGCGCAACAACGGCGAGGCCTGCACCGCCGCCAACCGCTTCCTCGTCCACCGCTCGGTTGCCGGCGACTTCGCTGAAGCCCTGCGCACGCGCTTTGCCGATCTGGTGGTCGGGCCGGGGTTGCGGCCGGATGTCACCCTGGGCCCGCTGATCAACCGCCAGGCGGTGGCGCGGATCGATGCCCTGGTGCGCGACGCCGTGGCGGGCGGTGCCTCGCTGCTGTACCGGGGCAAGGTGCCGGACGGCGACGGCCACTATTACCCGCCGACGATCCTTGGCGATGTGCCGCCCGATGCCCGCATCGTGACCGAGGAGATCTTCGGCCCGGTCGCGCCGATCGTCAGCTTCGATACCGAGGACGAGGTCCTGGCGATCGCCAATCGATCGGCGGTCGGCCTTGCCTCCTATGTCTTCACGCGCGACCTGGACCGGGCGCTGCGGGTGAGCGAGGCGCTCGAGGTCGGGATGGTCGGCCTGAACCGGGGCATCCTGTCCAATCCCGCCGCCCCCTTCGGCGGGGTGAAGGCCAGCGGTTACGGGCGGGAAGGCGGCGCCGAGGGGATCGCCGAGTATGTCGAGGTGAAATATCTCGCCCTCTCGGCCTGAACGGCTTTCCGGGCGTTGACGGTTCCATTCCTGTCTGATCATATTGTCATACAAACATACAAGAATCGGGGCGCCGAAGCGGCCGTGACCGCCCGCCGCCCGCAACCAAGAGGACAAGGGAAGTGGCACGTATCTCTTTCATCGGCCTTGGCGCCATGGGCCTGCGCATGGCGACCCGCCTCGCGGAAACCGACGGCATCGAACTGACGGTCTACGACCTCGACCCGGCCCGCATGGCGTCGCTCGAGGGCAAGGCCCGGCTGGCGACCTCGATCGCGGATGCGGCCGCGGGGGCGGAGGGCATCTTCTCGGTCGTGCCGGCGGACCAGCATACGCTGGCGGTGGTCGGCGAACTGGAGAAGGTCATCCAGCCGGGCCAGGCCTTCGTCGATTTCAGCACCATCGGCCCCGCGACGATCGAGGCGGTCGGCCGGCGGCTGGCGGAAAAGGGCGCGCAGACGATCTCGGCCGGCATGACCAAGAGCCTGACCGGCGCCGCCACCGGCACCCTGTCGCTTTTCGTCGGCGGCCCGGACGAGATTCCGGCGGCGCTGAAACCCGCCTTCGACGCGATGGCCAGCGACATCATGATGGTCGGCTCGCTCGGCGCGGCCAAGGCGCTGAAGCTGGTCAACAACATGGTGGTCGCAACGCTCGACGTCGCCATGACCGAGGCGCTGGCGCTCGGCGCGCAGTTCGGCATCCCCTTCGAGCAGGTGACGGGCGCGCTGGCCGCCGGCGGCGGCGACAACTGGCCGCTGCACAATCACATCGTGCCGCATGTCCTGCCCGATGTGTTGGGCCCGGGCTTCTTCGGCACCCGCTTCCTGATGAAGGACCTGAAGCTCTATACCGCCTTCGCCCGGTCGCAGAACCTGCCGGCGTTCTTTGCCGGCGCCGGCCTTGCCGCCTATCGCGGCGCGGCCGCCCACGGCTTCGGCGAGCATTACCACATGATCATCGTCCGCTGGTACGAGCGGGGCGCCCGGGTGGGCGAACGCCCGGCGAGCCCGCTCCCCGACGGGCTTTCGGCGGCCGAGGTGACCGCCCGCCTCGTCGCCGGCGTCGCGGCGATCCAGGCGCTGGTCTCGGCCGAGGCCCTGCGGATCCTGGCGCGCATGGGGCTCGGCCAGAAGGCGGCGGCCTTCTACCTCGACAGCGGCTCGGCCGGAAACGATTCCCTGCGGGCCCTGGTTCGCACCCTCGAGGGCGGCAATGAGGAGGCGGTGACGCCCGCGCGCCTGCTGGCCGATCTCGACCAGGTGGCCGCGCTGGCCGACAAGGCCGATGTGCCCGGCGCCGTCTTCGAGGTGGGCCGGCACCTGGCCGCGTCGCTCATCGATCGCCACGGCGAGGTGACCGACCTCTGGCGGATCGCGGCCGCCTGACCCCGGCGATGACGGAAACCGGACTGGACGGCGATGCCGCGGCCTATCTGGCGGTGTTGCGGCGGCAGGCCCAGCCGCCGCTTCACACCCTGACGCCGGCTCTTGCCCGCCAGCGGCACGAAGCGACGGCGTCGGCGGTGCCGGGCATTCCCCGGCCGGTCGAGCGGGTGGAGGATGCGGTGCTTGCCGGCATCCCGGTCCGCTGGTACCGGCCGGCCGGGGCCCGGGGGCTGGTGGTGTTCATCCACGGCGGCGGCTGGGTGACCGGCACGCTGGACAGCTATGACCGGCTGTGCCGCGACCTTGCGGCGGGGGCCGGCTGTTCGCTGGTCTCCCTCGGTTACGGGCTGGCGCCGGAACTGCGCCTCCCGGCCCAGGTTGATCAGGTCGTGGCCGCCTGCCGCGCCCTGGCCGCGGCGGGCGAGGGGGCGCCGGTGCTGGCCGGCGACAGTGCCGGCGGCTATCTCGCGCTGGCTGCCGCGCTTCGCCTCGGGGGCGGGGGGATGGCCTTTCGCGGCCTTGCCCTGCTCTATCCGGTGGTGGATGCCGCGCTCGATACCCCGTCGGCACAGTCGCGGGCGACCGGCTTTCGCCTGGAGACCGAGACCATGCGCTGGTACTGGCGCCATTTCCTGGGTGATGCGCCGGCCCCGGCCCGCCCCGCGCCCGCCGCCCTGGCCGGCCTGCCGCCCTGCCTCGTCCTGACCGCCGGCTTCGATCCGCTGTGCGATGAGGGGCTGGCCCTGGCCGCCGACCTGAAGGCTGCCGGCGTGCCGGTCGTCGACCGCCACTATCCCGGCCAGATCCACGGCTTCCTGCGTCTTGGCCATGTCATGGCCGCGACGGCCCCCGCCCTGGACGCGGTTTGCGCGTTCCTGGCCCTGCCCGGCGGCTGAAGCGGAACCAAAGCTCCTTCAGGCGAAGTGGAAACCGGTTCGCCGTCCGAACATGCGCTAGGTTCTGTGGACACTAAAGTGCCGAGTTCTCCTTGCGGGCAGAGTCAATCCTCGATGAAGGTCTTCGCGATCTGGTCCTGCAGGGGTTTCACCAGGTAGCCGAGCACGGTTCTCGAGGCTGTCTCGATGAAGATCTCGGCCGGCATCCCGGGTTTCAGCGCGCTTGCGACCGCCGGGGGGAGGGCCGAGCGCTCGATGCCGATCCGGGCGCGGTAGAAGGTTCGGCCGGTTTGGGGGTCGCTGCTGGCGTCGGGGGTGACGGCATCGATGGTGCCTGTGACCTCGGGCGTCGTGCGCTGGTCGAAGGCCGGAAAGCGCACCCGGCCGGCCATGCCGGGCTTGACGCGGTCTATGCCGGTCGGCTCGATTTCGGCCTCGATGATCAGGCGGTCGTGTGCAGGCACGACCAGCATCAGGGTTTCGCCGGGCCCGACGACGCCGCCCGTGGTGTGGACGATCGATTCATGGATCGTGCCCGCCGTCGGTGAGAGAATGTCGATGCGCCGGAGCTGATCCCCGGCGGCGATGCGGCGCTCCGACAGTTCCGCCAGCCGGGTTTCGACCTCGCGCAGTTCCGCCAGCACATCCTTCATCCGCTGGGTATCGACCTGGATGACCTGAAGTTCGAGTTCGGCGATCCGCTGACCGGTCTGGGCGACGGTCGACAGCAATTGGCCGCGCTCGCCGGCGATCCGCGCCTCGTCGCGTTCCAGGGCTTTCAGGCGGGGCAGGGGGACGAGTTCCTTCTGGCGCAATTCGCGGACACCCCGCAATTCTTCCCCGATCAGGCGGAGTTCCCGGTCCTTGGCCTTGATCTGGGCTTGCAGGCCTTCGGTGTTGCGGCTGGCCTGGGCGATCTGCTCGCGCAATTGGGCGATCTCGCCGTCGCGGGCGGCGCGGAGCGCGGCCAGCACCCGGGCCTCCGCCCGCCAGGCATCGAGCGCCGGCCCGGGCTGGTCCGGCTGCCCGGCCGGTTCGGCGAGGCCGTCCCGTTCGGCCATCAGGCGGTGGCGGCGATGGGCGAGGGCGATCACCTGGCTTTCGACGATCCCGAGATTGGCCCGGGCCTGGGTCCCGTCCAGCCGGACCAGAAGCTGCCCGGCGGCCACCCCGTCGCCGTTGCGCGCATGGATTTCGCTGACGACCCCGCCCTCGAGGTGCTGGATGCGCTTCACGTCGGATTCGACCACGATCCGCCCGGGCGCGACGACCGCGCCCGCGACCTCGGCCAAAAGGCTCCAGCCGAGAAACCCGCCGAGCACGAGAACGACAAGGCCGAGCCCGGCCCGGGCATGACGGCGGAGGCTGGCGCCCGCGGTGGCCGTCATGCCAGGCCCCGCATCGGCGCCGGGTTTGCGGGCTTGGCCGGGGTCAGCACGCGCTGGAGCACCTCGTCCCTGGGGCCGAAGGCGCGGACCATGCCGTCCGCCAGCATCAGGGCCTTGTTGGCCTGGGCCAGCGCCGAGGGGCGGTGGGCGACGATCAGGACCACGGCGCCCCCGGCCCTGGCCCGGGCGATGCCCTTGGCCAGGGCGGCCTCGCCCTCGGCGTCGAGATTGGCATTGGGCTCGTCGAGCAGCAGCAGGAAGGGATTGCGGAACAGGGCCCGGGCCAGGGCCACCCGCTGCCGCTGGCCGGCGGAAAGCGCCGCGCCCCCTTCGCCGATGGGCGTGTCGTAGCCCTGGGGCAGGCCGCGGATCAAGTGATCGACACCGGCGGCCCCCGCCGCGTCGAGGATTTCCGCCGTCGTCGCCTCGGGATCGAAGCGGGCGATATTCTCGGCGACGGTGCCGGCGAAGAGATCCACATGCTGCGGCAGGAAGCCGATGAAACGGCCCGCCGCCGGGGGCGACCATTGGCCGAGTTCCGCCCCGTCGAGGCGAATGCTGCCGCGCGCCGCGGGCCAGAGCCCGGCCAGGGCGCGGACCAGGGTCGATTTGCCCGCACCGCTGGGGCCGATGATGCCCAGCGCATCCCCGGCTTCCAATTGAAAGCCGACGTCTTTCAGCACCACCTGGCGCCCGCCGGGGACGGCGACGGTCAGGCCGGCGACCGTAAGCGTACGGGCAGGGGGCGGCAGGTCGACCGCGCTCGATCCCTCGGGAAAGGCGCCGAGCAGGGCTTCGATGCGCTTCCAGCCCTGGCGGGCGGCGATGAAGCCGCGCCAATGGCCGATGGCCAGTTCGACCGGGGCCAGCGCCCGCCCCAGCATGATCGACGAGGCGATGATGACCCCGCCCGTGACCTCGCCCGCGATCACCAGATAGGCGCCGAGGGCCAGCATCAGGGATTGCAGCAGCAGGCGGAAACTCTTCGAGATCGTGCCGAACAGCGAGGCGGTATCGGCCCCGCGCAGGTGGGCGGCGGCGGCCCCCCCGCTGGCCCGGCCCCAGCGTTCCCGCAGGCGCGGCACCATGCCGAGCGCGACCGCCGCCTCGGCATTGAGGACCGCCGCATCGCTCTGCCCCTGCGCCTCGGCGACGAGCTGGGCGGCGAGGCGCTGCGGCTGGCGGCCGAACCCTTCGGTCAGCGCCGTCAGGCCCGACAGCACGAGAATGCCGATGAGGCCGAGCACGCCGAGCCAGGGGTGAAGCACGAACAGCAGCCCGGCATAAAGGGGCAGCCACGGCAGGTCGAACAGCGCGCCCGGGCCGCCGCCGGCCAGGAAGGCGCGGACCTGTTCGAGGTCGCGCAGCGGCCGCGGGCCCCGGCCATGGCCGGGCAGCAGCACGGCCTGGCGCAGGTCGGTCTCGAACAGGCGCGGCCCCAGGCGTTCCACCAGCAGGCCGGCGATCCGGGCAAACATCCGCGTCCGCACCAGATCGATCGCGCCCTGCACGAGATAGAGGAAGACGACGATCGCCACCAGGGCGACCAGGGTCTGCACGCTGTAACTGGCCAGGACACGGTCGTAGACCTGCAGCATGAACAGGGGCCCGGTCAGCATCAGGACGTTGATCGCCCCGCTGAGCAGGGCGACCACGCCGAACCAGGGGCGGCAGGCCCGAAGGGCCGCCGCCGCGGGTTGATCGTTTGACGGGTTCCGCATGTCGGGCGTGGTCAGAGGATGCGGAAATCGTCACCGTGCCAGGACAGGAACTTGTTCTTCAGCACGGATGTCCGTCCCCAGCCGAACAGGCCGGGAAGATCGTCGGTGACGACGTCGGCGACGCTGGACAGCAGGCCGCCCACCGCACCGCCGAGGGTCGGCAGCAGGCCGCCGAGATTGCCCGACAGGATAGGGGCGACACCGTCGACGATGATATCGCTGACGATCGGCAGGATATCGTCGACGAGGAGGCTCGTCGTCACCGAGACCGCCCCCCCGACGACATCCGAGAGGACCGGCGCCGCGAATTCGAACAGATCGTCCGCCGCCGCCTGCGGCCCTTCGGCCCCCATGGTCAGGGCCGGCACGATGTCGTCCGCGACGAGATCGCCGATCACCGGCAGGACGTCGCCGACGAAATCCGCCGTCGCCGGCAGCAGATCGCCGAGAACCGTGCCGACGGCCGGCACCACCGCCTCGCCCACCCCGGCGACCACGTGCCCCAGGTTGCCCAGCAGCCCGGTGAGCGTTCCGCTCAGCCAGGCGCCGGGGTCGACCGCCGCCGCGCCGGTCAGCAGGGGGGCGACCGTATCGGTCAGCACGTCCTGGACCAGGGGAACGACGTCGTCGACCACCACCGCCGTCACCGGGCCGACCAGCGTATCGACGGCGCCGGTGAGCGCGGGTACCGCGAACTCGAAAGTATCGCCCAGCAAGGTTTCGAGCGTGTCGAAATCCCCCGCCAGGGCCGGGATCAGGCCCTCGACGATCAGCTTCTGGCTGATCGCCGGCACGGCGTCGGTCAGCAGGAAATCGCTCAGCACCGGCAGGAGGATGCCGACCGCTTCGCCGAGCGCGGGCAGGACGATCGCCGCCGTGCCCTCGACGACGAGGCCGAGGTCATGCAGCACGGCGACGAGGCCGGGCCCCAGGGCTGCGAAATCGCCGGTGAAGAGCGGCACCACCCCATCCTCGAACACGGTGGTCAGGAAGGGGCCGAGATCGTCGGTGAGGAACTGGAGCACCGCGGGCAGCAGGATTCCCACCGCCTCGACCGAGGCGGGGGTGACGGTTTCCGGTGCGGTGGCGAGGCCCTCGACGAGATTGGCGACGATCAGGGTGACGGCGACGCGAGCATCGATCCGGCCCCGGTCCAGCCAGACGTCGATCGCCGTCGGGCGCAGGCTAGTGCCGTCGTCGAAGACGATCGCCTCGACGCCGCCATAGCCGCCGGAGAGGAAGCCGTCCTTCAGGGTGACGGTGCCGCCGTCGCCGGCCCCGGCGGTGCTTTCCGCCACGATGACGATGATGTCGTTGCCATCGGCCGAGAGGGTGACGGCGGCGGGATCGATGCCGCGCAGGTGCAACCTGTCCGCCTTGCCGCCGTCGATCCCCTCGACGATCGTGTCGTTGCCGTTGTGCCGGGCGTAGAGGTAAGTGTCGTCGCCGGTGCCGCCGGCCAGCGTATCGTCGCCGGCCCGCCCGTCGATCAGGTCGCCGACGGCGCTGCCCTCGACGCTGTCGTTCCCGAGCGTGCCCAGGTGGGTGACAATGGTGCCGTCGCTCGGCTCGGCCCGGGCCAGTAGGTCGGCCTTGGTCCAGATGGCGCCATTGCCGAACACGACGCGCTCGATCCCGCCGTGCTCCGCGAACTGGTCCGTCAGGTCGATGCGGCCGTCGGCACCGCCGTTGACGAGCAGGATCAATTTGTCGGCATGCTGGATCACCCGCACTTCGGCCGCGGCAATGTCGCCGAGGACCAGGGTGTCGTGATCGCTGGCGGCGCCCTTGTCGGCGATGCGGTCGTTGCCGTCGCCGCGCGTGAAGAAATAGGTGTCGTTGCCGACGCCGCCGGACAAGACGTCGTCGCCCGCGCGCCCCATCAGGAAATCGCCGCCTGCCGTACCGGAGAGGGGTTCATTCGCCGCCGTCCCGACGAACACGCGGTTGTAGATCGCCTGTTCAAGGGTGAAGGGGAGGTTCTGGGCGGCGAAGGTGGCCTGGAAATCGTTCCAGACATTTCCATTGGGCAGGCCGAGACCTTTGGTCAACTCTTCCAGCAGGGTACGGGCAGAACCCCATTGGCCCCAATAGTCGGCCGCAGCATCAAGATCGGCGGGCGCATCATTGGCGAGGAGGGCCGGCAGGTTGGCGAAGCCCGACGGGAGAATAAAGGTATCGGCGGCGAAATCGTGACCGATTTCACTGAAGACCTGATGCATGGAGCCGAAAATCATCAGCCGCGTGCCGACCGCTGTTGCCAGCGTATCGAAAGCACCCTCAAGCAGATTGCCCTGGTGCCAGAAAAGGGGATCGTCGCTGCCCCTGAAGTTGTAGCTCTGCCCAACGAATTTCTCGAGAACGGCCAGTTTTCGAGCGTCGACATAGGGGCCTCGGCTGCCGGCGGCGATAGTCTCGACTCCCGCCCAGCGATAGAGGATGGGCAGGACCGCCGCTGTCAGCGCAGCTTTGTCTGCAACCGTCTGGGCATCAAGGTCCTGAACCAGCGATTTCAAGACGGGGTCCAGGCTCATGGCGATCCACAAGTCCGGCACGGTGCCGTAGCCGCGAAGGTTGGGCAATGCCACGACATCGGGGTCATATTCGATATCGCCTTCATAGCGGGAAAGGGCGGTGTCATTGGCGAAATAGGCCTCGGCAACTTCGCCGGTGCTGCCATTGGCTCGCTGATAGCTGCCCAAAGCCCCGATCATATTGCCGTTGACCATATGCTCGATCGGGGTAGCGGCCAGATTGATCGCCGTGATGCCGTGCTGCGCCAGAGTCTTCAGTTCGCCGGCATCGGTCTGACCGTCGCCATCGGCATCGACCCAGAGCTTCAGGCTGGCGAATTCCGGGTCCAAGGCATTGATGACCCCGTCACCGTTGGAGTCGAGTGTCGACAGGGCGGCAAAGCCGCCGATCTCGGCATTGCCGAACAGTTCGCTGATGCCGTTGACGATGCCGTCGCCATTGCGGTCGACCACCAGGAAGCCGTCGTCGGGGCCAACCCAACCGGTATGCACGGCGAACCCCGTCCCATGAAGATCGAATAGGGCATTGGAGGTTGCAAGAGGGGTCAGATTGACCCCGTTTCCGCCCAGATCCAGGATGATCGGATCGATGATGCTTTGCGCGAAATGAGCCAAGATCGAACTCATCGCGGCGGCAAGGCCGAGCGGGGTCGCAGCCGTGCCAAGCAGGAAGGAGTTGATGAAATTGGCGACCGCCGGGGAAATTTCCTGCAGTTGCTGCATGATATCGTCGGGCAGCATGGACAATGCTTCGGCCGGATCGTTCCACAGGTCTTCAGCGAATGAAACGAAACCGTCGAGAATGTCTTCCGCGTATTCGCTGCCCAGATAGGAAGCGCCGACACTGAGGACTAAAACCACGCCACCGGCAACCCACCCCACAGGGCCGGTCAGAACCAATCCTCCAACGACCGCCGCCGCGATACGGGTGACAAGGATCCCCCCCAAAGCACCGCCCGCTTCGCTGGCCAAAAACTCTTTCAGGATGTCAAAGGCCCCTTGAACGTCGCCGCGCTCCACAGCGGCCATTGCGTCCTTCGCCGCGATGGCAGTTCCAAGCAGTGTCCCGAGAACGCCGAAACGATGGAGGTATTTTGCGCCCGCTGCCAGATCTTCAGGTGAAGGATGGTTCTTTAAGAAATTTATGCGTCCCGCTTCGCTTCCGATCGTGTCGCCGGCATTCAAATGCCCAAGGCCGGAACTTTCGAGACCTTTGCCGATACCGATGGTCCTTGATACCGTCCCATTGGGACTCGTGTATTCGTAAACTGGAGAATTGTGCCAGATATCGGCTGATTTGGCATTTACCGCATGGGCAAGATTTTCACGCGCCTGGGTAGGTGAAAGACCATCGGCGATATCGTTGTTATAAGCTGTCCTCAGGATATCAATATCGATCCCATTTATTTTTGTAATATTCGGATTTGCCATGGCTGTTGGCAATTCCGTAAGGACAAAGGCTCTTTCGAACGACGCATTTGGAGTTACAGTTATGATTTCACCAGAGTGGCTTGCAATGAATCTCTCGGAGGCTTGATCCCAAACCCCTCTATCCCCTTGCGCTGATGTCCCGTACAGAAATGAATTCTTTAACTTAACTTGATCGGGATTCGAATTCGGAAACCTTGGGTCTGAGTTTGGGAAAACTTCATTTAAGGCCCCATTATAAGCGTCTAATTTTGCCAATTTTGCAAAATGGGTGTTGTCAATAGTAGATATTTTGTCCGGATTTTCTTTCCATATTCTTTCTGATATTTCCGACGAGTCAATATTTTCGGAAATCTGACCGCTATAAACAACTGCAATATTTTTAATCTTCCCATCGAGCTGATCAACCGATGTCCTGGAGAGAACATCGCGTATTTGCTCGGCTGTTATTGTCTCGTTCCTCTCGTGAGCAAGGGTCATCAGTAACTCAAGTTCTTTTCCTGCTTGTTCCGCTGTAAGGGTCATAATTTTTTCCCCTCGAAAATTCGGCTATTAATAATTTTTTCGATCTCCTCTTGAGAAAGGGGAATATTTGGAATTAAGCCTGTAGTATCAATATTTTGATAAACAAAAATGGCAATCCCTTCCTTGCGGCACTCTGGTCCATTTCCCATTGTCCCATATTCTATAAATGCAAGCATTGCCAACAAAGTCATGAGAATTTTTTCCTCATGATTTAATGTAACTGCTGGCGGATATATTGATGGGTAACCGCCAAGATCGCGGAATTGGCGCTCAATAAAGATAGGGTCGGTCAGGCCAAAAATTCCCCATAGATGACTTTTCCAATTCCCATTAATAAGATTTTGTCCGACATCAAAATATAAAGATTTTCCCTGATGGTAGAAACAAAAAACTTGCGATGAATAATATGTTTCTCTATTTTCATTTTTGAATAAGTAAGAGAGATGCGAATTTTTTGATTTGTCAACAACCCATTTACTGCCAATGCCGGACCACTTCCTTCCATTCGGGGTGTCGATAATTGGTGCATTCTCAACTTTGTATAACATGAAAGCTCTCCTATGAGAAATTTCGTTCTTTAAAATCCGAAGATGGCCTCTCCAGACTTCACCCGTGTGCGCTTCGGTGAACTCGTCTACGCATTACATCTTTCCTAAGGCGAGTGGACAAAAATGATGCGCCTTAGTGTTTGATTTTCCGACCGAAGGGCGACTACGGGTGTTGACCCTAGAAAGCAATGGGGATTCACTGTTTTTCGAAGTTGGTGCCCAATATCTTTCAAGTAGATTTCGAGGATCGTTTCGATTTCCTCGACGGAAAGAGGTGTGCTTGGAATCCGCCCGGTCTTGTCTATGTTTTGTTTGACATAAACAGTGGCGCCACGCTCCCGATCCTTTGGCGAATTTGCAATTTCGCCGTAATCGATAAACGCTCGCATTGCCAATAGAAGCAGAAGTGTTTTCTCGTGATCGACTAAGGGGCTTGGGGCGGGATAAAAAGCAGGATAGCCGCCGATACGCATAAATTCTTTATCAAGGAATTCAATTGATGTTGATCCGAATATATTAAATAATCTCTTCCTCCAATTTCCATCAATAAATGAAGTTCTTGCGTTTAAGTAAATAGATCTGTTCTCCTTCACAAAGCAGAAAACGTCATGGTAAATTCCTTTTTCCCTGTCTTCGTCTTTAAATAAGTATGAGAGGTGGGATTTATTTATTTGATCATTAACATACTTACGGCCAGATCCTTGCCATTTGCGGCCATTGGGCATGTCGAACTCAGGTGAATCTTCAACTGTGTATGGCATGGGATCCTCTAAGCGAAATTAATCACGATTCGACCCAGGCGCATCTGGCGCCATTGGCCATCCAGGAAGGGGCGCAGCTTGGGATCTATTTCTATTTTTCCCAACAACTTTAGGGAATTTCCTTCCGAATCCAACGCATCAATTCCCCATTTTGGGCGAATGTGTGCGATGCTCCATGAATTTCAACCCATTCGGGAGTGATTGGAAGATGTGTGGTGCGGAGGTGTTATGTGTGGTTGTTGTTATAATTTACTAATTTTATATGTATTATTCGGCACTCCGATTATTTTGCTTTCAGAAACCAGCCTTCGGCTTGGGTCCGCGTTCGGCGGGCTGGAGCATGTGGCCTGTTTGCCGCTCCAGGTCTTCGATGAAGGTCCCGGCGCCAATAGGGAGGGCGGCCTCGCTCAACGCGATTCATCATCCCTCACAACGCGTTTCGGTGCCCAGATCTCCCGATCATTGTGCCATGGCCGCGCTTCGCTATGCCGCCTTCACCCCTGTCCGGGCCCGCGCCGCCGACAGAGCGACGGATCGGCCCGCTCGGTTCGGCACCGGGCGATACGATCGCCCAAAGCCGAAAACGGTCCCCTGGAAATCAATCAAGGGGCGTCGATGTCTTGGCGGCGTTTGAGAATTGTTTCGATGTCCTCGACGGAAAGGGGCGTGTTTGGAATCCATCCGGTCTTGTCGATGTTCTGTCTGACGAAGACGGTGGCGCCGTGCTCCCGGTCCTTTGGCGAATTGCCAATTTGGCCGAAGTCGATAAACGCTCGCATCGCCATTAAGAGCAGCAGCGCTTTCTCGTTATCGTCCAAAGGGCCCGGCTCAGGATAAAATGAGGGATAACCGCCCATGCGCCTGAATTCTGTTCGAAGAGATTCGCTTGTGGTGATTCCAAATATATTGAATAATTTTCTTTTCCAATCTCCATCAATGAAGGATGTATTTACGTTAAGGAATATGGATTTTTTCTCTTTAACAAAGCAAAAAATTTGATGAGAGGTCCCTTTGTCTCTATTTATTTCCCTGAATAAATATGAGAGATAAGAATTATCGTTTCTGTCAAAAACGAATTTATCTGAGGGGTTTCGCCATTTTTGGCCGTTAATCAGATAAATTTCCGGTGAATCCTCGACTGTGTAGGGCATGGGATCCTCCAGGCAAACTCGATCATGACACGTGCTAGGCGTGCTTGCCGCTATTGATCATCCGGGAAAGCGTGTGGCTGGGGATCTGTTTTTTCATGCGATCTCGACAACTGCAGGAAATTTCACGCCCAATCCAACGTTTCGATGCCCTATTTGGGCTACCCATTCATGCCCGAATTTCAAGTCATTCGGGCGTGATTGGAAGGGATACGGTGCAGGTGCGGTAGAGGGGGGCGTCGCATGGCGTTGCATCGGGGCTGCCTTGCCCCTTCCCCCAGGCGGCCCCGGCCGGAAGCCGGGACCGCAGGGGGCTCAGGCCCGGCGGCTTATTGCCAGCCGGCGCGGTCCAGCAGCTTCACCGCGGCGGCATTGTTTTCGCCGAGCTTGGCGATCGGCAGGCCGTCGCGCTTGAAGGGGCCGAACTGCTGGACGACGGAGGCGGGCGCCACGCCGTCGAGGATCGGGAACTCGTTGTTGGCTTCGGCGAAAATCGCCTGGGCCTCAGGGCTTGCCAGATAGTCCAGGAACTTGATCGCCGCGTCCTTGTGCGGGGCATGGGCCAGGACCCCGGCGCCCGAGACATTGGTGTGGGTGCCGAAGCCGTCCTGGTCGGGGAAGAAGAGCGCGACCTTCTCGACGATCGCCTTGTCTTCCGGCTTGTCGGACGCGGCAAGGCGGGCGAAGTAATAGTGGTTCACGATGGCGACATCCGCCGCGCCGGCGGCGACGGCCTTGATCTGGTCGGTGTCGCCCCCCTGCGGCGGGCGGGCGAAATTGGCGACGATGCCCTTGGCCCAGGCCTCGGTCTTGTCCTCGCCCCAATGGGCGATCAGGCCGGCGGTCATCGACTGGACGTATTCGTTGCCGGACGAGCGCGAAACGATGCGGCCCTTCCACGCCGGGCCGGTCAGGGCCTCGTAGGTCGACAGGTCGCCCGGCTTCACCCGTTCCTTGCTGTAGACGAGCACGCGGGCGCGGGTCGCGAACGCATACCAAAGTCCCGAAGGTTCATGGAACTGCGCCGGGATCGCCGCCTTCAGGCGGTCCGAAGTCACCGGCTGGAACAGGCCCGCGTCCTGGGCGCGCCACAGATTGGCGGCATCGGTGGTGATGAAGATGTCGGCCGGGCTGTTGGCGCCTTCGTTCCGGATCCGCTCCACAAGTTCGGGCGCCTTGCCCTGGAGCAGCTTCACCTCGATGCCGGTCTGTTCCTTGAACTTGCCGAACAGGATCTCGTCGGACGGGTAATGGCGCGAGGAATAGATGTTCAGTTCCTCGGCCAGGGCCGGCGCGGCCACGAGGCCCATACTCATCACGAGGCCCATACTCATCACGAGATTGGCAATAAATCGGCGCATGGTTCTGTCCTTCCTTCCACAGGCTTCAATCGAATGGTTTGGGGGCATCGGATGGCGAAGTGCCGGGCGCGGCGCGGCTGTCCGCCGGCGCGACGAAAAGCTCGAGCCGGGTGCCGATCAGGCGATAGCCGCCGCGGGCCGCGATACGTTCCAGCAGGGCATGGATCTGGTCGTCCTCGAACTCGATGATCCGGCCGTTCTCGACATCGATCATGTGATGATGGGGCGGCTTCCGCGCGACTTCGTAGCGGGCGCGCTTGTCGCCGAAATCGCGCCGGACCAGGATGCCCTCTTCCTCGAAGAGGGCGAGCGTGCGGTAGACCGTGGCGATGCCGATCCGAGAATCGACCGCGATGGCGCGGGCATAGACCTCGTCCGCGCAGGGGTGGTCGTCCATCTCCTCGAGCAGGCGTATCAGGATCCGCCGCTTCTTGCCGAGATGCAGGCCCCGTTCGGCGCATAGGGTCTCGATGGGGCTGAGAGTCTTCGAGACGGCCGCGGCACGCCTCCCGATCCTGACACGCATTCTCCGCCTCCGCGCCTCGGACGACACCACCAGCCCTCCCCTTAGGCAGACGTTTCGGCGTGGTGAAAACAGTAAGCCCGTCGCCGTCTTTTCCGGCCCGGCCCGAAAAAAGACGCGACTGTTTCAAAACCTTTACTGAGAACGCCCCCCTCGCTCGTCTTCCCTGTGTACTCGCGAATGCGAGTCAGTTGCACGTATTGGGGCAGGCACAGACAAGGATGAGGGCTATGGGGAAAGCAGTTTTCGGGCGGTCGAAGGGTCACGGGGGCCGCGCCGGCCGGCGGTTGGCGCCGACGGCGATGGCGACCGCCCTGGCGGCCGGCGTTCTGGCCGCCGGTACTTTGGGCGGCGGGCCCGCGTTTTCGCAGCAAGGCCCGGCCACGGCCGAGCGCCGGATCGCGTTCGACATTCCGGCACAGGATCTGGCCGCCGCGCTGCGGGCCTATGCGGGCAAGGCGGGCATCCAGGTCGTCTATGATCCGTCGCGCCTCGCAGGCGCCGGCAGCGGCGGCGTGCAAGGCACGTTCACGGCCCGGGACGCCCTGGCGCGCCTTCTCGCCGGCACGGGCGTCAGCTTCCGCTTCACCGGGCCGGCCACCGCCGTCATCGAGGGCGGCGGGCCGGCCGCCGCAGCGCCGGCCGGCAGCGAACTGCTGCCGGTGGTGACGGTCGAAGGCGCGGGCCGCCCCGTCGACGGTTACATCGCCAGCCGGACCACCACCGCGACGCGGACCGACACGCCGCTGATCGACGTGCCGCAGAGCGTTACCGTGGTCTCGCAGGAACTGATCCGCGACCAGGCGATGCAGAGCATGGAAGACGCGGTCCGCTACATCCCCGGGGTCGGCATGGCCCAGGGCGAGGGCAACCGCGACACCCCGATCCTGCGCGGCAATGCCTCCACCGCCGATTTCTTCGTCGACGGCATCCGCGACGACGTGCAGTATTTCCGCGACTTCTACAATATCGATCGCCTGGAAGCCCTGAAAGGCCCGAACGCGATGATTTTCGGCCGCGGCGGCGGCGGCGGCGTGCTGAACCGCGTCACCCGGCAGGCCGACTGGACGCGCACCCGCGAAGTGACGGTGCAGGCCGGCTCATTCGAGAATATGCGCACCACCTTCGATATCGGCGACGTCATCAACGACGACGTCGCCTTCCGCGTGACCGCGATGTACGAGAACACGGAAGGGTATCGCGACTTCTACGAACAGGAGCGTTACGCCGTCAATCCGACCGTCGCCCTGCGCCCGACGGACGGCCTGACCATCACCCTCGGCTACGAGCATTTCCGCGACGAGCGGACCGCCGACCGCGGCATCACATCCTTCCGCGGCCGCCCGGTCGATACCGACCCTTCCACCTTCTTCGGCAATCCCGATCTCAGCCCGACCTGGGCCGAGGTCAATGCCTTCAACGCCCTGATCGACTATGACTTCGGCGGCGGCGTAACCCTGCGCAACCGCACCCGCTATGCCGTCTACGACAAATTCTATCAGAATGTGTTCGCGGGGGCGCCCAATGCGGCGGGCACCACGGTCGGCATCTCGGCCTACAACAACATGTCCACCCGCGAGAACCTGTTCAACCAGACCGACCTGAACTTCAAGTTCGAGACGGGCAGCATCAGCCACGACTTCCTCGTCGGCGGCGAGCTTGGCCGCCAGGAGACGACCAACTTCCGCGAGACCGGCTTCTTCCCCGGCGGCGGCACGACCTTGACCGTCCCGCTGTCGAACCCGACCACCTTCGTGCCGATCCGCTTCGCCCAGAATGCGAGCGATGTCGACAACCGCAGTGTCGCCAATGTCGCCGCCCTCTATGTGCAGGACCAGATCGGCCTCACTTCGCAGGTCCAGCTCGTGCTCGGCCTGCGCTACGACCGCTTCGAGGCCGATGTCCACAACAACCGGAACGGCGCCGATTTTTCCGGTGCCGACGACCTGCTGTCGCCCCGCGCCGGCCTGGTCTACAAGCCGGTCGAGGATCTGTCGCTCTATGCCAGCTACAGCGTCTCCTACCTCCCGCGGGCGGGGGAACAGCTGGCCTCCCTCAATGCCAGCAATTCGGCCCTCGATCCGGAGGAATACAAGAACTATGAGGTCGGCGCGAAATGGGACGTCAATCCCAACCTTTCGCTGACCGCCGCGATCTACCAGCTCGACCGCACCAATGTCGCGATCACCGATCCGGCCGATCCGACGAAGCTGATCCTGGTCGACGGCCAGCGGACCAAGGGCTTCGAGCTGGGCGTCAGCGGTTACGTCCTGCCCGACTGGAGCATCATGGGCGGTTACGCCTATCAGGACGGCGAGCTGACCTCGAACCAGAGCGCCAGCGCCCGCGATGGCGCCGTCCTCGGCCAGCTGCCCAAGCACAGCATATCGTTGTGGAATAAATACGACATCACGCCCGAATGGGGCGTCGGCCTCGGGGTGATCCACCGCAGCAGCATGTTCACGAGCACCAGCAACACGGTGGAACTGCCGGGCTATACCCGTGTCGATGCCGCGCTCTACTGGACGCTGAACGAGAACCTGCGGGCGCAGTTGAATGTCGAGAATGTGTTCGATACGGAATATTACGCGAACGCCCACAGCGACACCAACATCATGCCCGGCTCTCCCCGCTCCGCGCTGGTCGGCCTGACTGCGAGATTCTAACCGCGAAGTTCTGAGCATGCACGACCGGGGACCGCGCCAAACGGGCGCGGTCCCCATTCGCCCTGCGGCGAGACGCCCGGCGGGTGACACGAAAAGCGAAATTGCGAGTTAATATCAGCATTGATATGGTGCCCCCCTATCCTTCGGGTCTAAGGGGCGGCGCGGAAAGGTGACCGGCAAGAACATCGGAATGCTCTTCCTCGCCCATGGCCGGGAACTGCAGCGCTACCTGTCGCGGTGGCTGCGGGATGCGGACACGGCCGCGGACCTGACCCAGGAAACATTCCTGCGCTTCGTCGAGACCGGCCCCGCCGCCGTCCTGCAGGACCGTTCCTACCTGTTCCAGACGGCGCGGAACCTGGCGATCGACCATCAGCGGCAGGCGGATCGCCGGCGCACCGACCTGACCGATCCGGATGTCATCGGCACCCTGGCCGCCGACCAGCCCAGCCCCGAGGCGGTGGTGGCCGCGCGCCGGGAACTGCAAAGGCTGGACGCGCTGCTGGACGGCCTGCCGCGGCGGACCCGGGAGATTTTCCTCCTGAACAAGGTGGAGGGCTTGAGCTACACGGAAGTGGCGTCGGCGCTCGGCATTTCGGAAAGTTCGGTGCAGAAGCATCTGGCCAAGGCGCTGCAACGGATCATGCCCCAGTTCCCGCGGCCATGACGCGGCGGCACGTGACCGGAGATCGGGGGACGACAGTGACTTCGCCTGACCCGCGCCGGACCGAGATCGAGGCCGCGGCCTCGCGCTGGGCCGTCCGTCTCGGCGGCGCGCCGTTGAGCGATGCCGAACGACGGTCTCTGTCCGCCTGGCTGGCGGAGAGCCGGGATCACCGGGCCGCGTTCGAGCACGCCGAGGCCGTCCTGTCGGAACTGTCCAGGATCGGCCGCGCGGCCAAGGCATCGCCGCGCCGCGTCGTTATCCGGCGGCGGACCCGCCTCTACCGGCTCGCGGCGGCGGCGGCCGTGCTTCTGGCGCTGACCACGGGGCTGCTCTGGGTCCGCGACCCCCTGGTGATGCTGGCGGCGGATTTTCAAAGCGCGACCGGCGAGGCCCGGCTGGTCCGCCTGACGGACGGCAGCGAAGTGGAACTGAGCCCGGCCAGCGCGATCGCCGTTCACTTCACCGGGGCCGAGCGCGGCATCGAACTTCTCGCCGGCGAGGCGGTCTTCACCGTCGCCCCCCTGGGCGACGGGGAGGCCCGTCCCTTCGTGGTCGAGGCCAACGGCGCCCGCGCCCGTGCGCTCGGCACCCAGTTCGCCGTCGAAAGGGTGGCGACCGGGGCCAGGGTCGTGGTGCTCGAACACAGGGTGGAAGTGGCCGCCCCGGGCGGGGCCGAGGGGGGGCGCGTCGTCCTCGCCCCCGGGCAATCGGTGCGCTACGACCGGGACGGCGGGCTGAAAGCCGTCGCCGCCGCCGATATCGGCGAGGCGACGGCATGGCGGGACGGCTATCTCGTGTTCGATCGCATTCCCCTCGGCGAGGTTGCGGACAAGCTCGGCCG
This sequence comes from Zavarzinia compransoris, assembly GCF_003173055.1. Classification (NCBI taxonomy): domain Bacteria; kingdom Pseudomonadati; phylum Pseudomonadota; class Alphaproteobacteria; order Rhodospirillales; family Zavarziniaceae; genus Zavarzinia; species Zavarzinia compransoris. The sequence goes on from NZ_QGLF01000002.1 coordinate 170,596, forward strand.
CTATCGCCATGGCCGGATCGTCATCGCCGACAGCGCGCTGGCAAGCCGCCAGGTCAGCGGCGTCTTCAGGACCAGCGAATTGGATACGGCGCTCGACGTGATCACGCGCGAACTCGGGGCGCGGACCGTGTCGGTCTTTCCCCTGGTCACGGTCGTCTATTGATCGCGCGGCAGGGCGCCGCTTACCGATTCCCGCCGGCCGGATCGTCTTCCCATCAGGGGCGCGGCCGGCCGCGGGGGCGATGAAAGGATTTCGATGAGATCGAGGCCGAGGTCGCCGCCGGGCAGCGGGGGGAGGAGCCCCGGCGGGTATTGGGCGGCGGCTATCCTGGCGGCTTCCACCCTGATCCAGGCGCAGCCGGCCGGCGCGCAGGCACAGCCGGCGGCGATCGCCTTCGACCTGCCGGCCCAGGATCTCAACCGGGCCCTGCTCGCCCTGTCGCGCCGGGCCGGCCTGCAGATTTTCTACGACGTGGCCAAGGTCGACGGCCTGACCGCCCCCGAGGTCCGGGGGCGGATGCCGGTCGGAGACGCCCTCGATCGCCTGCTGGCCGGCACCGGCCTGTCCTACCGCTTCGTCGGGCGCGACGCCGTCGCGCTGGACGGGCGCCCCGCCCCCGATGCCCCCGGGGTGGCGGGAGACGCGGAAATGCTGGACACCATCGTCGTCGAGGCCGAGCGGCCCGGATCGGGCTATGGCGCGACCACCGCCGTCCGCGCGCCGATGGCGCCGGCGGACAGTCCGCAGACCGAGGCCGTGGTGACGCGCCAGGTGATCCGGGACCGGGCGATGACCAGCCTTGCCGATGCCCTGCGGGTGATGCCCGGCACCGGCGTGGCCCAGGGCGAGGGCAACCGCGACACTTCGATCCTGCGCGGATATAGTTCCACCGCCGACTTCTTCGTCGACGGGCTGCGCGACGACGTCGAATATTACCGCGACCTCTACAATGTCGAGCGGGTCGAGAGCCTGGCCGGGCCCCATGCGGTCTTCTTCGGCCGCGGCGGCACCGGCGGCGTGATCAATCGGGTAACGCGCCGGGCCGATGGCACCGAGGTCGCCACGCTGGACCTCCAGGCGGGCTCATGGGGCGAGCGCCGGGCGACGGTCGATGCCGGGACGGCGCTGGCGGGCGCCGCGGCGGTCCGCGTCATCGGCCTTCATGAAGAGTCCGAGGGGTTTCGCGAAGCGTTCCGGCTGAAGCGGCAGGGCATCAACCCGACCGTCACCCTCGGCCTCGACCGGCCGACCTCGATCGCCTTCGGTTACGAGCATTTCCGCGACGAGCGGACCGCCGACCGCGGTGTCCCCTCCTTCGAGGGCGCGCCCCTTGCGGTCGATATCGCGACCTTCTTCGGCGATCCGGACCAGAGCGTATCGACCCTGGCGCTCGACAGCCTCACCCTCGACCTCGGCCACGACTTCGGCGGCGGCTTGCGGCTGGAAAGCCGCAACCGCTATGCCGTCTACGACAAGTCGTTCCGCAATGTCTTCCCGCGTGCCGTCGACCCGGCGGGCACCATGGTCGCGATCGCCGCCTATAGCGGCGCGACGCGGCGGGAGAACCTGTTCAGCCAGACCGAGCTCGGCTTTTCCCTCGAAGGCGATGTAACCCACGATATTGTCGCCGGCATCGAATTCGGCCGGCAGCGGACGGACAACCGGCGGGAGACCGGCTTCTTCGATTCGATCGCCTACGGCCAGCCGAGCGTGATGGTCCCGGTCGACGATCCGCGGTCCCGCCTGCCGATAACCTTCCGCCCGGGCCCGACCGATCCGGTGAACGGGGGCACCGCCGTGACCCGGGCGCTCTATGTCCAGGACCGCATCGGGATCACGGACGATCTCTTTGCCGTCGTCGGCCTGCGCTACGAGGTTTTCTCGCTCGATTTCGAAGACCGGCGCGACGGCCGCTGGCTGTCCGCCGACGACGAATTCCTGTCGCCGCGGCTCAGCCTCGCCTATAAGCCGGCGGCGGCATGGACCCTGTATGCGACCTACAGCCGGAGCTATCTGCCGCGGGCAGGCAGCCAGCTGGCGTCGCTGACCCTGCGCAACGAAGCCCTGGCCCCCGAACGGGCGACCAATTACGAACTGGGCGCGAAATGGCAGATCGCGCCCGATCTCCTTGGAACCGCCGCGGTCTACCGGACCGAGCGCAGCAATGTCGAGGCCGTGGACCCGGCGGATCCCGCCCGCTCGCTGCTCGTCGACGGCCAGCGGACGCTCGGGGCCGAAGTCTCCTTGAGCGGCAGCATCGCGCCCGGGCTCGCCGTGACCGCGAGCTATGCCTATCAGGATGCCCGGATCGAAAGCGACCACCTGCCGGTTTCCATCCGGCCGGCGCCGGTTCTCGCCGGGGCGCGGGTCGGACAGGTGCCCCGGCATTCGGCATCGCTATGGGCGCGCTACGACTTTGACGAGACTTGGGGCATGGCGCTCGGCCTGTCCTACCGCGACGGCATGTATACCTCGAACAGCAACCAGGTCGCGCTGCCCGGCTTCCTGCGCACCGATGCCGCCCTGTACCTGGCGCTGGACGATGCCGTGCGCGCCCAGGTGAATGTCGAGAATGTCTTCGATGTCCGCTACTACACGGCCGCGCACGGCGACAACAACATCATGCCGGGGGCGCCGCGCTCGCTGCGGTTCGGCGTCACGGTCGATTTCTGACCCGGCCGGATCAGCCGAGCGCGCGCAAAGCCGCCAGCGCCGGCGACGAGAGGGCGGCCAGGGCGGCATCGGCGAAGATCAGGCCGATCCGGCGGCGGTGGTCGAAGCCGGCGAGCTTGAAGCGCCCGAGATCGGGGCCGATCAGGCTGTCCGGCGCGACCGTGATGCCGAGGCCGGTCCTGACCAGGGCCAGGATGCGATCGTCGTTCACGCTGCGAAAGCTGAAGCGGGGGCGCACCCCGCGCTCGGTGAAATAGCGGCTCGTCTCCGGCAGGACTTCGCAGTTCCGCCGCACGATCATCACCTCGCCGGCCAGGGTTTCCCCGGGCACGGCATCGTGACCCGCCAGGGGATGATCCGGCGGCGCGGCGATGGAATAGCCCTCGGCGAACAGAAACTCATGGGGCAGGTCCTCGTCTTCCGGCCGGACGCGGGTCAGGGCGATGTCGATCCGGCGCCGCCCGAGCCGGTTCAGCAGGTCGCGCGATGCGCCTTCGACGATCTCGACGGCATCGGGGCAGGCTGCCGCCGCGTTTCGCCGGATCACGGCGGCGATCATCGCCGTCGGCAGCGTCGACAGCACGCCGATCCGCAGCACGCGCCCGGGATCGTCCGCTTTCAGGCCCCGTTCCAGGCTGTTGAACTCGCGCTCGATCAGGCGGGCATGGGCGAGCAGGCGCACCCCGGCTTCGGTCAGCTGCACGCGCTGGCTGTTCCGCTCGAACAGCCGGGCGCCCAGGGCTTCCTCGAGCTTGCCGATGCCGACCGAAAGGGTCGGCTGGGTCACATTGACCTGCTGGGCGCCACGGGAAAAATTGCCCGCGTCGACCACGGCCAGGAAATAGCGCAGCAGATAGCGGTCGATCATAGATGAGAATTATAGCCAAGCGGCATAAAAGACAATTTTTCTCAATCCACGCCAATTGCTAGCCTTGACCCCTGTGGGAGACAACAGGAAAGGGTCGGGCCGTGAACAAGATCGGCACCGAGATCGATCGCCGCGCCGACGGCTTTGCGGCCAATGCGGCCGTCAACAGCGCCCTGGCGGCGGACCTGCGCGAGCGCCTGGCGCAAGCCGCGCAGGGCGGGCCCGAGGCCGCCCGCCGCCGCCATACGGAACGCGGCAAGCTGCTGCCCCGGGAACGGGTGGAGCGGCTGCTCGATCCCGGCGCGCCCTTTCTTGAAATCGGCGCGCTGGCCGCCGGCGGCATGTATGGCGACGAAGCGCCGGCCGCGGGCGTCATCGCCGGCATCGGCCGGGTCGCCGGGCGCGAGGTCATGATCCTCGCCAACGACCCGACGGTGAAGGGCGGCGCCTATTTTCCGATGACGGTGAAGAAGCACCTTCGCGCGCAGGAGATCGCGGAGCAGAACCGGCTGCCCTGCCTCTATCTGGTCGACAGCGGCGGCGCGAACCTGCCCCATCAGGCGGAGGTCTTTCCCGACCGCGAGCATTTCGGCCGCATCTTCTTCAACCAGGCCACCATGTCCGCCAAGGGCATTCCGCAGATCGCCTGCGTCATGGGCTCCTGCACCGCCGGCGGCGCCTATGTCCCGGCGATGAGCGACGAGACGGTGATCGTCCGCAACCAGGGCACCATATTCCTGGGCGGTCCGCCCCTGGTGAAGGCGGCGACCGGCGAGGTGATTTCGGCCGAGGATCTGGGCGGCGCCGATGTCCATGGCCGGAAGTCGGGCGTCGTCGACCATGTCGCGGCGAACGACGACCATGCGCTCCAGATCGTCCGGGATATCGTCGCCGGGCTGAACCGGCCGAAGACGGTCGATCTCGAGCTTGCCGATCCCGTCCCGCCCCGCCACGACCCGGCCGAGCTTTACGGCATCGTGCCGCCCGACCTGCGCACCCCCTACGACGTCCGGGAAGTCGTCGCGCGCATCGTCGACGGTTCCGTGTTTCAGGAATTCAAGCCGCTCTACGGCACCACCCTGGTCTGCGGCTTCGCCCGCATCTGGGGCATGCCGGTCGCCATCCTGGCCAACAACGGCGTGCTGTTCTCGGAAAGCGCGCTGAAGGGGGCCCATTTCATCGAACTGGCCTGCCAGCGCCGCATCCCCCTGGTCTTCCTGCAGAATATCTCGGGCTTCATGGTCGGCGGCAGATACGAGGCCGGCGGCATCGCCAAGGACGGGGCGAAGCTGGTCACGGCAGTCTCGACCGCCACCGTGCCGAAATTCACCGTGCTGATCGGCGGCAGTTTCGGCGCCGGCAATTACGGCATGTGCGGCCGGGCCTATTCCCCGCGCTTCCTGTTCACCTGGCCGAATTCGCGGATTTCGGTCATGGGCGGCGAACAGGCGGCCAGCGTGCTCGCCACCATCCGCCGGGACACGCTGGAGGCACGGGGCGAAGCCTGGCCGGCCGAGCAGGAGGCGGCCTTCAAGGCCCCGGTGCGGGAACGCTACGAAGCCGAGGGCAATCCCTATTTCGCCACCGCCAGGCTTTGGGACGACGGCATCATCGACCCGGCCTCGACCCGCGACGTGCTGGGCCTCGCCATTTCCGCCAGCCTGAACGCCCCGATCCCCGAGGCCCCGCGCTTCGGCGTCTTCCGGATGTGAATGATGATCGAAAGCCTGCTGATCGCGAACCGCGGCGAAATCGCCTGCCGCATCATCCGCACCGCCCGCCGGCTGGGCATCAGGACCATCGCCGTTTATTCCGCGGCGGATGCCGGTGCGCCCCATGTGCTCGACGCCGACGAGGCGGTGGCGATCGGCCCGGCGCCGGCCGCCCAGAGTTACCTGCAGGCGGACCGCATCCTGGCGGCCGCGCGGGAGGTCGGCGCCGCCGCCATCCACCCGGGCTATGGCTTCCTGTCCGAAAATGCCGGTTTCGCCGAGGCGGTGGCCGCGGCCGGCCTGGTCTGGGTGGGGCCGCCGGCGGCGGCCATCCGGGCGATGGGGCTGAAGGGGGCGGCCAAATCGGCCATGCAGGCGGCCGGGGTGCCGGTAACGCCCGGCTACCACGGCGACGATCAGGACGAGAACCGGCTGGCCGCGGCGGCCGCGGCGATCGGCTATCCGGTCTTGATCAAGGCGGTCGCCGGGGGCGGCGGCAAGGGGATGCGCAAGGTCCTGGATCCGGCCGGCTTTGCCGAGGCCCTGGCCTCGTGCCGGCGCGAGGCGGCGGCGAGTTTCGGCGACGACCGGGTCCTGATCGAGAAATTCGTCGCCAGCCCGCGCCATATCGAAGTCCAGGTCTTCGCCGATCGCCACGGCAACACGGTGCACCTGTTCGAGCGCGACTGTTCCCTCCAGCGCCGCCACCAGAAGGTGATCGAGGAAGCCCCCGCCCCCGGCATGACGGACGAAGCCAGGGCCGCCATCTGCGACGCCGCGGTGCGCGCCGCCCGGGCCGTCGGCTATGAAGGGGCGGGCACGGTGGAATTCATCGCCGACGCGTCGGCGGGGCTGCGCCCGGACCGCATCTGGTTCATGGAAATGAACACCCGTCTCCAGGTCGAACATCCGGTGACGGAACTGGTGACCGGGCTCGATCTGGTCGAATGGCAATTGCGGGTCGCCTCGGGCGAGCCGCTGCCGCGCCGCCAGGACGATATCGTCCTGACCGGCCATGCGATGGAGGCGCGGCTCTATGCCGAGGATCCCCGTACCGGCTTCCTGCCCTCGACCGGGCCGCTCGACCGCTTCCGCCTGCCGGCCGGCCTCAGGGTCGACACGGGGGTCGTCGAAGGCGGGCAGGTCACCGCGTTCTACGATCCCATGGTGGCCAAGCTGATCGTCGGCGCGGCCACGCGCCCGGCGGCGGCGCGGGCGCTCGCCGCGGCCTGCCGGGCGGTGGAGGTCTGGCCGGTGAAGACCAATGCCGCCTTCCTGGCCCGGCTGCTCGATCAGGCGGATTTCGTCGCCGGGGCCGTCGATACGGGCTTCATCGAGGCGCGGCTCGACCATGTCGTGCCGCCGGGGCCGCCGCCGCCGGCAGCACTCCAGGCCGCCGCCCGCTTTCTGGTGGACGAGGGCCGCGCCGCCGGGGGCAGGGCCGGCGATCCCTGGCGGGCTCTGACCGGCTTCAGGCTGGGCGGGACAGCGCCCGTCGTCGTCCCCCTGCACTGCCGGGACGAGCTTCATCGCGTCGAACTGCAGGGGGCGGCGCCCGCCGCCCGGGCCGTGCGGATTGGGGAAGACATCGTCGTCTTCCATGACGGCGAGGCTTTCGGCTTCAGGCCGGCCCGCATCGCCGGCGAGATCGACGGCGGCGCCGGCGGCGGCAGCATCCTGTCGCCCATGCCGGGCCGGGTGGTCGAGGTGGCGGTCGCGGTCGGCGAACGGGTGACCAAGGGCCAGTCCGTGGCCACGGTGGAGGCGATGAAGATGGAACTGGTGCTGAAGGCCGCCTTCGACGGCAAGGTCGCCGAGGTGCCGGCGCGGCCCGGCGACCAGGTGGTGGAAGGCCAGCTGCTCGTCCGCCTCGAAAAGGAGGGGTGAAGGCGATGGCCGGGCGTTATTTCGACGACTGGACGATCGGCGACGCGATCGTCCACGAACTGCGGCGGACCGTGACCGAGACCGACAACCTGCTGATCACCACCCTGACCCATAATCCCCAACCCCTGCATCTCGACGCGGAGGCGGCGGGGGCCAGCGAGTTCGGCCGCATATTGGTCAACGGCATTTTCACCTTCGGCCTGATGGTGGGGCTTTCGGTCGGGGATACGACGCTCGGCACCCTGGTCGCCAATCTCGGCTACGATGCGGTCGTGATGCCGGCGCCGGTCTTCGTCGGCGATACCCTGCGGGCGGAGACCACGGTCGTCGACATCCGGCAAAGCCGCTCCCGGCCCGATGCCGGCATCGTCACCTTCGAGCACCGGGCCCTCAACCAGCGCGGCGAGGTCGTCTGCCGCTGCCGGCGGATGGCGCTGCTGCAACGGCGGAGGGCGGCATGATCCCCCGCTCCTGGCTCTTCGTGCCCGGCGACAGCCCGGCCAAGATGGCGAAAGCCATGGCCGGCCCGGCGGACGCCCTGATCCTCGACCTCGAGGATTCGGTGGCGCCGGGGCGGAAAACCCTGGCCCGGGATGCCGTCGCCGAATTCCTGCGGGCGCCGCGGGCCGCCGGCCCGGTGCCGTGGATCCGGATCAACCCGCTGCGCGGGGGCGAGGCGGAGGCGGATCTTGCCGCCGTGGCGTCGGCGGCGCCGGCCGGCATCGTCCTGCCCAAGGCCGAGGGGGGCGAGGATGTCGCCGCCCTCGTGCGTCTGCTGTACCGGGCCGGGGGCGATGCCGCCGCTGCGATCCCCATCCTGCCCATCGTCACCGAGACGCCGCGCGCCCTGTTCCGGCTGGACGGCTACGGCGGGTCGAGTCCCCGGCTGGCGGGCCTGACCTGGGGGGCGGAGGATCTTTCGGCCGCCGTCGGCGCCGTGTCGGCGCGGACCGGGACGGGGGCCCTGACGCCGCTCTACGACCTGGCGCGCAGCCTTTGCCTTGCCGCCGCCGCGGCGGCCGGGGTGACGGCGATCGAGACGGTCTATCCGGACTTTCGCGATCTCGACGGTCTCGCCGCCTATGCCGCGCGCGGGCGGCGGGACGGCTTCGTCGGCATGATGGCGATTCATCCCGCCCAGGTTTCGGTCATCAATGCCGCCTTCACCCCCGGCGCCGCGGAACTGGCCGAGGCCCGCCGCATCGTCGACCTGTTCGAGGCCAACCCCGGCGCGGGGACCCTGGCGCTGCAGGGCAGGATGCTCGACGCGCCCCACCTGGCGCAGGCGCGCCGCCTGCTGGCCCGGGCGCGGTCCTGAGAGACCGTCCGGCCCCGGCGCCTGGGAGCCCGGGGTCCGGACGGTCCCCCAGCGGTCAGGCGAGCGGTCAGGCGGGCGGTCAGGCGGGCTCGAGCAGCGCGGCGCGCAGCCGCGCGACGGTCTCGTCCGCGACGCCGTTAGCGCGGGCCCAGCCTTCCGCACCGCCATAGGTTTCATCGAGGGCGGCGAGGAAACGCAGGAAGGACGGCGCGTCGGCGGCATAGACGGCCGCCGGCATCGAGGCGATATGGTCGCGATAGCGCGGCCAGCCGCCGAAGCGTTCGATGATCCGGGGCATGTTGGCTGCCGTCGCCTGATAATCGGCCAGGATCTCGGCCTCGCCGACGCGAAGCAGGCGCAGGATCACGGCGGCCAGCAGGCCGGTGCGGTCCTTGCCTGCGGCGCAATGGAACACCAGGGGTTCGTCGGCGTGTTCGGCCACCCGTTCGAGGGCGCGCGGCAGCGCGGACCCGGGCGCGAGGCAGCTGAGATAGAGCGCGGTCAGGATCTCGTCCGGCGCCAGCCCCTCGGCGGAGGCCATGCCCAGGGGCAGGTTGAAATAGCGGATGTCGCCGTGGCGGCCGAGCGGGCCGCGGCCCTCCTCGGCGACCTCCGGGGCAAGGCGCAGGTCGATGACGGTCCGCAGCCCGACGGCCTGGCGCAGGTAGCCGACGTCCGCCGCGCTCAGGGCCTGGAGCGTGTCGCTGCGATGCAGGCGGCCGTGCCGGATGCGATAGCCGCCGGCCGCGGGCAGGCCGCCCAGGTCGCGGAAATTGAAGGCCCCGTCGAGGGGGGACGGGCGGGAAAGGGGCAGGGGCATATCATTCGCTTTCAAGCAGCAACAACAACCGGGTCCCGATATCGGCGAGGACCCGGTCCTGATGGCGGGCGAGATTGAGGCCGGTCAGCCGCCCGATCTTGCCCAGGCGATAGGCGATGGTCTTCTGGTGGGTGCGCAGCCGGGCGGCCGTCGCGATCTGCGAGCAGTCGCTTTCGAAAAAGGCCTGGAGCGTCGCGAGCAGCACGGCGCGCGACTGGCCGGGCTCGGTCGCCAGGTCCCGCAGGATTTCCTGGGCGATGCGGCGCATGTCCGCCTTGCCGCGCAGGTTGATGAGAAGGCCGAGCACGCCGATCTCGCCATAGCAGGCGACCGGGGCGCCCTGCCGGTGCTTGGCGACCTCGATCGCGATCATCGCCTCCCGCAGCTGGACGGGAAGCTCGCGCGGGTCGCCGCACAGGCTCGATATGCCGCCGACCATGCGGTGCTGCGGATAGTCGCGCCGGCAGGCGGCGATCAGCGACTGGGCGGCCAGGGCGAGCGCGGCAGGATCGCCCGAGGGGCTGAGGATGCGGATCTGGTTGCCCCTGACCCCGGCCAGGCAGGCGGTGCGGCCGAGATCCGAGGTCTGCACGGTTTCGAGCAGCCGGTCGCTGAATTCGGTCTGCGGCGGTTCCGGGGCGCCGTCCTCGCGCGCTGCCGCCTGTCCGTCGTCCAGCATGAGCACGACGACGGACAGGCGGCCCTTCAGCGAGACGCCCAATTCGCGGGCGCGGTCGACGGCGGCGGCGCGCACCGGCTTGCTGCCGTCGAAAAGATCCCAGAGCACGGATTGCAGGGTTTCGGTCCGCGCCCTTGCGGTGTTGCGCCGTTCGAGCAGATGCATGGCGACCGCGAGCGAGACATGGTTGATGGCCAGTCTGGTCGCTTCGTCGGGCTCCATGGCGCCGTACCAGGCAATCCAGCCGAGGCGTTCCGTGCCCGCCAGGACCGGCTGGATCAGCAGGCGGCCGTTCGCCCAGGATTCGGCGATGGCGTGATTGGGAATCCGGCTGGCCTTCCGGATGATCGAGCGCAGGCGCTGGAGCAGGATGTCCGCGCCCTGGTCGAGATCGGGGCTGGCGGCCTCGATCGCGAGATCCCGGTCGAAAACGATGACCCCGCCGACGACATGTTCGGCGGTGCGCGCCGTGACGAGGGAGAGGGGGCCGCCGCCGAGCATGAGCTGGACGATCTGTTCCTGGAACCGGCCGGCTTCCTCGATCGTCGTGCAGCGCTGGGCGAGTTCGAGGTTGGCGGCCGCCAGCTGTTCGGCCGCGCTGGCATGCGAGCGCAGCAGGCGGGCGTTCTCGATCGCGAGCGAGGTCAGGCCGGCAAGGGCCAGGAGCAGGCTGGTGTCCTCCTCGGTATAGATCGAGGGGCGCCGGCGCCAGACTTCCAGCACGCCGATGACCGCATCGCGCGACAGGATCGGCACGGCCAGGGCCGACTGCACCTTTTCCGTCTGCGCCAGCGGCACGAAATCCCGGCTGATGGTCTTGTTCTCGAAGTAATTGGAGACGACGCAGGGCCGGCTGGTTTCGAGCACCCGGCCGGCGACGCCGATGCCGGCGCGCATGCGCAGCTTGGCCGTCTCGACCGAGAAATGGCCGGTGCAGCTGCGCATCACCAGTTCCTCGCCGTCGGACAGCATCACGCCGCAGATATCGGAGGTCAGCAGCCGCTTCGTCTCATGCACGACGAGCAGCATCAGGGCTTCGAGGTCGGCGCTTTGCAGGATGCGGGCGGCGACATCCTGCAAGACCTGGAGTTCCGACGCGCTGTTGGCCTGCGAGCGCCGCCGCTCGCTGGTCGCGACCGCGAGATCGATGCAGGTCGAGGCGACGACAAGCGCGCGGCGCAGCGCGGGCGAAGCGGCGATGCCGTCGACGGCGGCCAGGATGCGCCCCGGCCGGATGGGCAGCATGGCCATCGTGCCATCGATCAGGAGGTCGTGATGGGTGCTTTCGCCGCTCGCCGGCCAGCCGGCGGCAGGATCGTCGAGATCGGGCTGGTCGAGGCGGCGCCAGCTGCGCCAGCCGCCGCCGGCATTCAGCAGGATGCGGACCGAGGCCGCCCCCGAGAGTTCGAGCAGCGCCCGTTCCGCCTCGACGAAGACATCGGCGATGTCGCCGTCGGTGGCGGCGGAGACGCGGCGTGCGAAGGCATCGAGCCGGGCCAGTTCGTCCTCGGCGGCGTCCGGCAGGATGGCGACCGCGTGCCCGGGCCGGCTCGACGAGCCGGCCATGGGCTCCAGGCTCGGGTTCCGCACCGCCATGGCCTTCCCTCCCTGTCTTCCGCCACCGGCCGGCCTTGCGTCCGGTCCCGGCGGCTGGGGCGGGCTTGTGCCCGCCCGCTCCTTTGTTGGCTCGTTTATAGGCGACGGGCCGCCTGCTGTCCAAGGACCAGTCGGGCGACGCCGAGCTGCCCCGGCGGCAGGCTGAACAGCCTGAAACCGAGGCCGTGCAATTGCTTCAGCAAGGCCGGATCGCTGCCGCCGGCAGCGTCGATCCCGACCTGCCGCGCGGTCCGGGGCAGGCCGCCGAGGGCTTCGATCAGGCGCGCCAGGAAGGGCTTCAGCACCGCCCGCGGATTGCCGGCCATCAGCCCCTTCCCGACATAATCCGCAAGCACGTCGGCCGGCAGCAGCCGTTCCGACGCGAAGCCGTGGGACGAACTGAGCAATTCGTCCATGTCGAGCCAGAGGAAGGCGCCGTCCTCGATCATCTGCGGGGCCTGTTCGAGGGCCGCCGCATTCTGGATCGCAAGCCCGGCATCGAGTGCGGGAAAGCTCGCGATCTCGGCCTTGAACGCACGCCATTCCGCGATGTCGGTGGTTCCCCCGAGGAGGACGAGGGCGGCGCTGCCGGCGGCGACGGCCGCCTTCGACAGGCCGTGGAGGATCGCCCGCAGATAGGCCGGATGGCCGAGCGGCAGCAGGAGGCGGGGATCCAGTTCCTCCCAGCCCGGGATGCGCAGGCGTGCGCGTTCCGAGGTGACGCGCGGCAGCCTGAGGTGGACCGGGCGTCCGGCCGCGGTCCGGAAGATGGCCGCGCCGATCGTCTCCGCCAGCCGGGCGAGGTCGCTTTCGCCGGGGGCGACGCCGTCCTTCAGGCCTTTGATGGCGCCGATCAGGGCATCGAGATGCCCTTCGGCGATGGCGATGTCGGTCACGGCGATCACGGCGTGGCCAGCGGTCTCGCTGCCGGCGGCAATGTCGCCGAGGCCGCGGGCCGGCGCCCAGAAGGCGGCGCCCGACAGGGCATCCGCCCGTTCCAGCAGAACGCCGAGCGAGCGGGTCTGCTGCGTCGGCAGGCCGAGGGGAAGGGCGGTGCCGTAGATGGCGCCGGTGGTGCCGTCGATCGACAGCGCGTCGCCTTCGGCAAAGGCCTGGCCGCCGATGGTGAACCGGCGGGCGTCGAGGTCGATCGCCAGAGCCTCGCAGCCGACCACGCAGGGTTTGTCGAGCGCCCGCGAGACGACGGCGGCATGGCTGAGGGCGCCGCCCTTCGCGGTCAGGATGCCGCCGGCCGCCAGCATGCCCCGGATGTCCAGCGGGCTGGTGGTCGGGCGCACCAGGATCACCGGCTCGCCCGCCGCCGCCCGTTCCGCCGCCCGGTCGGCGTCGAGCACGGCGATGCCGCTCGCCTGGCCGGGAGAGGAGCCGATGGCGCTCGCGATCGGGGGCGTCGCCTGGAGCCGGGCGTCGTCGAAGACCGGCCGCAGCAGGCGCTTCACCTGGTCGGCGGAAACCAGCCCCAGGGCGCGGGCGGGCGGCAGCCGGCCTTCGTCCGCCAGTTCGGCGGCGATCCGCACCGCCGCCAGCGCCGTCCGCTTGGCCGGCCGGACCTGCAGCAGGTAGAGCGTGCCGGCTTCGACGGTGAACTCGATGTCGACCGCATCGCCGTATATTTCTTCGAGTTTCTGCGCGTGGGCGTTCAACGCGCGAAGCAGGTCGCCGTGGCCTTCCGCGCGGCTCAGGTCCACGGGGGTCCTGGCGCCGGAAACGATGTCCTCGCCCTGGCGCCCGACCAGATATTCGCCGTAGAGCAGCGCCTCGCCGGTGTTGGGATTGCGGGAGAAGGCGACGCCGGCGCCCGAATTCCCGTCGGCATTGCCGAACACCATGGCCTGCACGGTGACCGCGGTGCCGAGGTCGTCCGCGATGCCGTGGTGCTTGCGGTAGGCCTTGGCACGCGGGCTGTCCCACGAGCGGAACACGGCGGCCACGGCCCGTTCCAGTTGCTGCCAGGGGTCGATCGGGGCGTCCTCGCCCTCGGCCTCGATCCAGCCGACGACGGCCGCCTCGAGACGGTCAAGCGCCAGGGTTCCGGCCTCCGCCTCGGCGCGGGCCGCGGCCAGGGCGTCGGTGAAATTCTCGCCGTCGAGACCGAGCACGATCTCGATATACATCTTCCAGAACCGCAGCCAGCAATCGACGACGAAACCCCGGCCGGCCCCCTGGGCGATCCAGGCGCCGGCGCTTGCCGCGGTCAGGCCCAGGTTGAGCACCGTATCCATCATCCCCGGCATGCTGACCTGCGCGCCCGAGCGCACGGAAACCAGCAGGGGCCGGTCCGCGGGGCCGCCCTCGAAGACCCGGTCGATCCTCGCGCCGAGGAGGGCCACCGCCTGGCGGATCTGGCCGTCCAGGCCGCGGGGCAGCCGCCGTCCGTCCGCCCGGAAGGCATGGAAGGCGTCGGTGCCGATGACGAAGGCCGGGGGCACGGGAATGCCCGCCCGCGCCATCCGGGCGAGCCCGGTCGCCTTGCCGCCGAAGCGGCGGGTGTCGGTGGGGTCGATCGCCTCGATCGGGTGAACGAAGCGCTCGACCGGCGCTGCCAGGGTCTCAGACATCGCGCGGGCGCCCCACCACGGCGAGGATGTCCTCGTGGAATTCGAACCAGACATTGTGCATGGAATCCACCGTCGGTTTGCAGACGAAATCCTGCTCGCCCTGGTCGACCAGGGCGAGGGCACGTTCGAAGCGGTTGGCATATTTCCCGTATCGCGGGATCTCGTCGACGACCTGGCCGAGATGGCGGACCATGCGCTCGACCAGTTTCGCCATCTTGTCGCGGGCGCGATCGTCGCCGTCGGAGGTCTGCCATTCCGAGACGGCGCGGATGAACTGCTGGTTGAGCGCGGTCTCGAACTTGTCGTACCAGCGCAGGATCCCACCCTCGGCCCTGAGCGCGGCATAGGTCCCGCGGTAGAACGCGAGGACCTTGGCCGTGCCCGGCTCGAGAAGCAGGAAGGCGCCGCCCATGTCGAGGACGGCCGCCTCCTCCAGCTCGCGCTGGAGGAGATCGCTGACCTGCGCCTCGGACAGTTCCGTCACCGACGCGATGTGGGGGACGGGGGCCATCTTGCGCAGGTAGATCGCGTTGAGGACGTCGAAGGTTGCAGCGTCGATCACGGTTCCGCCTTCCTCCCGCGGCCCGGGCCGCGCATTGGCTGCGATGGTCATGCCGGTCACCCCCAGAAATACTTCGAGCGGCGGAGGTCGGTCCCGTCGGGGAAGGGCAGGTAGCCTTCGCCCGAAAAGATCTTCTGCGGCACCACGGCCTGGGCGAAGCCGCGCTTGTTGATCTCGTAGTAGTAATTCGCGACGCGCTGGTCGATTTCCCAGAAATCGTAGTCGACGCAGGCTTTCTCGTAGGTGCCGGCGATCCGCAGGTGCGGCAGGATCATGTCGATGTAATAGGTGTACATGCCGTTGGTGATGAGCTGGCGGCGGGACATGCGGGCGAGCTTGCCGTAGAGGCTGAGGGTCGCCTGCTGGATCCCTTCCGAGCGTTTCTCGAGATCGTCGATCTTCACCTGGTAGACCTCGCTCATCGGCGTGTTCCAGGTCTCGCGCACGAAGACGGCGCCGCCGACGATGTGCTCGATATAGTTCTTCGGCCGGGTGAAGGTGGTCGAGATATCGTTCACCCGGATCTCGTCGAGCGCCATCGCCTCGGGATCGATCACCAGCAGCAGCGAGTAGCAGTGCGGCACGCCGGCGGCATCGCAGGCGTCGCTCCAGTGATAGACTTCCTCGTTGGTGAAGAGGTCGCGGATGATCAGGATCTTGCCGTCCGGCAGTTCGTAGGGACCGGTGTCGCCAAGGCCCAGGCGGTTGTCGAAATGATCGAGGAAGGCGAGCAGTTCGGCCGAGGCGTTGAAGCGGGTGAACTTCTCGTGTTTCTCGCTGCCCGGCTCGAAATACTCGACCTGGGAGGCGAGGCTGTCGATGACATCCTGGTCGTGGATGGCGCAGCGGTACCTGTCCTGCGAATTCAGGATATAGCCGTCCTGGCGCTTGCCCCAGAGCACGCGCTGCATGAATTTCAGGATCTCGTTGCTTTCCTCGACGAAGTCGTGCGGCTTGATCGCCTCGAGCGCCAGCAGGCCGCAGCGGCCCATGCCGAAGCCGACGGCGCCGATGCACCAGTCGTGGACGGCATTGACCTTGATGCCGATTTCACGGCGCGCGGTGGCGCCGATCTTCATCACACCCTCGGCCCCGACCTCGTTGGTGGTCATGCGCAGGATCTCGGGCCAGCGGTAGAATTCGTTCATGAAGGCCAGGATTTCGTATTCCTGGCGCGGGATCATGCCGGAAACGCCCTCGGTGGCGCGCATCACCAGCACGTCCCAGATGTTCCAGGCCAGGTAATTGTTGAGGTCGTTCAGCTCGTCGAGGCTGAACTGGTCCTTGAGGACATCCTCGCGGCTCACGCGTTCGAGCACCTTGGACTTGGCGCGGGCGCGCATGGTGCGGTCGCCGATGATGCCGTCGCGGACCGGCTCCAGTTCCTTGAAATTGCCGATATAGGCGAGATCCTGGAACCGCAGGCCGTTGTCGCCCTCGGCGTAACGCTTCTTGTATGTCGACATGATTTCCTCCCGATTGCTCTTTTTTGCCGCGTCTTCGATGGGTCAGGCGACTTCGACGATCTTGCCGTATTCGACGCCGCTGCAATCCAGGCGGACGCGCCGCCCCTGCAGCCGGTCGATGACCGATTTGAAGTGAGCGTCGTTGTTGCCGCCGGTGACGTAGCGGGAATCGCTGTCCACCAGATGGGTGGTCATCACGCAGGGCATCTGGAATTCGCGGGACAGGATGCCGAGGTGGGATTCCGGCGCGCCCGAAAGCGTGACGACGCCGATCGCGCCCATGGTCAGGGCCGGCGACAGGAACGTGGTCGTGCCGCCCTGGACCAGCAGGATGTGCTGGCGCAGCTTGCCGCTCTGGATCAGCTTGATCACGGATTGCGGGTTGGGCAGGAAGATGATTTCCCCTTCCGGCTGCTTGGCCGTCTCGAAGCTGTTGTACCCTTGCGCGATAACACTCATTTGATCCTCCCGTTGGCGATGGTTCGTGCTTTTTCCGGGCTTTTACGCATGCGCCGGCTTACCGTTCCCGAGCCTAGTCGTGCGGCTGTTCCCGCCGCCGTCGCCTGGCGATGCTTGTAATCTGTCCGATGTCCTGGTCGCCGCCGGCTTCCGCTTCCGCTTCGGCCTCTGACACGGGCGCTGCCGATGCCCATTGCAGGATTTCCTGGGGCCACCAGGCGACTTCCTCGGCCCCGGCTTCGAGAAGGGCTTTCGGACTATGCATGCCCCAGGAGACGGCCAGCGCCCGGATGCCGCATTCGCGGGCGTGCCGGATGTCGCCGACCGTGTCGGTGACCAGGGCGACCTCGTCCGGCGACAGGGGCGGCTGGGGTTCCTCGTCGTACCAGTCGTGGCCGGCGCGCAGCGTGGCGTAGGACGGGTCGGCCAGGAACCGCCGGATGCTGACCCGCTTGTCGGGCTCGACATCGCCGGCGAAGACATGGGCGAAGCAGTTGCTGAGCCCGGCCTTGTCGGTAATGCGGTGAATTACGGCCGAGGCGTTGGTCGACAGGATGCCCAGCACGCAATGCGATGCAAGGCTGCGCACGACGTCGGCCATGCCGGGGATCATGCCCGGCAGGTATTCGCTGCGCAGCAGCGCCATGAAGTGATCGATCGCGGCCCGTGCCACCGCCTGGTCCGGGCACAGGCGGGGCAGGGCCAGCAGCAGGTTGTCCTGGAACAGGCCGAAGAACTGGTCGCGGCTGTCGATCCCGAGCCCGAACTCGCGGTTCGTCCGCTCGAACAGGGCCCAGGACGCCTCGCGGGTCTGCACCAGCGTCCCGTCCAGGTCGAAGAGTATGGCACGGATCGGCATGGCGGAGGCTCAGGCGGAAAGGCTGGCCCGGGTGGCGGGATCCGCGTTCAGCCGGGTCAACTGGGGCAGCTCGAAGAAGTCCTGGATCTCGCCGTAGCCGGTCAGGCCGGCCATTTCCCAGCGCCCGAGGACATTGAAGGCGATCATGTTGGCCCAGCACTGCCAGGGGAAGCTGGTCAGCCCCTCGGCCTTGAGGCGCCACTCGCGGTCGGCCCGGTCGACCAGCAGAAGCTCGACCGTGCTGGCGTAGCGGTCCCGTTCCCGCAGGGTCACCCCCGAGCCGGCCTTCAGACCGAAGATCTCGCCTTTCTCGACCACATAGCCGTGGGTGAGGGACAGGTCGCGGCCATTCTTCTCGGGATCGAACGAGAAGATCGCGTGAACCGCCAGGTCCTTGGAGAAATGGGCGTGCAGCCAGCTCATGTTGGGCGCGCCCCGTTCCGGGCGGGGGCCCCAGGAATGGTCCATGGTCGAGACGCAGGCGATCGGGATGGTCCGGCCGCGCAGGGTGACGGTGCCCTCATAATATCCGCTCTGGTCGAAATGGCCGTTGTAGGCGGTGCCCCAGGCGAATTTGCCGGCATGGGCCCCGACCATCGGATCCATCGCCGGATCGTGGATGTCGAAGGCCGGCATGATGGCCTCATAGGTTACATCGACCCTGGTGCCCTCGCCGTCGTCGAAGCGGATGTGCCAGACGCGGTTCGGTTCGAGACAGCGGATGTGCAGCCCGTTCGCGAGCTTGAAATCCAGCAGGCTGCAGCCCTCGGGCATCGGCAGCACCGACTGGTAGTCGACATAATCCGCCTGCCAGGGCGTCGCGGCGAAGCCCGAATTCATGCAGATCGTGGAGTTGACCGTGCGCAGGTTGGTCCGGAACAGGGCATAGATGCCGATATTCAGTTTCTCCTCGGCGTTGTAGAAGCCGAAGAAATTCGTTTCCGCCCAATTCAGCTTGTCGGCGTCGGGCTTGTGGAATTCCGCATCGGAATCGAGGATCACGGTGTCACTCCCTGAGTTATTGTTTTCTATGCCACGCTACCGCCCCGGCCGTGTTCTGCCCATATCCGGGCGGGAGAAAAGCAACTCGGTGCTCTATCCCGCCGGGATAAGGCCGGACCGGCGGAAAGGCGGACAAAGGGCGCCCGTCCGGCCCGACGGGGGCCGGGCGGGCGCGAGTTGGGCAGGGGAGAGCACCTGCCTTGGACAAAGGAAGCGATCCCGCCCGGTTCCGGCCGGGAGGTTCAGAATGCCTTCATGAAACGCAGGTTGATCCGGTCGCCTTCGCGCAGGCCGTTCTCGACGGCAGCGTCGTTGCCGTAGAGCGCGACCAGATTCCAGCTCGGCGCGAAACTCCAGCCGAAGCCGACCCGGAAATTGGTGGTCGAGACTTCATTGTTCTGTGCAATGCCGTTGATCTCGGTCTCGCCGCCGATGAAATGGTTGACGCCCGCCCGCAGGTCGAAGTCGGGGGTGACGCTGTAGCGAAGCCAGGCCTGGAACTGGCCCAGGGGCTTTTGCGAAAGCGTATCGCTGTTCGGGCCGAGATCATTGTTGTCGCCGAAGAAGGTGACGTCGGCAGACAGTTGGACGCTGAGGTCCGGGGTGAACAGGGGGAAGGTGCCGGCGGCCTGGAGCATGTATTTCCAGCGGTTCTCGCCGAGATTCAGGGCCTCGCCGCCGTCGTAGTTCCCGGTCGGCACGAAGACGGCCGGCGTCACCCCGAAGAAGACCCCGTCCTCGGGCCGGTTGTAGAGCCAGAAGGTGCTGGTCAGGATGAGGTCGCCGATACCTTCCGCGGTGCCGAGGCCGTCCAGATTGCCGGTGCCCTCGAGGCGGCCGAAAGGCAGCAGGAACTGCGGATCCGCCAGGAAGGGACCGATCTTGACGAAATGCGCGACGCGCAGGATGCCGACATTCGAGGTGAGGTCGCCGTCGGCGACCTTGTTCCCGTCGGCGTAGACGCCCGTCCGCTTGGCATATTGGTAATAGAGAAGGGCCAGCGTCGTGCCCTCGGGCACGGCGCCGGCGGCATAATCGTCGGCATCGAGATCAAGCGCCCAGGTCGGCGCCGCCGTCCCGCCGCCGAAAACCAGCGCAGCGGCGGCTGCCACCGGCGCCAGCGTCTTGCCGGCCGTCCTGGTAGCGATGTCGAGGAAATTCCCGCAGATCATTTCATCCTCCCTGGATGCTGTCGTTTATACTCCCGCTCTTCATTATTTCTGTAGAGGGCGGGGTTTATTTGACTGACCCGCTAATTTTATTTTCCTCTTCAAGACAGTCCATATCCGGCCGGGATAAAAATCGATTCTTCATTTGGTATTTAAGAGACCGTTTGGAAACCCGGCCGGATCGGCCTGTCCGGGGCGCAGACGAAAAGAGCCCCGCGAACCGGCCGCGGGGCTCTTCGGACGGGGGGCTCAGGCGGCGCCGTTCACCACCAGGGTCTGGGCATTGGTGTATTCGGCAAGGCCTTCCAGGGCATTCTCGATCCCGATCCCCGACTGCTTGTGGCCGCCGAAGGCGACATGGGGAGAGAAGCTGTGGATTTCGTTGATCCAGACCGTGCCGGCCTCGATCCGTTCGGCGACCTGCCGGGCGGTTTCGATGTCCCTGCCCCAGACCGAGGCGGCAAGCCCGTATTCGGTGGCATTGGCGCGGGCGACGACATCGTCGAGATCGTTGAACTTCAGCAGCGGCAGGACCGGGCCGAAGGCTTCCTCGACCACCACCCGGCTATCCTCGGGCGGATTGTCGACGATGGTGACGGGAACGAAGAAGCCGGGCCCATCGCCGATTTCGCCGCCGATCAGGAAGCGCTGGCCGTTGGCCTTGGCGTCCGCCAGCAGGTCCCGCAGCTTCTCGAACTGCATCCGGTTCTGGATCGGGCCGAGATCGATACCCTGGCGCGCACCGTCGCCCACCTTCACGGTGCGGGCGTAGTCGACCAGCGCCGTGGCAAGCTCGTCGTAGATGTCCTCGTGGATATAGAGTCGCTTGGCGGCAACGCAGAACTGGGCGCTGTTCTGGAAGGCGGCCCAGAATAGTTTCTCCGCGGTCTGCTTCACGTCGACGTCGGGCAGCACGATCGCCGGATCGTTGCCGCCCAGTTCGAGGGTGATCCGCTTGAGGTTGCCCGATGCCGAGGCCATGATCTTGCGCCCGGTGGCGGTCGAACCGGTGAAGCTGATCTTGCGCACGCTCGGATGGGTGGTCAGCCAGGCGCCGAGATCATTGCCGCCGGAGACGATGTTGAGCACGCCCGGCGGCAGCACGTCGCGCAGCAGTTCGCCGAGCTTCAAGGTGCAGAGCGGCGTATAGGGCGAGGGCTTCAGCACCATGGTGTTGCCGGCGACCAGGGCGGGCGCGATCTTCCAGATCGCCAGCAGCACCGGAAAATTCCAGGGCGTAATGCCGCCGATCACGCCGAGCGGCACCCGCCGCGTTTCCACCCGGCGCTCGGCCGTATCCTCGACGACATGGACCGGCAGGGACTGGCGGGCGATCTCGCGGCACCAGACGACCGAGCCGCCGATTTCCCATTCGGCGCCCTTGCGCGCCTTGCCCTGTTCGAGCGTCAGCAGGCGCATGAAGGCTTCGGCATGGGCCTCGATCAGGTCGCCGATGCGCGCGACCAGCGCCTGGCGCTCCGCGATGGGGCGGGCGCTCCACGCCGGGAATGCCCGGGCGGCGGCGTCCACCGCCGCATCGAGCTGTGCGCGCGTCGCATCCGGCGCTTCGGCGATGACGTCCTCGGTCGCCGGATTATAGGCCGGGAAACCGGCCGGCGCGGTGGCCGCCCGGCCGTCGATCGTCATGGTGTAGTCGGAGAAGAAATCGATGCTCATGGCTGGGTCCTTCCCTGTATCAATGGTTTGCGGCGCCCTGGCTCCGCGCGTCGTCGCGCAGGGAGCGGCGCAGGATCTTGCCGGTGCTGGTCTTCGGCAGATCGGAGACGAAGGCGATCCTTCTCGGGATCTTGTAGGCGGCGAGATGGTGCCGGCAGTGCAGAAGAAGCTCGGCCTCGTCGAGCGCTGCGCCGCTGTGGCGGACGACGAAGGCCTGGGCGATCTCCCCCTTGTCGGCATCGGGCACGCCGGCGACTGCGACCATGGCGACGGCGGGATGCATGGCGATCACCTGTTCCAGCTCGGCGGGATAGACGTTGTAGCCGGCGGTGATGATGAGGTCCTTCTTGCGATCGACGATGAAGATGTAACCGTCTTCATCCATCCGTGCGATGTCGCCGGTGGCGAGCCAGCCCGCCGGATCGATGGTTTCCGCCGTCGCGGCCGGGTTGTTCCAATAGCCCTGGGTGACCAGCGGCCCGCGGACCACGAGTTCGCCCGCCTGGCCGGGGCCGGCGTCGCGGGCCGGATCGGCGAGATCGGCGATCCGCGCCTCCACGCCGGGCACGGGCAGGCCGATCGAGCCGAGCCGGGGCGGCCAGTAGGGCGAATGGGTCACGGCCGGTCCCGCAACCTCGGTCATGCCCCAGAGTTCGAGCAGGGGGCACCCGAAGCGGGAGACCACCGCCTCGATCTTGGCGGTCGGCATGGTCTGGCCGCCGACCGTGCACCGCGTCAGGCTGCCGAGCGCGGCGGCCGCGATGTCGGGGTGCGCCAGCATCTGGTAGTACATGGTCGGCACCCCCTCGAACAGGGTAACCCTTTCGATCTCGATCAGCCGCAGCACCTCGCCGGCGTCGAAGCGCGGCAGCAGCACGAGGCGCATCCCGCTCTGGAACGCTGCGTTCATGACGATGTTGCCGTAGACATGGGGCAGGGGCAGGGCGGAGAGCACCGTGTCGCCCCGGTGCCGGACGTGGATCGTGGCGGTGGCGGCCATGCTGGAGAAGACGCAGCGGTGGCTGAGCATGGCGCCTTTCGGCCGGCCGGTGGTGCCCGAGGTATAGCCGATGGTGAAGAGATCGTCCGGCCGCACCGCCACCGGTGCGCGGTAGCCGGAGGCCAGAAGGGCTTCGAATTCGGCGTCCCCGCCCGGGGCGATGACGATGGCGCCTGCCGGCACGGGCACCGCATCCCGGCGCTCGGCGGGCAGGATCAGGGCTTTCGCGCCGGAGTCGGCGGCGGCATAGCCGACTTCCTGCGGGCTGAGCAGAATATTGGCCGGCACCACCACGGCCCCGAGCCGGGCGAGGGCATGATAGGCGGCGATCCATTCCCAGCCGTTCGGCAGGTGCAGGACGACCCGGTCGCCGGGGCCGATGCCCAGCGCGGCAAGGCCGCCGGCGAAACGCCCGGCGCGCTGGTCGATCTCGTGGAACGTCAGGCTGCCCTGGCCGGGCAGGGTCAGGGCCACGGCATCGCCGAAGCGCCGGGCGGCATCGAACGCCAGGGATGACATGACAGGTTCAACCATGGCGCTCACCTCCCCGCGGCCCGGCCCGGGATCAGGACCGCCTTCAGCACGCGCCCGGCTTCGGAATCCGCGGCGGCATCCTCGATCTGCTCCAGGGGGTATCTGCGGATCAGGCGGTCGAAGGGGAAGCGCCCCTGGCGCCAGAGTTCGACGAGCTGGGGGATGAAGACATCGGGAACGCTGTCGCCCTCGATGATGCCGCGCACGGTGCGGCCGAACAGGATGCCGTTCATGTCGAGGGCGATTTCCGTTCCCAGGGGGGCGACGCCGATCACGCCGCAGACACCGGTCAGGCGCAGGCTGTCGACCGCCTGCCGCACCACCTTGGGCAGGCCCGTGCATTCCAGCGAATATTGCGCGCCCTCGCCGCCGGTGACCGCCTGGATCGCTTCCACCGGGTTTTCGCGGCCGCCGTTCACCGTGTGCGTCGCGCCGAGGTCGCGGGCAAGGGCCAGGCGGTCGTCGTTGAGATCGACGACGATGATGGTGGCGCAGCCGACGACCCGCGCCGCCATCACGGCCGCCAGGCCGACCGAGCCCGCGCCGAAAACGGCGATGCTGGTGCCGGCCCCCGGGCGCAGCGCATTGATGACCGCGCCTGCCCCGGTCTGGATGCCGCAGCCGAGCGGCCCCATGATGTCGACCGGCACATCGGCCGGGATCTTCACCACATTGGCCTCGCCGGCCAGGGCGAAATCGCCGAACGAAGACTGGGCGAAGAAGCAGCCGCTGACCCGGGCGCCATGGGCATCGCAACAGGGACTGCTGCCGTCGGGGCGGCCGCCGCTGAAATTGCGGCCGTAGAGTTCGATGCAATAGCCGTAGCGGCCGCCCCGGCAATTGGTGCATTTGCCGCAGCTCGCGAAGCTCAGCACCACATGGTCGCCCGGGGCGACCTTGGTTACCTTGGCGCCGACCCGTTCGACGATGCCCGCACCCTCGTGGCCGAGGACGGCGGGCAGCGGCGTCGGGAAATACTGGTCGCGCACCACGAGGTCGGTGTGACACATGCCGACACCGGCGATGCGGACGAGAACCTCGTCCTCCCTCGGCTCGTCCAGGCTCAGGCATTCGATCGTGAAGGCCCCGCCCTTTTCGCGCACCACGGCTGCATTGATCTTTTGCATGCTCCCGGTTCTCCGTTCTTCTGTGATTGTGCGGAACGTGCCGGCCGGCCGGGCGGCTGCCGGGTTCCTCCCTTGCGGAGACGAGCGTAGTCGGCGGAAAAAGGGCGGCCTATCGCCGGGCGGGATAAAACGGGCCCGGGCATTTATCCCGCGCGCGGGCACCCGGGACAATCACGGGCCATCGGTTCGAAGCCGGGGCCGGGTGCCGCCGGGACGGCAAGCGCTTGTGCCCGCGGTTCGGCGTATCGGCGGCGCGTCCCGGGGAAACGGGGACGGCGATCAGGGCATCCGGCGCGATGAACGCTGATCCGATATCGACGGGGAAGACGCCGATCGGACAGGCCTTGAGCCGGTTCTTCGCAGGCTTGTCACCGTCGAAGTCCGGCAGGCGGCCGCTGCCGTGCCGTGGCGGGCGGCGATGGTCTTCGGGTCGATGCCGTCACGCCAGCCGGCGCTGGGCATAGGGTTTCCACAACCCTTCATATTGCGACAGGCGGTCGGCGATGACCCGGAGCGCCAGGGGATTATGGGCCATGCCGATATGGCTGGAGAAGATTTCGATGCTTTCATGCATCGGGCCTTCGGCCTCGAGGCAGGACTGCCAGGCGACGAGGCCGTCGGTCCGGCTGTAGAGCGCGGTGGTCGGTACCGGCGGGGCCTTGGCGATCTTTTCGCGCAGCGAGCCGACGGCAAGGCGCAGCGCATCGATCAGGCTGGCGGGGGCGGTGTCGGTCAGGACGCCGTCCTCCATCGGCCGCGTCGGCGTGCCGAGGGTGATGACGGAACGGACCGCATTCGGCCGGCTGCGCGCCGCTTCCCGGGCATAGATGCCGCCGATGGATACCCCGATCAGGCTGACCCTGGTGCCGTGAAGATCGGAGAGATGGCCGATCCGGGCCTGCAGGGCGGCGAGAATGTCCGGGCGCGGGCCGAAGTTGAAGCCCTGGTCCCAGCCGTAGACCGCATAGCCGCGGTCGGTCAGGAAGCGGCGCAGGGGCCAGGTGACGGCATCGCCGGTCAGGAATTCGGGGATCACCAGGACCGGATGGCCGTCGCCGCGGGCGGTGGTCGCCAGCAGGCCCCAACTGGCGGCAAGCCCCGCCAGTTCGATGGTCGCCCTGGCCTCTGCCGCGAAGAGCAGGGAGCGGCGCAGGAAATTGAAAGTGCTCGAGATACGGTCGGTCATCGTCAGTCCATCATACCGAGCATTGGCGGCAGAAGCTGCTTCATTGTCAATGCGGGGACCGCGACCGCCGGCAAGCCTCGCCTGCGAAGGCGCGGTCCTGCCGGGGGCGTCGCGCCCGCCATGACATTGCCGGGCCTGACCATGCGGACGCCATGCCATAATTTTGTATTTGATCGCCGTCGCAAAATCCATGCGCGGCGAGTTCGTGCAATTCATATGGGAGGACGCCCGTCCTTCGTCTGACCCGGCCTGTCCGGCAGCCATGCGCGCGGATGGAGGGAGGATGCCGGCAGATCCGCCGGACCAGTTCGGCGAGGTCGGATCCGGGGACAGCCTCTTTCCATCGGCATGCCGCGCTTGGCGGCAATCTCCGCTGCCCGAGGGCGACCTGCAAGGATTTCTGCGGATTTCCGGTCACCGGCGGCCTTGAAATCATCAAGGCATGGCGTCCCCAAGGGGATTCGAACCCCTGTTACCGCCGTGAGAGGGCCGGATCAAAGGGTGGGTGTGCGTCCATGGCCGCCCACTAATGTGTATGTAATTCAATGGCTTATTGAATTTACGTCCATCCTTGTCTGCGATTGTGCGGGGGTATATATTTGACTGATATTTGACGATTTTTCGGGGTCGAGCCATGACGAAGACGCTATCCGAAGCCGCGATCACCACGCGGGAGGCCCGCAAGCGCCTGCCGGCGGGGGCGCATTGGCGGGGCATAGACCCCGAAGTGCATCTTGGTTATCGCAAGGGGAAGCGGGGCGGGGTGTGGTTCGTCCGCTGGCGGCACGGCAAGGGCTATCGGCAGGAGACCATCGGCACGGCGGACGATGCGATCACCGAAGGGACGTTGGATTTCAATGCCGCCGTGCAGAAGGCGCGGGCCACGGTGGAGGCGGCGCGACTGGAAGCGATGGTTGCCGCGGCGGGGCCGGTGTTGACGGTTCGAGCGGCGCTCGAATCCTATATAGAGGCCCGCAACGCGCGCGAGACGCGCCGCAAGGGGCGGAGTGTCAGAAGCGATGCAGCGGGGCGCCTGTCGCGGCATGTCCTTGGCCAGCCGGCGCGGGGCAAGACCGCCGCCGTCCCGGCCGCGGCGCTCGCCAATGTCGCCCTGCACGCGCTCAGGGAGGCCGATTTGCGCAAGTGGCGCAAGGCGCTGCCGGAGGACATGAAGGCCACGGCGAAACAGCGCCTCGTCAACGATGTCAAAGCGGCACTGAATGCGGCGTATGCCGCTCATCGGGACCGTCTGCCCCCCGCGCTGCCGGGTATCATCAAGAACGGGTTGAAGATGGAAGCGGTCGAGGACGACGAGGCCGTCCCCCTTGCCCGTGACAACCAGATTCTGAGCGATGCGCAGGTTGGTGCGCTGTTGCAGGCCGCCAGGGAAGTGGATGCCGCGGGAGAATGGGATGGGGATTTGTTCCGTCTGGTCGCGGTTCTGGCCGCGACGGGCGCCCGCTTCTCCCAGGTGATCAGATTGCGTGTCGGCGACGTGCAGCGGGCTCAGGGGCGCTTAATCGTACCCGCCTCGCGCAAGGGCAAGGGGCAGAAGGGAGCGGGCACGCCCGTCCCCGTGGGCACGGACGTGCTCGATGTGCTGGTGCCGGCCGTCACGGGGCGCGCAAGCGATGCCTCGTTGCTGGAACGATGGCGCCGCGCCCAGGTGGGCGCATTCCAGTGGCGGCGCACCGGGCGGGGGGCTTGGCAAACCGCTTCGGAACTGGCCCGCCCGTGGCAACAGATAAAGGTGCTTGCCGGGCTGCCCGATGTCATTCCCTATGCCTTGCGGCATTCCAGCATCGTGCGCGGTGTGCGCGCCAACCTGCCGATCAGGCTCGTGGCGGCGCTGCATGACACGTCTGTTCCAATGATCGAGCGCCACTATGCCCGCTGGATCGCGGACGGGCTCGAAGAAATCGCGGCGCGGGCGGTTGTGACGCTGCTCCCGCCCGAGGCGACGGGCAAGGTGATCCCGCTGGTCCGAGGCGTCGAGCGGTGACAAGCGGGCAGCCCCGCCCCGAAGGCGATATACGCTGGAAATTATATTCTTTGGGGCTTATATATGGTGGACGTTTGGATTGTCGGGTTGCACGCGGCCTTTGCCGGCGAGGTCGAGGCGTGGCCGGCCGAGGTGCGGGTGGAGATGCTCGCCCAGGCGGGCCTGCTCGCCCAGATCGGGCCGGGGCTGGGACGCCCCAGGGTGGACACGCTGAATGGTTCGCGGCACGCCAACATGAAGGAATTGCGGTTTTCGGCCGGCGGCGGCGAATGGCGGGTCGCCTTCGCCTTCGACCCCAGGCGCCAGGCGATCCTGCTGGTGGGCGGCGACAAGTCGGGTGTTGGCCAGAAGCGGTTCTATCGTTCCCTGATCGCCACGGCGGATGCCCGGTTCGACGACCATCTGGACGCCCTGGCAGCGGAGAAGAAGCCATGAAGATACTCAAGGATGTGATCGCGGGCCTGCCCGAGGCAGAGCGAAAGGCGGTCGAGGCCCGCACGGCAACCCTGGTGGCCGAGGAAATGACGCTGCGCGACCTGCGCCGCGCCCTTGCCGTGACCCAGGAACAGATGGCGGAGACGATGAAGGTGCGCCAGGCTAATATTTCCCAGATCGAACGGCGGGCGGACCTGCTGATTTCGACCCTGCGCCAGGCGGTCGCCGCCATGGGCGGCTCGCTCGATCTCGTCGCCACGTTCCCGGATCGTCCGCCCGTGAAGATCGCCGGACTTGGGGACATTGGCTGAGGGCAAAGGACTGTCCCCGCCGAACCGCCGGCCTCTCCCCGCTGATGGGCTCGCTTCCGCTGGCGCATGGCGCCGGGCGTCCGGTCGATCCGCCTTCACATTGATCGCCAGGGACACCATTAAGCCGGTTATTCGAGACGCCCGAAGGAGACCAGCGCGCCGACCTCAAAGCCACACAAAACGGCCTGAAAACCCTGCCCACAAAGGCGGCACTGTCAGCCAATTACCGTTTCTGTACAGATGGATGAAAAATAGACGCATTAATAAATGGTTTCATGCGCAATTTTTTTTGATCAATTTTGCATAAGGAACAAATTTTTCTCCTGACAATTTCACACTCATTATATTTCTAAATCCGCCAGACAATCCTTGATTCAAATTTAATTTGCTAGTTAGGATTTCATCCGGCAGTATCAATTCATAAATTGCCGTATCCCCCTTCCCCTTCCTTCCAGAAACGCTTTGGTCTGGAATCAGCACTCCGAACAGGTGGACCCAAGATATTGCGCTCGCAACCTCCTGATCATTCCCTCCAAAAAAACTTTTTTGAACACTGAGAACAAGAGAGCCGCCCTTACAGAACAAAATTGCTTTTACTTTCTCATCATTTCGGTACGAGACGGCTATAAGCGAGGATTTATACTCATCCAATTTCCATTGCCTATATGAAAAACTATCATATGTAATGCCGTATTTTACCATCTCATCAAATGAGAAAAGATATATATCTTGAGGTTGGGTCAATCCGGCCGCAGTTAATATTCTCGCGTCGACTCCCATTCTCACAACATATTCGGTAAGCACGCCTGATATAATTTGCTGATCTGAAAAATCTCGCGACGAAAATAAACGGGCGTCGGGCGATCTCAATGCTTCAGCAATATAATGTTGATGAACGCCGACAGTATTACTCTCTGCGATGCGATATACCCCACCAATAAATGAAAAAACACAAGCAGAAACACAAACGCCTGCCCCTTCATGCTCAAACGGGAAGCCGGAACTATTCGGATTATCGAGAATTGAGGAGCCAACCTTGGTTCCAAAGCCAAATTTCCTTATTACCTCCCCCAGCTTAACCCCACCTATTAGATTTCCTCCTGTAGAATTAAGTAGAACCGTCCATTTATATCTATCATGTCCCCCATTTATAATAAATTTTCTGAATTCGTCCGCCGTTGTTGACGTAATTTCCCCATCGGCAACAATCCAATCTGGTAATCCGCCATCTGCCGTATTGGGACTCGCGATTCGAAATTTCATCGGCGCACAAAATGCTGGCGTCGAAAATATTATGGTAAAAACTAGAAACAGAAGATATTTTACCATGCCTTCACCATATAGTTTGGTAGCTCGTTATCATTGCCCTACGATCACAGCATTTTGCGCCACGCGGCCTGAACTTTCCGCCTCTCGTCGGAGCTATCGACCGACATTTCCCAGATGGACGGCCCGATGGACGGCCCGCCCGCGCCTGATTGACGGCAGAGTAGCCTGATAATTGCTCAACCAGAAGACGAAAGGGGGCGGCGACAGCCTCTGTAGAGGCAAAATCGCCAGTCCGGCTGCCATGGCCTGCCTAAGCGGCACAATTCTCGCCGGTTTTGCAGCGAAGTGGGCACACTTCGCCCTTCGTTTGCCCCGAGCAATACACCGCAGCGCCTTCCGCGATTGGGCCGGGGACGAAACTGACGTTGCCCGCGAGGTCGCGGAAGCGGCGCTTGCCCATGCGGTCGGGAACGCGGTGGAACAGGCATACCGCCGGCAGCGGGCGCTGGACAAGCGGCGGGCACTGATGGCCGCCTGGGAGATATACTGCAACGGCAAGCCCGCCGGCGTCCCCGAGGGCGAGGCGGCTTGATGTTGGCGTCAGCTTGCCCGATATACGCCAGTGAGGTATAGGAATGACGGTGGCGGGTGGAAAGCTGCACTCGGTTGTCGAGACGCCGGAATTTCTTCGGGCGGCGGCGGGCCTGTTGGACGAAGGCGACAAGTCGGCCCTGGTCGATTATCTCGCGGCCAACCCCAGGGTGGGCGATCTCATGCCGGGTACGGGCGGGGCGCGGAAGCTGCGTTGGGCGATAGGAAATCGGGGCAAGAGCGGTGGTGTCCGCACCATCACCTACTATGCCGGCGAAGATGTGCCGGTTTTCCTGCTGACGGTCTATGGCAAGGGCGAGAAAGCCAACCTGACCAAGGCGGAGCGGAACGAGTTGCGGGAAGTCCTGACCGATCTGGCGGAAATCTACAGGCAAGGGGCAAGAGCATGAGCAAGGTGGGAAAGAGCATCCTGGCCGGCGCCCGGCAGGCCCTGGCCTATGCCGAGGGGGATCGGGCGGGGTTCGTGGAGCACAAGCCCGATCCGATCAACGTGAAGGCGATCCGGGAGAAACTGGGCTTGTCCCAATCTGCCTTTGCCGGGCGTTTCGGTGTCAGCCTGCGCACGGTCCAGGGCTGGGAAATCGGCGCCCGCCAGCCGACCGGCGCCGCCCGCACCCTCTTGCGGGTGGTGGAGCGGGAGCCGGAGGCCGTGCGGCGGGCGCTCGCGGGACAACGGTAGCCGTTTATCCCTGGAATATTTATCGGCTGGATGTCGGCGAGAAACTGAACATGAAACCCGCGTTGATGTTGTGGGTGCTTATGCTGCCAGAAAAGTCGCCCATCTTAGCCTCTGACGTGCCGAGATAGCGGTAGTCGACGAAAGCAGACGTTCCCTCGGATAGCTGCATCTTGCCGCCGACAATGCCCTGATAGGCGAATATGGTATCGTCTCCGCCAGTGCCAAAAACGGTGCGGGCAGCGCCTTCGGGAGATGCCTCAAGGAAGCCCACGCCCAGGCCCACGCCGACATAGGGCGTGAAAGGCGAGTCCGTGGCAATTTCATAGAGGACGTTGCCGAAGACAGTGAGCAACGAGAAATCGATTGCGCCAGTTGCTGAGCCGGTGAGGGCACTCCCATTGATCGACACGTCTTTCAGTTTCGACGCCTCGAAAGAATTATACCCAACCTCGATCTCAAAGCGCGGACCTGCCCAATTGTAACCAGCAGCAGCGCCGACGCGGAACCCATTGTCAAATTCGAGTGTGCCGGTGGCCGAGATAGTCCCGTCGTCATAATCGATGTCGGTCTCCTGCGGGATAGCCAAGCCGCCATAGAGCGACAGATAGGATTCCCGCACCGGATCGACCGCGAATGCCGTCCCCGGCAGGCTCGCCACGGCGATCGCCACAGCACCCGCCCCGGCGGCGATCTTCGATTTCATAATCTTGCCGATGCCATTGCCGGCATTGGGTTGAGCCGCAAACTTCATCTGTACCCCCGTGTTCCATAGCCCGGCTGGTGCCGGGCGGTTGGCTGCGCGCGAACACGGGTAAGCACGCCCCACATATTTCCCGGACGCCGGTTAAGGCGCCCTGTGAGGGTGTTGCATTTTGTGGGCCGCCCGACGTAGCGGGGACCCGTGTTCAAGCGCAGTCGCGCACCTTCGATGGGCAGCCACGCCCCGGCGAAGGTCTTCAAATCTTGCATGGATCGGCCCGATTTGGCGACGAATAAATTGCCCGGGCCGGCAACCCTCGATTGCCCTACTGGCCGGGCAAGAGCGGCGGGGATCGCTTCGGCCAAGTTAACGCAGCTTAATTAGCGAGCTTGGTTAGCAGTTAGCAGTTAGCGCGGCGTCGGGCGGGGCAAGGGTGCGGACGGAAAAGCGCTGGGGGGTCCCTCACCCCCCTTAGGGGGTGGGGTCCGGCGCCCGCGCGCACCCTTGAACGGATCAGGGGGCGGGGCGAGGGGGAGCACAGCTAAGGCCCTTCGCCTTAGCTGTTAACTCGGCGACGTTAATTGCTGCCCCTTAAGCCTTAAGCCGGCCGCTTAAGTCTTAAGCCGGCCACCGGCAGCCCTCGATTGCCCTACATGCCGGCGGCGGCGGCGCGGCTTCTCCCGGCATCGAGCCTCTGCAACGCGATCCGCGCCGCCGCGTCGTAAGGCGGGCGGATGTGGTTCAATCGGTTGAAGGCCAGTCCGGTCGTCCGAAACTCCGGCTGGTGGCGGGGGCTGGCGATCCGGTGCCAGATCAGCACGTTGGACGGTAGCCCCTTCGTGGTGGTGTAGGGCTCGACGGCGATCAGACGCCACAAGGCCGCCTCCCACGGGATCATGGTGCCGATGGACGGGATGAACGGCAGCCGCGCCTGTTGCTGGAAACCTTTCGGGTTCGGCCGCACCGCCGAATGATCCGGGTAGAGCGTGATGGTCCGGCGCGAGCGAAGCCCCTTTTTGAAGGGATGCCTCTCAATCGCGATTGCGCGGCCGTCTGGCAGGGGTAGGGGGACGGCCAGCCATCGGGCCAGCCGTTCGACCCAACATGCCCTGGTGAGTCTCTTTGGGGCCTTAGCGGCGATTTGCTCGGCCACGGCTCCGATGCCGGGGTGATCGGGCAGCAATCGGGCGACTTCCTGCGCGAGAACCAGACGGGCGATCGGGTAGGCGGGGCGGGCCAGAATGGTCTTGCCGCCGTTGACAAGGCGCACGGTCAGCCAGGGCGTTATGATCGGTTCGCGGAGCGCCGCCCGGAGGATGGCCGCGATTTCGGCGGCGGGAAGCGTGTAGCCGAGGCGGTCCAGCGCGCCGCGCCGGAGAGTTTCCGCCAGATCGGCCAGCGGCTGGCGGCGGGGCTGGGTGCCCCGCTCAAGCCGTCCGGCGATGATTTCGACCGCGACGGCCCGGCCGAACGACCGGGCTGCCGCGCCGAAGGATTCGATCACCGAGTTCATCTTGCGGCGCTCCCGTGAAACCTTAGCTGAACCCACCCACGCGCCTCGCACCGCGCGCGTTGCTCAGTTCCGCGATGTAGGTGCCCCAGATCGTTCGGACCTTACCTTTCGGGAGCGGCTGGCGTCGCATCACGTCGGCGTGGATCTCGAAGTCTCCGATGGGGCCGGCGGGGCCGACGCTGGATTTCTCGACGGACAGGGTGCGGCGTTGGAGGGCGGTGGGCGCGTCGTCGTCCGCCCCCCACAGGAGCCGCATGAGCGCATCGGGTGGCATCGCGCTGATCTCAGCGTCGGTCGGGCTGGCTTTCGGGCCGGAGGCGCTGGGCCGGGCTGCCGGCCGCGCCCTGCCGGCTTTGCACATTTCCACGAACAGCACGAAGTCTGAGCCCGTGGCGAACGCACGGGCGCCGGCCAACTTCCGGCCGGCCTTGGGAAAGTGATGCGCGACCAAGACGACGACGCCATGGGCCTGGGATACTGCTCGAAGCTGGTTCATCACGGCGGTTGCTTCGGCGTTGCTGTTTTCGTCCCGCAGGAACAGGCACAGTCGCAGCGCGTCGATGACGACGAGCCGGAGGGTGGTGCCCATGGCCGCGTGGTGCGCTTTTACGTCTTCGATTTCGGCTTCCAGCCACATGCGTCCGTCCGCCGAGGTGAGCGAGACGCCGGGGCTTTCCGTGACACAGATCGGGAGCGCTGTGGGGTCGCCTGACCGGCGCTTCTGCGCGGTCCGTCGCCACAGGTGGCCATTGATGTCACTGCCCGCGACGATCAGGGTGCCGCCGGGGACGAGAACATCGCGCCCGAAGAAAGGTCTGTCGGTGGCGACGCAATGGGCCAAGTGCATGAGCACGGTTGACGTGCCGGCACCGGACGGCCCGGCCATGAAGCCGACAGTGCCTGTCTCGCCGAAGCCGGGTAGGACGCTATCGACAATAGCGCGGTCGCGGGTCATGGGCTTTCGCTGATCGGGGCCGGGGGCGATGCCGTGTTCCGACATCCAGCCGGTAGAGGTGGGAGTCATGACGTGCATCCTTTCGATGATCGGGGCGGGCGGTCTGGCGGACTGCCGGACGAACCAGACTCAAGCTGTTAACTCGTTGCGCCTTAACTAAGCCGGGGCGCCGGGCTGGGGGCGGCTAGTTAAGGGCGGGGCTTAATTCCTGTTGTCCACCTACCTTCGGTAATCCCGGACTTGTGTTCGCTAACCGCTAACCGGCACCACCGCGCCGCGCCGGTCGTCGAGGCGTGGCGATGGGAGGTGTTGGGCGGGGTGTTCGGTGCCCCTGGAAATCGCGCCGTATTCCGTGCCCTTCCATGGCAGGCAGGCCCCCTTCCCTGCCATGGGGGGGTACGGGGGGTATGGAACACCCCCCGCATGGAAGGCATGGAAGGGCATGGAAGGGGCATGGAAGGGGGCATG
Source organism: Zavarzinia compransoris (assembly GCF_003173055.1). NCBI lineage: Bacteria > Pseudomonadati > Pseudomonadota > Alphaproteobacteria > Rhodospirillales > Zavarziniaceae > Zavarzinia > Zavarzinia compransoris. The sequence goes on from NZ_QGLF01000002.1 coordinate 204,714, forward strand.
GAAGGTTCGATTTCCATGCCTTCCATGACACTTCCGAAGTTCCACGGAAGGCATGGAAATCATTGCCCCGCCCCCCACGCCAGCCGCTGCCGGCGCTTGCTGTCGGGGCCTTCTGTGACGACCTTAATCCGCTCCGCGCTGATCAAGCGTTCCTGCGCGGTCGCAAACTCGGCCTTACTGGTCGTCGCAGACTGCGCGGCGAAAATGTGCGGCGCCCCGGCCGGGTGCGTGTGCGAAGCAGACAGGCCCCGCCCGCTGTGCCTCTCGAACAGGGCGAGGAATTCGGCCTCGACTTCCTTCATCCGATCGTCGGTCAGCGTTTTTCCGTCGCCCGTGGCGGCGTAACCGCCCTGCGTCCATCGAAGGGCGATAGCCTCGCCGGCACGGCTTCGATTCGCCTTCCTGACCGTCAACACCCGGCGGTCGGGGTCTTTCGCGTCGCCTTCGAGGGTTAAGGAGGCGCGTGCCGAGTTGCGCCATGCGGTCGAGCCGCCCCCGCCGTCGCCATCCCTCATGCCTGCGCGGCTGGGATGCCGCAGCAACAGAACCGCCGCGTCATACTGCATAGCTAGCGCGGTGAGCGCGCGCATGAAGTGGCGGACTTGTGCCCGATCATTCTCGCTGGCGTCAAACAGGTCCGCCGCGGCGTCGAAAACGATCAAAACCGGGTGGATGTTGGCGCAGGCGGTTTCGATCTCGCGCCAGCGGGCGGTGGGGCCGATTCCATGCCGCGCCTCGCGAACAAGCGCCGCGTCCCACCCCGCCAGATTAAAACTGTGGAACCTGTTGTCCAGGTCGGCGAGCCTGTCGGCGCCGCCGGCCAGTTTGCTCATCTCACGGTGCGACTCATCCTCATCGTTCTCGGCGAGTATCAGGAACGCCGGCCCTTGCGCCTCCATCGGAACGCCCAGAAACTCGTCCTCGCCTCGCGCAGTGGCCAGCGCGAGTTGGATGGCGAGGGTCGTTTTCCCGCTGCTGCCATCGGCGATCAACTCGGTTACCCGGCCTCGCGGCATGACCCACCACAACCTCCGCGCGGGGACTACGGCCCGCCCCGCCCATTCGCTTGCCGCGACAACGCGCGGGGCGGACGCGGCGGGCGCGGCAGGTGCCGGAAGCGTCGGCAGATCGACCGCGTTCAGGGCCTGTTCGAGAAGCGCGCGTTCGACCGCCTCGTCCGGGCGGAGTTTCAAGCCCATCTCGAAGCCGTTGCGGAAGGTCCGAATATGGCCGTCGCCCCAGGTCTCGATTTCCCATTCAAGCTCGGCAAGCTCGAAGGGCGATTGGTCAAGCCGCCTGCGTCCGGCCCACAAGCCGATGTCCAGGGCAGCATCGTGGCGCCGGCCAGGAGCGCCGAGCTTACCGGCCTCGATCGCAGCAACGATTTCGGCGACGGTCTGATACGGCAGGGTGGGGCGGCCGGGACCTGCCGGTGCCAGTGCCTGGCCGCCCTCCGGCGCCCGCCAGCCCAGCGCCTCGCCGGCTCGCCGCGCTTCTTCGCGGAAGGTTTCAAGCTGGGCCAACGTGATGCTCGGCACGTCCTCGGGCCGCGCGTCGAAGATAGCTTCGTCTTCCCAGAAGTAGGGTTTGCCCGTATCGGGATGCACTCCGGAACCGACGAACTGGCGCCCGGAGAATAGGAACTCCACGCCGGCAGTTTCCTCGCCTTTGCTCAAGCTCAACTTCGCCGGTACTGCCTCTCCGGCGAGCCGATAGACCATCAGGAGCTTCGGGGCTCGCCCGATCCGCACAAACGGCGTGGCGCCAAGCTCCCGTTCGGCGGCGGCTCGCCAAGCTGCGGCGAGCGGTTCGTCGAGGGCGTCAAGATCGAGGCCGAACACCCCGCCCCCGACATCACCGGGGCCGCACCGAACGCCAACGCCGAAGTCCTTGTAGGCGGGAGCGGTCCAGCCAGCCGCCTGCCCCTCGTACTGCGCCTGGTTCCACGGCTTATTCCAACCGGGAAACCCGTCTCTGTTGCTCCGACCGGGCCGCTTGGTGCCCGGCTGGATCGGGATCGTGCGCAACCAACGCCCGCCCATAGCTGCCTGATGACAGACCGAGCCGGTCAACGCATTGAGTTTCGACGGGTTTTCGGCTACGATAACGTTGTTGAAGTGAGTGGTTTGGAAGAGCGCCGCCGTGCCACCGGCGGCGCTTTTTTCGTTGCTCATGTCGCCCTCCTTACGCGCGCGGCAGGGCGGTCAGGAACGCGACGAGATCAGGCGCCAGAATAAGCGTTCGCTTATCGAATTTCGTGGCTTTCAATCTGCCGCTCGAAATCGCTTCGTAGAGCTTCGAGCGGCAGATGGACGTGACGCTTGCCACTTCGTTGATGGTGAGCGCCGCCTTCGCGATCCCGAAGCCGGCGGGAGTGTAATCTTGGGTGTGCATGGATAGGCCCGTTCGTTTGATGGAAACTGGACCTAGGTAAACGCGAACAATCACTCCCGTCATTCATGCTAAAGCTGCAAGAAATACCCTGAAAAATCAACGAGTTGCCGAGCTGCGCGCCCGCTCCTCGCGCGCCGCCTTCTGCTGCTTGCGCCACACGCGCGTCATTCTCGCCGCTCGCTTCTCCGGCGTTTCCCGCGCGGCCCTGATGGCCTGCCCCATCCTGTGTTTCTCCCAGGCGCTTTTGTCTTCCGGGTCCAGCGCCTCGAAGCCGCCGAAGCCCTCGAAGGACGGATACACCGAGGGACCCCATGGCCCCTCGTAGTGCTCAAGAACGGTCAGGCACAGCGCTACCCATGCCTTGCCTTTCGGGCGGTGCGGGTTGAAGGCGTTGACTATGCACCGGGCAAGAACCGGGGCGGACAGGACGATGAGCGGGGCGTTTTCGGTCCGTTCCTCGGAGGACTTCGCCCGGCGCCCCTTGCCGTAGCGTTTCTGCGGGAGGCCAAGGACGGGACCTGCCGGCCTGCCGCCTTTGTGTGGATTGGGGAAGTCTTCGTATGGGACGGGATCACGTTTTCGCTTTTCCTGAGGCAGCTTATTCCACATAAGCACCATCTCCTCCGCTCGCGCTTTCTTCCTTTCGGGGCGGCTCCGCACCATTGCGTCCCGCCGCGCAGCGGCAATGTTGCCCAGAATGGCTTCCGCGATACGGAGTGCCTCGTCCCTGGTGACTTCCGGCAAGACAGCCGCGATTAGCTCCGCAAGCTCTCTTTCCTCGCGGGCCGCAGGCAGTTCAAGCTGGTTCGAGATCGACATGCGCGTCCCCCGAGAAATGCTCCCATTTCGGTTTATATGCGGGGGCGGACGCACGGACGCAAGGACGGACCCTATCAAAAAAATATACAGGGCCGGGGTCCTACGAAACTGCCGTAAGCTCCGGTCGGGCGGGTTGTCTATCTAAAGTGGTATATGGAACCATGGAACCTGCCAGAGGGGGTCCCCCCTGCTTGCCCCCGCCCCCTTGCGTTGGCGCCGGCCGGCGTTTTTGTCCGGCTTCCTGGCGCGGCGCCGTCGCGTCGCCCTTGGTGCGGGTGCACGAAGGTGCCGCCGCCACGTTCCGGCCTCTGGTGGTCGAGACGATCAGAAGGCCCCTGTGAATTTGCAGGGACCTCGAAAGCTCCTCAACGAAGGTCGAGGAACTTGGTCGAGATTTGCAAGTCGCTAAAAGATACTTGCAAATCCTCCGGGCCTTGGGCGCCTCGGGTCCACAAGGTTGCCGGAAGATACTCTGTCCTTGAACTCGCGCAGAGGCGCCCCGGTCGGCCGGAATTCCGACCGACCTTGAAAGCTCCTCGACGAAGGCTTCGGCTTCGGCCGCACGGACTTGCTGACGGCAAGGCTATCCATCGGAATTCCGATAGATAGGGAGAAAGCCTCGGGCGAGATTTGCAAGTCAGCATTGCTCACTCGCAAATCCTTGAGCGCCTGCCCGTTCCGGGGGCGGTCCAGGTCTGGGCATACCCCTGGGGCGGCCGTAGGCGTCGGGAAGATCGGCTGAGAAATCGGCCGGTGTCTGGCCGTTTCGCGGATGGATGCAAGGGGTCTCGTTTTCGGAAACGAGACCCTCGGCGCCCGCTGGCGGGTGGAGCATAGGGCCGGGCGGTTTTACGGCTTCCTCGTAGAACCCTTTCCCTCGAAAGCGAGGGAAAGCACTCGCCCCAAATTTGGGTTCAGCCATATTCTCGATGTACGGGCGGCTGCCTTGCTCTCGAAGTAGGCCCCCTGGAATTCCAAGGGACCTCGAAAGTTCCTCGACGAAGGCGGCTGGCCGTTCTGCTCGTTGACATGGGTATGCTGAAATTTCAGCACACCCGCTTCCCCGACGAGATCGACCGGGCGGGAGGCGGCCAAGGGCATCGCGGTCTTCCTCAGATCGAGGAAGACCGATCACGCTCCGGCCCGCGAAGGCGGCTGCCGGGCGGGAGCCGGCCCCGTCCTCAATCTGAGGATGGCGGCTTTGGCGGTTCGACCGAACAGAGTATCTTCGGGATACTCCGTCTGAGCGCCTTCAGGGCGAGATTTGCGCCTGACCATAAGTCGCTCGCAAATTCGAGACCCCCGCGCCGGCTGCCCGGAACTCTGCCGCCCCTTGAACCGGCGCGCGCCAGGGCCGTCATGTGGGAGGCGGCGGAATGCCCCGCCACGGCCCCACGCCACGGCTGCGCTTATTCGACTGATATTTGACGGGTCAACAACCAAGGCGCCTAAGTCCTTGATTTCCTTGGCGTCCCCAAGGGGATTCGAACCCCTGTTACCGCCGTGAGAGGGCGATGTCCTAGGCCTCTAGACGATGGGGACCAGAGCCGGGAGAGGCGGCTTGATAGCCTCTCCCGGGCGTTTGATCAAGCGATTTCTTTGGCGGCCCGGGTCGCGGCGGCGATGAAGGCGGCGACGGCGGCGGGGGCGGTGTCGAAGGCGGTGACGAGGCGGTAGAGGCCGGCTTCGGTCGCAGGATCGAGGGGCGGCGCGCCCCAGGGGTAGAAGTGGAAGCCGGCGCGGAACAGGGCGTCGGCGATCGCCGCCGGCAGGCGGACGAAGACTTCATTGGCGTCGACCGGGTGGTCGAGGTCGACGCCCGGAAGATCGATCAGGCCGAGGGCGAGATCCGTCGCCATCCGGTTGGCATGGGCCGCGTTCCGGCGCCAGAGGTCGCCGTCGAGATAGGCGGCGAGCTGGGCCGAGAGGAAGCGCATCTTCGAAACCAGATGGCCGGCGCGCTTCCGCCGGAACAGGAAATTCTCGGCGAGGGTAGGCTCGAAGAAGATCACCGCTTCGGCAGCCAGGGCGCCGTTCTTGGTCGCGCCGAAGGACAGCACGTCGACGCCGGCCTTCCAGGTGATCTCCGCCGGGGTGCAGCCGAGGCCGACCAGGGCATTGGCGAAACGGGCGCCGTCCATGTGCAGGCGCAATTCGTTCTCGCGGGCGAAGGCGCCGAGGGCCGCGACCTCGGCCGGGGTATAGACCGTGCCGCATTCGGTCGCCTGGGTGATGGAGATCGCCGCGGGCTGGACCTGATGCTGGTCGCCCTTGCGGATCGGGGCGAGGCGGGCGGCCAGCGCCGCCGGCGTCAGCTTGCCGTCGGCGGCGTGGACGGTCATGATCCGGGCGCCGGACAGGGCTTCGACCGCGCCGCATTCGTCCGCCTCTACATGGGCTTCGTGCCCGGCCAGGATGCCACCCCAGGGCGGCACCAGGGCGGAGAGGGCGAGGGCATTGGCGGCGGTGCCGGTGGCGACCGGGAAAACCGCCACCTCGTGCTCGAAAATCTCGGCGAAGCGGGCGCCCAGGCCCTCGGTGAGCGGATCGGCGCCATAGGCGGGCATGGCGCCGGCACCGGCGGCTTCGGCCAGAGCGGCGACAATCGCCGGATGGGCCCCGGTCACATTGTCGGATGAGAAATTCATGGATCGACCTCGACTGCCGCCTCTGTAAAGCCGTGTACCCCGGGCCGCCACGCCCGGACGATGCCGCCGTCGCCGACGATCAGCCAGACGAGACCGTGGTCCCAGGCCCCGGCGCGGTCGCGGGCGGAGGGTATCGGCAGGCCGCCCGGATGGGAATGGTAAAGCCCGAGGATGCGCCGCCCCGCGTCCCGGGCCCGCCGTTGCAGGGCGAGGTGCAGGGCGGTGTCGATTTCGAAGGCGTCGAGCCCGCCCGCGGGCGCCAGATTGGCGCTGGCCACCGCCTCGTCGGCCAGGACAGGGGCGCCGGCCGGGCCCAGCAGCAAGCCGCAGCATTCGGCGGGCAGGGCGGCGCGGGCATGCGCGCAGACGGCGCCGAGAACGGCCCGGGTCAGGCGTATCGGCGGCCCCGCCGTCACGGCGCCGGGGTCAGGCGGGTGGAGCCGGTGGCTTTTCCCGTCGCCGGATCGACATAGAAAAGTCGTTCTCCCCCTTGCGCATCGCGCAGGCGCAGCACCAGATAGTCACCGGCGCCGGTCATCTCGATCAGGGTCTCGCCGGGGGGAAGGTCGATGGCTGCCGCGATGCCGCCTTTTTTGCCGCCTACCTTCACCGCCAGACCATAGATGAACAGCGCCATCATCGCGAGGAAGATCACGCCGAGGATGATCACGACGGCCTTGAGAACACGGGGGTTGCGGGGCGACTCTTCAGTCATGACGGATATGCTCGCGACAATGCATCGGTTGACGGTGGCAGAGGCGGACGGTACCGACCGCCTGGACAAATATCTGGCCCGGGCGACCGGCCTTTCCCGCATGCGCCTGAAAGGCCTGATCGAGGCCGGCCAGGCGACGATCGACGGCGCGACCATAGAGGACGTCTCGGCAAGGGTCAAACCGGGCCAGTCGGTCACCTTGGATATCCCGCCCGCGCGCCCGGCCGATCCGAAGCCGGAAGCGATCGACCTCGTCATCGTGCATGAGGACGAGCACCTGGTCGTGGTCGACAAGCCGGCCGGCCTCGTCGTCCATCCCGCCCCGGGCAATCCGGACGGGACCCTGGTCAATGCCCTGCTGGCCCATTGCCGGGGCCGATTGTCCGGCATCGGCGGGGTCGAGCGGCCGGGCATCGTGCACCGGATCGACAAGGATACCTCCGGCATCCTGGTCGTCGCCAAGACCGAGGCGGCGCATCACGGCCTCTCCGACCTCTTCGCCCGTCACGACCTGACGCGCGGCTACAAGGCCGTCGTCTACGGCAACCCGGCGGCCAATGCGGGCAGCGTCGACCGGCCGCTCGGCCGCTCGCGCCACGACCGCAAGAAAATGGCCATCGTCGAGGACGGCAAGCAGGCCATCACCCATTGGCAGGTGGAGGCGCGCTTCGGCCGCCCGCCCGTCGCCGCCCTGCTGGATTGCCGCCTGGAAACCGGGCGCACCCACCAGATCCGCGTCCATCTGTCCTCCCTCGGCCACGGGCTGGTCGGGGATACGGTCTATGGCCGGCCGCAGAAAGGGGCGCCGGCACCGGCGCTCGCCTTCGGGCGGCAGGCGCTGCACGCATGGCTGCTCGGCTTCCGCCACCCGGTCAGCGGTAACCTTCTCGAGTTCGAAAGCGAACTGCCGGACGATATGAGCGGATTGCTCGATAGTTTGGAATCGCTATAAGCTGGACGCATACCCGATCGTACCAGTAGGATATTGCGCATTGCCCCGGCGCCGGTGACTGTAGGGGCAGGTTCAATCCCGGCCGAAGCCGGTGGATCAAGGGTCTGTGGTTCAACCGTGACAGATGGAGGGGTTCCATCTGTCACGATTGAACCACGAGGAGGTTCGTCAGATGAGTGTTCCCGCCACGATGAAAATGCCGGCCCTGCCCGATGAAGGCAGCCTCAGCCGTTATCTGGCCGAGATCCGCAAGTTCCCCATGCTGGAACCGGAAGAGGAATTCATGCTGGCCAAGGCCTGGCGCGAGCACGGCGATTCGGATGCCGCGCACAAGCTGGTCACCAGCCATTTGCGCCTCGTCGCCAAGATCGCCATGGGTTACCGCGGCTATGGCCTGCCGGTCTCGGAACTGATCGCCGAGGGCAATGTCGGCATGATGCAGGCGGTGAAACGGTTCGAGCCGGACAAGGGCTTCCGCCTCGCCACCTATGCCATGTGGTGGATCCGGGCCGCGATCCAGGAATATATCCTGCGCTCGTGGAGCCTGGTGAAGATCGGCACGACGGCGGCGCAGAAGAAGCTGTTCTTCAACCTGCGCCGGCTGAAGGGCAAGATCTCCGCCCTGGAGGAGGGCGACCTGCGGCCCGAGCATGTGGCCCAGATCGCCCATAAGCTGGCGGTGCCGGAGGCCGACGTGGTCTCGATGAACCGCCGCCTCGCCGCCCCCGACCACAGCCTGAACGCGCCGTTGCGCGTCGACGGCGAGGGCGAGTGGCAGGACTGGCTGGTGGACGACACGCCGGACCAGGAAAGCCGCCTCGCCGAAAAGGAGGAGTTGGACATCCGCCGCAGCCTGCTGGCCCAGGCCATGGGCGGCCTGTCCGACCGCGAGCGCGACATCCTGCAACGCCGCCGCCTGGTCGAGGAACCGGTCACCCTGGAAGACCTGAGCCAGGAATACGGCATCAGCCGCGAACGGGTGCGCCAGATCGAGGTCCGCGCCTTCGAGAAGCTGCAGAAGGCGATGCGCGGCGCCGCCCGCAACACCAAGGTCGGGCTGCTGGCCGAACAGAAGGCCTGACGGCGGTCAGCGCCGGGCAGCCCGCCAGCGCGCGGGCTGCGCCGGATCCTCGATCACGCTGTGGCGGAAACGGTCGTCGTCGATCTCGACCAGGGCGATGCGGCCGGTGGTGTAACTGCCGACGTCGATCGACAGGCGATGCGGCCGCACCGTCACCTCGGGGTGGATGGTGTGGCCGTGGACGACGAAGACACCGCCCGGGTTCCGCCCCGCGTCCAGGAACTCGTGGCGGATCCATTGCAAGGGGCAGGCTTTCGGCACCGCCCCCGGCGCGGCCCAGGGCGTAACCGCGCCGATGACGGCGTCGAAATCGCGGTAGGCCGGCGGCAGGCCGGCATGGACGAAGACGAGGTCGCCCGCCCGGTGGTAATCCCCCAGGCCTTCAAGGAAGGCGAGGCGCGCCGGGCCGACCAGATCGGCCAGCGGCGGGCGCAGGGGATCGTCGGTCCAAGGACCGAACACCATGTTGCCGCCGTTCTGGTACCACAGCGGATCGATCGCATTGCGGCGCAGGCTTTGCAGCATCAGCTGCTCGTGATTGCCGGCGAGGGCGATCAGCTCGGTTTCCCCGGAGGCGGCGATCAGCCGGTCGAGCACACCGAGACTGTCCGGCCCGCGATCGACATAATCGCCGAGGGTGACCAGGCGGCGGCCGCCCCGCCGGGCGTAAAGCGCCAGTGCCGCGTCCAGGGCCGAGCGCAGGCCATGGATGTCGCCGATCACATGGCCGGAAAAGCCGGTCGCCCGGGGCAGCGGCCGCCAATCGTGTTCCGTAACCTCGATGGTCATGATCCCCTGCCTATTCCGGCGGGCGGACCATCACCACCCTGCGCGGCGGCTTGCCGACCAGCGTGCCGCGCCAGGTGCCGTCGGCGGCGGGGGTGAGGCGCAGGTTCTGCTCGTCGCCGATCTCGGCGCCGGGATTGAAGCTGATGGTGACGCCGCCGTCGATCAGCACGACGTCCGTAATCTCGCCGGTGGCACCGTCCCAGTCGCAGGCGCCGTCGGCGGGCGCCGGGCACAGGCCGGGCAGGGCGGTGAAGACGCCGGCCGCCCGCGCCTCGCCCGCGGCATGGGCGATGTCGAGGGTGACGAGCGGCATGTCGCGCCCGTCGTCCAGCACCACGCGCCACGAGCCGTCCAACTCGCCGGGCGCGACCAGGCCCTGGGCCGCGGCCGGGGGCAGTTCGTCGCCCGGCTGGGTGCCGTCGGCGACATTGGCCGGCGGCGGCGGCGGGATATCGGCCCGGGCGGCCGTCAGGGCGCAAAAGGGCAGGGCATGAAGGGGCAGGGTCGCCGCCGCCAGGACGAGGGCGGCCGGCAGGCTGCGGGCGAAGGGCATCAAGGCACCACGGTATCGAGCCAATCCGCCGTTTCCGCCGCCATTTCCTGCCAGCCGGGCTCGGACAGCATCCAATGGCTGAAACCGTCGTAGAGGCGGAAGGTGCTGCCGCCCGCATTGTCGCGGTAGCGCGCGGCGATGCGCTGCACGGTGCGGGCGGAATTCACCCGGTCGGCGCTGCCGGCGAGGGCCAGCACCGGGCATTTCACCGTCCAGGGCTCGACCCGGCTGGCCCGGCGCATGTCCCAGACCGAATGCATGATCTCGAACACGGCGCGGCCGGATTCGGGCACGAAGCGGGCGAAGGTCGCGCGCCGCTCCTCGCGGGGCAGGCGGTTCAGGGTGTGATCGGCGGCGACCCGGTAGACCGGGTGGATCGGCCCGTCCCAGAACACGCCCAGCGTCGCCACCATGCCGACCGCCGACAGGATCTCGAAATCGGTCGAGGGAATGACGCCCCAGGGCGGGCTCGGCGCCAGCAGGACGATGGCCCGGGCCAGGCCGCGCCCGGCCAGCATCTGGGCGACGAGGCCGCCCATGGAATGGCCGACCAGCACCGGCTTTTCCGGCAGCGCCTTGATCTTCTTCGCCAGGTCGTCGGCATAGTCGACCAGGCTGGTGCGGCCGAGGTCGTGGTGCGGGCGGCCGTGGGGCGGCGTGTCGTGATGCAGCAGGTCGGGGCAATGGGTCTGCCAGCCGCGCGCCGCCATGGCGCCCGCCCAGCCCTCCATCGCCCAGCCGGCGCTGAAAGCGCCGTGGATCAGCATCATCTGGCCGCGACAGTGTCCATCCTTGGTCATGGTGCCGGTCCCTTACGCCGCGAACAGGGGGGCGAATTCCGCCACCACCGCTTCATAGAGGGCGCGCTTGAAGGGCACGATCAGCCCCGGCAGGTCGCGGTGCGGGGCCCAGCGCCAGGCGGCGAATTCCGGATGCCTGGTTTCGATATTGATGTCGGCGTCGGTCCCGGTGAAACGCATTGCATACCACTTCTGGCGCTGGCCGCGATAGCGCCCCTTCCAGACCTGGGGCACCAGTTCGGCCGGCAGGTCGTAGGTCAGCCAGTCGGCGGATTCGGCGATGATCTCGGCCTTGGTGGTGCCGGTTTCCTCGCCCAGTTCGCGGAAGGCGGCTTCCGCCGGTTCCTCGCCCTTGTCGATGCCGCCCTGGGGCATCTGCCAGGCTTCGACCAGATTGTCCAGCCGCTGGCCGACGAAGACGAGACCGGCCGGGTTGATCAGCATGATGCCGACGCAAGGCCGGTAAGGCAGGGCGGAAATATCCATGAAGGCTACTCGACAGGTACGGGAAAGGACGAAGGGGCAAGGATCATGGCGCGTCGACCGTATCGGCGAGCGCGCTGACCGGGGCCAGGACCAAGCCTTTCTCGGGCAGGGTCGCGGCCCAGGCGGCGATCCGTTCGATCGAGCCCGGGTAATCGGCGGCGATGCCGATGGCGGTGCCGTTCTGGCGCGCGAACCGTTCCAGTTCGGCCAGCCGGCCGTCGACGGCGGCGCGGGTCGGGGTCGCGTCGATGAAGCGGACGGCGGTCGCGGTCGGCAGGCCCAGGGGCCGGGCGACCGCCGGGATCGCCGAATTGTCGGCCGTGCGGCTGTCCAGGATCATCAGGCCGCGGGCGCGCAATTGCTTCGCGGTTTCGGCCATGGCCGCGCTGTCGGCGGTATAGCGCGAGCCCATATAGGTCATGACCCCGATATAGCCGGTGGTGCGGCCCAGCGTCCATTCCAGGCGCGACTTGTTGTCGGCGGCGGACAGCGCGGTCATCAGCGCCTTGGGGCCGGGATCGCTGGTCGGGAAGTCGATCGGCTCCATCGGCACCTGGATCAGGAATTCATGGCCGGCGGCGCGGGTCCGCATCGACCATTGGTCGAGGTTCCGGGCATAGGGCGTGAAGGCCAGGGTGATGTCCGGCGGCAGTTTCTCGATCGCCTCGACCGAGGTCGATTCCCGCAGGCCGAGGCCGGCGACGACGATGGCGATGCGCGGCCGGGCCGTGATGTCCCGGAACGGGCGGGCATAGACGCGCCAGGGCTGGCGCCCGTCCGGCCCGATCACCGGCAGGCCGCCGTCCCGCCCGGCCTGCACCAGCAGGGGATCGGGCGCGGGCGTCAGGGCGGTGATCGCCGAGGTCGGCGTGTCGGGGGTCGATGCGGCGGGGGCCGACGCGGCAGGGGGCGACGCGGCAGGGGCAGACGCGGCAGGGGGCGACGCGGCTGGGGGCGAAACCGCGGTCGGTGACGAAGGGGCCGGCGACGTTGGCGCCGGCGATGCGTGGGCCGGCGACGTTGAGGCGGGCGATGGGGATTCGGCGGCCGGGGCCGGGGCGGGCACGCCGTGATGTTCCGCCGCCGCGGGCGGCGCGGCCTGCGCCGGCGCTTCGGGCACGGGGAGGATTTGCTCCGCCGCCGGCGCTGGCGGGGTCGCGGCCTCCGCCTCCGCCTTGGGCGGGTCCGGGGGCGCAGTTTCCGGGGGCGCGGTTTCGGCTACAGCGGCGGGCGTCGCCGCCGGTCTTGCCGGCGGCGGCAGGGCGGCGCTGACGCCGGGCCCGGGGGTCGCGTCGCCGCTGAACGCGGCCCAGGCGATCAGGCCGCCGAAGACGGCCGCGGTGCCGAGGACGGCAAAGGGCAGCAGCGGCAGGCGGCGCCTGGTCCGGTTCCGCGCGTCACCGGCGGCCATCGACTCGCGGCCCGCCTCAGTTGGCGATCTTGCCGTCGACCACCTTGAGGGTGGGCAGCAAGGCCAGGGCCTGCTTCAGCTGCTCGTCCTTGGCGCGGTCCTCGGGGATTTCCTCGGCGCTGCGCGGGGCGGCATTCTCGCCCTCGCCTTCGCCCTGGAGATGGTTCGGCAGGTCGGCCTCGGAGCGGAGCTGGGGCGCGTCTTCCGGCTTGGCGCCGTCGGGCGGGGGCTGGGTGACCAGACGGTCGGGATCGATGCCCTTGGCCTGGATCGAGCGGCCGGACGGCGTGTAGTAGCGCGCGGTGGTCAGGCGCAGCGCCCCCTGGTTCGGCAGCGGGATGATGGTCTGGACCGAGCCCTTGCCGAAGGACCGGGTGCCCAGGATCACCGCCCGCTTGTGGTCCTGCAGCGCGCCGGCGACGATTTCCGAGGCGGAGGCCGAGCCGCCGTTGATCAGCACGATCACCGGCTTGCCCTCGGCGAGGTCGCCGCGGGTGGCGCTGTAGCGCGAGACATCGTCCGGCTTCCGCCCGCGGGTCGAGACGATCTCGCCCCGGTTCAGGAATTCGTCGGAAATCGCCACCGCCTGGTCGAGCAGGCCGCCCGGATTGTTGCGCAGGTCGAGAATCACGCCCTGGACCTTGTCCGCCCCGATCTCGCGGGTGAGGTCGGCGATGGCCTTCTTCACGCCGGCGTCGACCTGTTCGTTGAACTGGGTGACGCGGACATAGATCACGTCGCCCTCGCGGCGCGAGCGGACGGCGCGGATCTTGATGATGGCGCGGGTCAGGGTGACGTCGAAGGGCTTGGCGATGCCGTCGCGCTTGATCGAGATCACGATCTTCGAATCGACCGGGCCGCGCATCCGCTCGACCGCCTCTTGCAGCGTGAGGCCGAGGATCTCCTTGCCGTCGAGGGCGATGATGAAGTCGCCGGTCTTCAGCCCGGCGCGGGAGGCGGGCGTGTCGTCGATGGGCGAGACCACCTTGACGAAGCCGTTCTCCATCGTCACCTCGATGCCGAGGCCGCCGAACTCGCCCCGCGTCTGCACCTGCATGTCGCCGAACGCCTTGGCGTTCATATAGCTCGAATGCGGGTCGAGGGAGGTGAGCATGCCGTTGATCGCGGCTTCGACGAGTTTCTCGTCGGTCACCTCGTCGACGTAATCGCTCTTCACCCGTTCGTAGACATCGCCGAACAGGTTGAGCTGGCGATAGGTTTCCGCCGATCCGGCGGCCTGGACCACGAAGGGCACGACTGCGCCCGCCGCGAACGCGAGGAAGGCCACGACTGCTCGATTCATTCGCATCATCCGCTTACCTTGGTCGCACCGGGGCCGAGCCAGGGGGTCAGATCCACCGGCTCGCCATTGTGCCTTAGCTCGACATAGAGAACCGGCCGGGTGCCTTGTTCGGCACCTTCCATCTGACCGACCGGCTCACCAGCCAATACCTTCTGCCCGACGGTCACGTCGATCCGCTCCATCCCCGCAAGGAGGAGATGATACCCGTCGCCTTGCGACAGGATCAAGAGCTGCCCATAGCCTGAAAAGGGCGCGGCGAACGCAACGTCGCCCGCCGCCGGCGCCGTGACCCGCGCGCCGGCGCGGGTGGCGATGCGAAAGCCCTTGGCAGTCAGGCCGTTGGCCTGGCGATCGCCGAATCGGGTGGTGATCTCGCCCGCCGCCGGCCAGGGCAATTTGCCCTTCAGGCTGGCGAAACGGGCCATGACCGCGGGGCGCGGGGCCGCGGCCGGGGTGGCCGGGGCTTCCGCCGCCACCGCTTCCTGGCCGGGGCGGCGGGCGGCGGTCTCGGCCGCCGCCAGTTCGGCGGCGCGGCGGGCGTTTGCCGCCGCCTCCGCCGCCTCGCGCTCGCGCCGGGCCTTTTCGACTGCGGCGATCAGGTCTTCGATCGATTTCGCCTTGGCCGCGAGTTCGTCCACCCGCTTCGATTCGGCCTGGACCAGGGTGGCGAGGCGCTTGCCGTCCTCGGCCTTCTTCGCCAGCAGGCGGTCGATCTCGCCCCGTTCGAGGGCGAGGGCCGCCAGTGTCGCATCGAGCGCGGCCCGGTCCGCGGCGAGACGGGCGCGCAGCGCCGTCAGGCCGTTCAATTCCCGCGACAGGGCATGGGCCCGGCTGCGCAGCTCGGGCACAAGATCGCGCAGCACCGTGCCGGTATGGGCGATTTCGAGGGCATTCTGGCGCCGCGCCATCAAAAGCACCGGCGGGCGCCGCGACAGGCGGGTCAAGGCGCCGAGCAGGCGCGACAGGGCGGCGCGGCGATCGGCCAGGGCCGCCAGCTTCTCCGCTTCCGAGGCGCCGAGTTCGGCCAGGCGGCGTTCCAGGGCGTCCGCCTCGCCCTCGCGCTGGCGCAGGACGGCGGCGCGCTGCACCAATTGGTCGCGCAGGCGCTCGATCTCGGCGGCCAGGCGTGCCTGTTCGCCGGCCGCCTCGGCCTGGCGGCGGCGTGCCGCGTCGAGTTCCGCCTGGACCGCACGCAGGTTCTCGGGGTCGGCCTGCTGGCCCGCGGCCGGCAGCGCCAGGCCGAGGACCAGCGCCCCGGTCAGCATGAAGGGGGGAAAGGCCCCGGCCTTCGCCGGGGCGTTGCGACGTCCGTCTATGAAGCCGTCAGGCGCTGGCACGGCGGTCCGACACGGCGGCGGCCGGTGCCTGGGCGAGCAGGGAATGACCGGTCATCGCCGCCGGCTGCGCGATCCCGAGGAAGGGCAGCAGGGTGGGGGCGATGTCGGCCAGGCGGCCGTCCGCCAGGGCAAGGCCGGCGCCGGCGTTGAACAGCAGGGCCGGCACCAGGTTGGTGGTATGGGCGGTATAGGCGCCGTCGGTTTCCGGGTCGTACATCTGTTCGATGTTGCCGTGGTCGGCGGTCACCAGCATGACCCCGCCCGCCGCCTCGACCGCGGCCGACAGCCGGCCCAGGCAGGTGTCGATGGTCTCCACCGCCTGGATCGCCGCCGCCATGATGCCGGTATGGCCCACCATGTCCGGGTTGGCGTAATTGACCACGATCAGGTCGTAGGTCTTGCCCTCGATCGCGGCGACCAGCTTGTCCGTCACCTCATGGGCCGACATGGCGGGGTCGAGGTCATAGGTCGCGACCTTCGGGCTCGGCACCAGGATGCGGTCCTCGCCTTCGAAGACGGTTTCCTCGCCGCCGTTGAAGAAGAAGGTGACATGGGCGTATTTCTCGGTCTCGGCGATGCGCAATTGGCGCTTGCCCGCCTTGGCGACCACGGCGCCCAGCGGATCCTCCACCCGCTCGGCGGGGAAGATCGCGGGGATCAGGCCGTTCAGCTGGCTCGAATATTCGACCATGCCGGCGACGCCGGCGAATTTCGGCAGGTGCGGCCGCTCGAACCCGTCGAACGTGGCGTCGAGCAGGGCGACCAGGATCTCGCGCGCCCGGTCGGCGCGGAAATTGGCCATCACCAGGCCGTCGCCGTCCTGCATGCCGCGGTAATGGCCGATCGCCGCCGGCTTGACGAATTCATCGGTGATACCGGCGGCATAGGAGGCTTCGATCGCCTCCCGCGCCGAGGGGGCGCCGGCGCCCTGCCCGTCGACCAGGGCCGAGAAGGCGGCATTCACCCGCTCCCAGCGCTTGTCGCGGTCCATGGCGAAATAGCGGCCGGTCAGGGTGCCGAAGCTCCAGCCGGCGATCCCGTCCAGCCCGGCCTCGAAAGCGGCCAGGAAGTCGAGGGCGCTTTTCGGCGGCGTGTCGCGGCCGTCGAGAAAGCCGTGGACGACGACCTTGACGCCATGACTGGCGGCGATCTTGACCAGGCCGGCCATGTGATCCTGGTGCGAATGGACGCCGCCGGGCGAAAGCAGGCCGAGGATATGGAGGACACCGCCGCTCGCCCGGGTCGCCTCGATCACCTTCAGCAGCACGGCGTTTTCCGCCAGCGAGCCGTCGGCCACCGCCTGGTCGATGCGCGGCAGGTCCTGCATCACCACCCGGCCGCCGCCCAGGTTCATGTGGCCGACCTCGGAATTGCCCATCTGCCCGTCCGGCAGGCCGACCGCAAGGCCCGAGGTCCGGATCAGGCTGCGCGGGCAAAGCTCCAGCAGGCGGCGCCAGTTCGGGGTCCGCGCCTTGGCGATCGCATTGTCTTCGCCGCCCTCGCGCCAGCCCCAGCCGTCCAGGATGCACAGCACGACGGGCTTCTTGGCGGTTACGGGAAGGGTGGCGTCGGTCATGGCTCTAACCTTGGCGAAAAAGGACGAACAGAGAATTAACTCAGGCCCTGAGCTCTCGTGTCTTGCGATCTCAGGCCCGATGATAAGGATGCCCGTCGAGGATGGTGCCCGCGCGGTACAGTTGCTCTGCCAGCATGGCACGGACCATCAGGTGGGGCCATGTCGCAGCGCCGAAGGAATAGCAGAATGCGGCCCGGCTGCGAACAGGCTCGTCGTGCCCGTCGGCGCCGCCGATGAGAAAGGCGAGCCGGCCGACGCCCTGATCGCGGAAGCGGTCCAGCCTTGCCGCCAGCGCCTCGGACGACAGCACCTCGCCGCGCCCGTCCATGGCGACGATGGCGGCGCCGGCCGGCACCGCGCCCAGCAGCAATTCGCCCTCGCGCTTCTGGCGGGCGGCGCCGGTCAGGCGCCGCTCCTCGACCTCGATCATTTCGAGCGGCGGCTTCAGGCGCGCGGCATAGGTCTCGAACAGCAGGCGTTCCGGGTCCTTGGCGCCGAAGCGGCCGACCGCGACGATGGCGAGCTTCAGGCCCAGCATGTCGCGCGCGGGATCACTCGCTGTCCGGGCGGAAATCCGCCTGCCACATTTTCTCCAGCTTGTAGAACTCGCGCACTTCCGGGCGGAACAGGTGGACGATGACGTCGTTCAGGTCGATCAGCACCCAGTCGCCGCCCGACTTGCCCTCGGTCCGGGCCGGGCCCAGCTTCGCCTCGTCCACCGCCTTGACGACGTAATCCGCCAGGGCCGTGACCTGCCGGTTCGAGCGGCCGTTGGCGATGACCATGAAATCGGCAATCGAAGACTTGCCGGCCAGATCGATGGTCAGGATTTCTTCCGCCTTGTTGTCGTCCAGCGTCTTCACCACGAGGTCGAGCAGGGCGCGGGCGATTTCCGCCGTCTCGGCCGTCTTCTTCTTCGGCTTCGCCTTCTTCGCCGGCGTCTTCCGCTCCGCCTCCAGGTCGACGGTGACGAGGACGGCCTCCGCCTTCTTCAGGCGCACGCGCTTCGGCTTCGGCGCCGCCTCGGCGGGAGCTTCCTCGGGGGGGGCTTCCTCGACCGGCGCCGCCTCGACCTTTTTGGCGCGGCTGCGCTTTGGCTTTTCCGCGGGCGGCGCCTCGGCCTCGGCCTCGGGTTCGGCGTCCGCCTTCAGCTTCTTCGCCGGCTTCTTCTTCAGGGGCGCGTCGGTCTCGGCCGCCGGGGCGGCCGCGGTCTTTCGCGTGGTCTTCTTCTTTTCTTCGGGGACGGCGGCGTCTTCCGTCGTCTTCTTGCGCGGGGCCAGGATCAGGTCCTCCTCAAGGGCCGGGGTCCGATGCCGCCGGGCGGCGGGCGGCCCGGATGGCGGTGGCGGATGTCGGGTTCAATTTCATGGGCACGAACCCCCAGGCGGGGGGCTGCGCCGTTTTCAAGTGCCGAAGGGCCGGGCCGTTCAGGCGCACGTCGGCAAAGCGGTGCGCGGCCGGTCCGCCCAATGCGGCCAGAGCATAGGTCGGGCGGTCGAAGACGGCAACCGGCACGTCGTGGAAGATGTGCCGCCAATGCCGCCAGCGGTGGATGGTGGCGAGATTGTCCGCCCCCATCAGCCAGACGAAGGACAGGCGCGGAAAGCGCCGCTTCAGGGTCCGCAGGGTCTCCGCCGTATAGACGGTGCCGAGCGTGCTTTCGAGGGTGGTGGCGAGCAGGCGGGGATGGCCGGCGATCACCGCCCGGGCGGAGGCCAGGCGCGCGGCCTGGGGCGCCATGTCGTTCGCCGATTTCAGCGGGTTCTGCGGCGAGACCAGCCACCACACCTGATCGAGGCCAAGCGCCCGGAGCGCGGCGAGGCTGAGGTCCAGGTGGCCGTCATGGGCGGGGTTGAACGAGCCGCCGAACAGGCCGACGGTCAGGCCGCCGGTGCTGCCGGCGGTCCCGATCCGCGCCCCCGTTGCCAGATCCTGTGCGTTCAAGGCCGGGTCTGGCCCGTCCCGCGCAGGACATATTTCATGGTGGTGAGCTGTTCCGCCCCCACCGGGCCGCGCGCATGCAGCCGGCCGGTCGAAATGCCGATCTCGGCGCCGAAGCCGAATTCGCCGCCGTCGGCGAATTGGGTCGAGGCATTGACGGCGACGATGGCGCTGTCGACGCCGGCGACGAAACGGTCCGCCGCCGCCGCATCCTCGGTCACGATGGCGTCGGTGTGATGGCTGCCGTGGCGCTCGATATGCGCGATCGCGCCGTCGACGCCGTCCACCAGCTTCACCGCGACGACGGCATCGAGATATTCCGTGTCCCAGTCAGCGTCAGTCGCCGGCACCACCCGGGGATCGGCGGCGCGGGCGGCGGCATCGCCCCGCACCTCGCAGCCGGCATCGAGCAGCATGGCGACGATGGCGCCGAGCTGGCCCCGCGCCCCGGCATCGACGAGCACGGTCTCGGTCGCGCCGCAGACGCCGGTGCGGCGCAGCTTGGCATTGCGGACGATGGCCAGCGCCTTGTCGGGATCGGCGGCGCCGTCGACATAGGTGTGGTTGTTGCCGTCGAGATGGGCCAGCACCGGCACCCGGGCATCCGCCTGGACGCGGGCGACCAGCGATTTGCCGCCGCGCGGCACGATCACGTCGATCAGGTTCTGCGCCGCCAGCAGGGCGCCGACCACGGCCCGGTCGGCGACGGGAACGAGTTGCACCGCCGCCGCCGGCACGCCCGCGGCGGCCAGGCCGGCGACGAAGGCGGCATGAATGGCGCGCGACGAATTCAGCGCTTCCGAACCGCCGCGCAGGATCACCGCATTGCCCGACCGGACGCAGAGCGCGCCGGCATCCGCGGTCACATTGGGCCGGCTTTCATAGATGATGCCGATGACGCCGATGGGCACGCGCAGGCGCTGGATGTGCAGGCCGTTCGGCCGGTCCCATTCGGCGGCGACGGTGTTCACCGGGTCGGCGATGTCGGCGACCGCCTCCACCCCCCGGGCGATGCCCTCGATCCGCCCGGGATCGAGCAGCAGGCGGTCGAGCAGGGCGGGGCCGAGGCCGAGCGCCCGCCCGCGTTCGAGGTCGAGCGCATTGGCGGCCAGGATCGCCGGCGCGGCGGCGCGGATCGCCCCGCCCGCCGCCCGCAGCGCCGCCGTCTTCACCTCGGCCGGCAGGGCGGCCAGAAGGCGGGCGGCCTTGCGGGCCTCGGCCGCCATGCCGGCGACCAGGGTGGTCGCATCCAGGGGCTCGGTCTCGGCGGCTTTCGCCAGGGTCGCGTCACGCATCGTCGTCAGCCATCGATCGCGAGGTCGTCGCGGTGGATCATTTCGTCCCGGCCACGGTAGCCGAGGAGGGTCTCTATTTCACCGGATTTGTGCCCGGCGATGGCGCGGGCATCCTCGGACGAATAGGCGATCAGGCCCCGGCCCAGCGCCCGCCCGTCGGGCCCGACGACGACGACCGCATCGCCCCGGTTGAACTCGCCCTCGACCGTGCGCACGCCGGCGGGCAGCAGGCTCTTGCCCTGGGCCAGCGCCCGGGCCGCGCCCGCATCGACCATCAGCCGGCCCTTGGGGCCCAGGCTGCCGCCGATCCACATCTTGCGCGCCTGGCGCGGGCTGCGGTCGGCCAGGAACCAGGTGCAGGGGGCGCCCGCCTCCAGCGCCGAGATCGGCCGTTCGACATGGCCGGCGCTGATCACCATGGAACAGCCGGCGGCCAGCGCGATGCGCCCCGCCTCCACCTTGGTGATCATGCCGCCGGAGCCGACACCCGAAACCGGCTCGCCCGCCATCGCCTCGATCTCGGGCGTGATGCCGGTGACGATGTCCAGGCGCCGGGCCGTGGCATCGGTATTCGGGTTGGCGGTATAGAGGCCGTCGATATCCGACAGCAGGACCAGGCAATCGGCCGAAGTCAGTTCCGCCACCCGGGCCGCCAGCCGGTCGTTGTCGCCATAGCGGATTTCCGAGGTGGCGACCGTGTCGTTCTCGTTGATCACCGGGACCGCGCCCAGCTTCAGCAGCGTCGCCATGGTGCTGCGCCCGTTCAGGTAACGCCGGCGGTTCTCGGTGTCGTCCAGGGTCAGCAGGACTTGCGCCGTGGTCAGGCCGTGCTCGCCCAGCACTTCCTGCCAGGCATGGGTCAGGCGGATCTGGCCGACGGCCGCCGCCGCCTGCTTTTCCTCGAGCGGCAAGGGCCCCTTGGGCAGGCCCAGGTGCCGGCGGCCAAGCGCGATGGCGCCGGACGAGACGATGACCGTATCCTGGCCGCGCGTCTTGATCGCGGCGATGTCGGCGGCGACGCCCTCCAGCCACTGGCGGCGCAGCTTGCCGCTGCCCTGGTCGACCAGGAGGGCGGAACCGATCTTCACCACGATGCGGGTGGCGGCGCGCAGGCGCTCGGCGCTGGAACGGCTCTCGGAATTCGGTTCGGCGATGCTCATGGGGGCTGCCCCTTCGGTGATGCTTCGGATCGGGTCAACGGGTCCGAAGCGTCACGGTCGCCAGCCCTCCGGCGGCGTTGGGGCATGTTCTGTGCGGTTTTCGAAGGCTTCCTCGGCCCGGCGGTCGCGGACCGGGCCGATGGCGGCGCGCAGCAGGTCGGTGACGCCCTGGCCGGTCTGGCCCGAGATCACATGGATCGCCTTCCGCGACTTCCGGGCGGAGCGGGCGATGGCCGCGGCCTTGGCCTCGATCTCGTCCGGGGACAGGGAATCGCATTTGTTCAGGGCGATGATCTCGGGCTTCTCGATCAGGCCCTCGCCGTAATAGCGCAATTCGCGGCGGATCATGCGATAGGCCGCCTGCGGGTCGTCCTGGGTGCCGTCGACGAGGTGGATCAGCACGTTGCAGCGCTCGACATGGGCCAGGAACTGGGCGCCCAGGCCGATGCCTTCCGAGGCGCCCTCGATCAGGCCGGGCAGGTCGGCCAGCACGAATTCCTCGCCGTCGACGGCGACGACGCCGAGCTGCGGCTTCAGGGTGGTGAAGGGATAGTCGGCGATCTTGGGCCGCGCCCGCGAGGTGGCGGCGAGGAAGGTCGATTTCCCGGCATTGGGCAGGCCGATCAGGCCGGCGTCGGCAATCAGCTTCAGGCGGAGAATGACCGTCATCTCGATGCCCGGCTGGCCGGGATTGGCGTGGCGCGGCGCCTGGTTGCCCGGGCCCTTGAAATGGGCGTTGCCGAAGCCGCCGTTGCCGCCCTTGGCCAGCACGATCCTCTCGCCCGCCTTGGTGAAATCGTAGAGGATTTCCTGCTCGTCCTCGTCCAGGATCTGGGTGCCCATGGGCACCTTCAGGACGATATCCTTGCCGGCGCCGCCGTGGCGGTCCTTGCCCATGCCGTGAACGCCGGTGCCGGCCTTGAAATGCTGCTGGTAGCGATAGTCCAGCAGGGTGTTCAGGTTCTGCACGCATTCGATGACGACATCGCCGCCGCGGCCGCCGTCACCGCCGTCCGGGCCGCCGAACTCGATGAACTTCTCGCGCCGGAACGAGACGCAGCCGGCGCCGCCGCTGCCGCTCTTCACATAGATCTTGGCGTAATCGAGGAATTTCATCGCTGCATGCCTGAAAAAGGAAACGGGCCCGGCGCTGGCGCCGGACCCGTCAAACCCCGCTCGTCACGCCGCGGGCCGGACGGGCCGCGGCTGGTCGCGGCAGATTACTCCGCCGCCGCCGGCAGCTCTTCGACCGAGACATAGGTCCGGCCGAGCTTGCCGATGGCGAACTTCACCTTGCCCGCGATCAGGGCGAAGATGGTGTGGTCCTTGCCGAGGCCGACATTGGCGCCCGGGTGGAACTTGGTGCCGCGCTGGCGGATGATGATGTTGCCGGGGATCACGGCCTCGCCGCCGTACTTCTTGACCCCGAGGCGCCGACCGTCCGAATCGCGACCGTTACGGGACGAGCCGCCTGCTTTTTTATGAGCCATGGTTTGCTCCTATCTCTCGTAACCGTGCGCTCAGGCGACGGCGATGCTGGTGATCTTCAGGACGGTCAGGTCCTGGCGATGGCCGTTCTTGCGGCGCGAATTCTGGCGGCGGCGCTTCTTGAACACGATCAGCTTCGGGCCGCGGGCCTGGCCGACGATCTCGGCGGTGACCGTGGCACCGGCGACCACGGGGGCGCCGACGGTGACATTCTCACCCTCGCCGACCAGGAGGACCTGATCGAGGGAGATGGTGGAGCCGGCCTCGCCTTCCAGGCGCTCGACCGTGATGACTTCGTTCTCGGCGACCTTGTACTGCTTGCCGCCGGTCTTGATAACCGCAAACATTCGACCCAGTCCTTCTTGCACAGGTGTTTGCCACCTGCTGCCGTCTTCCGCGGCAGGGGCCCGACTGGAGCCCATAAGTGAATACCACGGCAGGCACATGCCCGCCGCGAGAGCGCGCACTATAGCGATGGCGGGTCCGGAGTCAACGCCAGATCGCCGCCCCTCTCGCCGTCCGCCGCCGGGATTTCCCGGCAGCCCCAGCCGCGCAGCACGGCGCCGAGCGCCGCCGCGGTGAAATGGCGTGCCGCCTCCCGGCCATAGCCCTCGGCCAGCAGGCGGTCGTAATCGGTGAAGCCGTGCCGGCCATAGCCGACCAGCGCCGCCCAGGCAGATGCGGGCGCCGGCGCCGCGCGCATCTGCCGCGAGCCGAGCGCCCGGTCGACCACCGCCGCCCGGTCCCGGGCCGGCAGGCGCGGCGCCAGCACGCGCAGGGCTTCATCGATGGCGGCGGCACGTCGGCTCATGCCCCATCATGCCCGCCGCCCCCCGCCCGGCGAAAGAGACGATTTTTTCCTTTGCAACCGGCACCGACCTCGGCTATCTCTCCCCGCCTTGACGACCCGATGTCTCGCGGAGAGGTGCCAGAGTGGTCGATCGGGGCGGTCTCGAAAACCGTTGTACCTTCGCGGGTACCGTGGGTTCGAATCCCACCCTCTCCGCCACTTCCCCCTGGATATCATAGAGACCGCCGCCCGGCGCCCGGCCCCTGGCCGTCAGTAGCCGCGGGCCGTGTCGACCGCGTTCAGCAGCGGGTCGCCGCGGAGGGCGCGGTCGAAATTCTCGATCACGGTGCGGGCCGCCGTCTCGGGGGCGATGGCGCCGGCGACATGCGGGGTGGCCAGGATTTCGGGTCGCGAATAGATCGGGTGTTCGACCGGCAGGGGTTCGGTCGAGAAGACGTCCAGGGTGGCGCCGGCGATCCGGCCGGCATCGATGGCCGCGATCAGGTCGTCCTCGATCAGATGGCCGCCGCGGCCGATGTTGACGACGAAGCTCTCCGCCGGCATCAGGGCGAAGGTCCCGGCATTGAGGATGCCCGCGGTCGCCGGCGTCAGGGCCAGGACATTGACGACGAGCCGGCTGGCGGCCAGGAAA
Organism: Zavarzinia compransoris; assembly: GCF_003173055.1. Lineage (NCBI taxonomy): Bacteria > Pseudomonadati > Pseudomonadota > Alphaproteobacteria > Rhodospirillales > Zavarziniaceae > Zavarzinia > Zavarzinia compransoris. The sequence continues at coordinate 228,904 of NZ_QGLF01000002.1, forward strand.
TCCGGCAATTCGCCGGTGCCGGCATGGCAGCGCACGCCGTCGATCCGGTGCGGCCCGCGCGACCAGCCCGAGACCGGAAAGCCGAGGTCGCGCAACTGCCGCGCGATCGCCCCGCCCAGGACGCCGAGGCCCATCACCCCGATGGGGAAATCGCCCTTCCGCCGGGCCGGGCGATAGTCCCACAGCCGCGCCCGGGTCTGGCGCTCGAAATGATCGAAGCCGCGGTAATGGCGATAGACCGCGGCGACGGCGTAATCGGTCATGGTCTCGGTCAGGCTGTCGTCGATCAGCCGGGCCAGGGGCACGCCCGCCGGCAGTTCGGCCAGGTTCAGCTGGTTGATCCCGGCCCCCAGCGACTGGATGCCCTTCAGGCCGGTGAAGGCGGCAAGGCCCGCCGCCGGCGGCTTCCACAAAAGCGCGAAGGGCACCGAGGCGGGATCCGTGACATTACGCCAGTCGACGACCTCGATCTCGGGGCGAAGGGCCGCGACCGCCGCCGCCCAGGCCGCCGGATCGTCGAGGTCGCTGGAAAACAGGATCTGTTGCTTCATCTGCTGCCGGTCCCCGTCCATGGCCCGAGCACGGGCGATAGCAAGCTGTCGTTCGCCCGAACGGTCGCAGACCCGGGCGGCCGTGCGATTACGAATCTTTCAAATCATCATTTGAACCGGTGAAAAGTCCAAATATTGAGCGCCGGAAAGGCAATGATTTCGGGCCTGTGGCGCGAAATTATGCGCCTTTGCCCAAAAATCGCGCATGCCCGCGTCAATTGACAATAATTCGGTCTGTCCCTGTACTTCATGAGACCGGCGCGCCGGATCACGTGCCGACCTTTCCCCCTTTGCGAAAGAGGTCTCGATCATGGGTATGTTCAAGTCAGGATTGCTGGGCCTCGCTCTTGCCGCCCTTGCCGCCGGCACCGGCCTTGCCGCCGACAAGGTGATCATCGGCAACGAAGGGACTTATCCGCCCTTCAGCATGATCACGCCCGAAGGCAAGCTGATCGGCGTCGAGCCCGAGCTTGCGGAAGAAATGTGCAAGCGGATGAAGGTAACCTGCGAGTTCGCGATCATGGACTTCAAGGCCCTGATCCCCTCGCTGTTGCAGGGCAAGGTCGACGTCGTCGGCAGCCAGGTGACGCCGACGCCGGAGCGCAAGGAAAAGGCCCTGTTCGGCATTCCCGTGGTCTACAACCCGGACACTTACGTCGTCCGCAAGGGCAAGACCTACGAGTTCACGCCGGCGGGCCTGAAGGGGGTGCGCATCGGCGTGCAGCGCGGCTCGGCGATGGCGACCTTCATCACCTCGCAATATGGCGATGCGCCGGTGGTCTCGCTCTACGACAACCCGGACCAGATCAAGCTGGATCTTCTCGCCGGGCGCATCGACATGACCTATGGCGCCAAGCTGAACTGGACCGCGGAATTGATCGACAAGCCGGAAGGCAAGGATTTCGAGCTGGCCGGCGGCGACAATTGGTCGGGCGATACCTCGATCGCGCCGGAACAGCGCGGGTCGAGCTGGATCGTGCGGAAGGGCGAGGACGAGTTGATCGCCAAGATGGATGCGGCGCTGAAATCCATGCTGGACGACTGCACCTTCACGCAGATCCGCAAGAAATACCTCTCGGTCGCCATCGTCGCCGCCGAGGCCGCCTGCGTCGCCAAGGAGGGCTGAGGCCCGATTGGCAGGGGCCCCGCCGGCACCATCACCCCCCGGGTGCCGGCGGGGATTTCCAGTGGAGTAACCGGGCATGGAACTTCTCGCCCTGGGCGATACGGGTTACGGCGACGAACTGCTGTTCGGGGCCGTGATCACCATGAAGCTGGCGGTTTACGGGTTCCTGCTGGCGCTGGTCTTCGGCCTCGCGCTCGCGGTCTTCGCCCTGAAGGGCAAGGGGCCGCGCTGGTGGCTGTTCCGGGTTTACGCCTCGGTCTTCACCGGGGTGCCGTCGCTGCTCATCATCTTCCTGTTCTATTTCGGCGGGGCCGAGATCGTGCGCGGCCTGCTGTCCCCCCTCGGCATCCGGGTGAAGCTGGACGTCTCGCCCTTCGCTGCCGGGGTCGCGGCGCTGGCGCTGGTCTATGCTGCCTATCTGGGCGACCTGATCCGGGGGGCCATCCTCAATGTGCCCAAGGGCCAGTTCGAGGCCTGCGAGGCGCTGTCCGTGCCGCGCCGCCACCTGTGGTTCCGGATCGTGCTACCCCAGGCGCTGCGCCTCGCCCTGCCCGGGCTGGCCAATACCTGGATCGTCCTGCTCAAGGATACGGCATTGGTCTCGCTGGCCGGGCTGAACGACCTGATCGCCCAGGCGAAGATCGCCGCCGGCTCGACCAAGGAACCCTTCATGTTCTTCACGGCGGCGCTGCTGTTCTTCGTCCTGATCAGTTCGCTGACCCTGCCCCTGGTGCGCCAGGTGGCGCTGCGCCTCGAGCGCGGCCAGCGCCGGGCGAGGGTGTGACATGACCTTCGATCTCGCCCTGGCCTGGGAAAACATGCCGGCCCTGATGGCGGGGGCCTGGACCACCCTGCTGGTCACCGTCACGGTGATGGCGGTGGGCGGGCCGCTCGGCCTGCTGGTGTCCTTCGCGCGGATGTCGCGGCACCGCGGGCTGGCATTCTTCGGCGCGGCTTATGTCGCGGTGTGCCGGGGCGCGCCCAGCCTGATCCTGCTCTATCTGATCTACAACGGCCTGGCGCAGCTCGATATCGTGCGCGAGGGCTGGCTGTGGCTGCTGTTCCAGCATGCCTTCTTCTGCGTGGTGGTGGCCTTCTCGCTGAACCATTCGGGCTATGTCGTCGAGATCATGCGCGGCGGCATGGAGGCGGTGCCGGCCGGCCTGATCGAGGCGGCGGCGGCACTCGGCCTGTCGCCCCGGCAGGTGCTGTGGCAGATCCGCCTGCCCATCGCCGTCCGCTACGGCCTGAAGGCCTATCAGACCGAATCGCTGATCTTCATGAAATCGACGGCGGCGGTCAGCGCCGTGACCCTGACCGACCTGACGGCGGCGGCGAACGAAATCTTCTACCTGACCTATGATCCCTTCACCCCGATCCTGGCCGCGGGCTTCATCTATTGGGTCATCAACAATGCGATGCGCCTTGGCTTCGGGTGGCTGGACCGCCGCCTGAACCGCCATCTGGCGCCGGCGTGAGGGGCCCCATGGAATTCGCCGGACTGGATCGCTATCCCGCCGTCTCGATGGAGCGGGTGGACAAATGGTACGGGCGCTATCACGCGCTGCGCGCCGTCAGCCTCACCGTGCAGCGGGGCGAGAAACTGGTGATCTGCGGGCCGTCCGGCTCCGGCAAATCGACCCTGATCCGCTGCATCAACGCCCTCGAACCGCATGAGGGCGGGCGCATCACCGTGAACGGAATCCTGCTCGGGCCCGACCGCGTCTCGGTCCTCGACGTCCGGCGCGAGGCGGGGATGGTATTCCAGCAGTTCAACCTGTTTCCGCACCTGACCATTCTGGACAATTGCACCTTCGCGCCGCGTACCGCCCTGAAGATGGATAAGGCCAAGGCGGAAACCCTGGCCCTGCGCTATCTCGCCCGGGTCCATATCGCCGACCAGGCCCATAAATACCCGGCGCAACTGTCGGGCGGGCAGCAGCAGCGGGTGGCGATCGCCCGGGCCCTGTGCATGGAACCGCGCATCATGCTGTTCGACGAGCCGACCTCCGCCCTCGACCCCGAAATGGTGGGCGAGGTGCTGCGCGCGATCGAGGAGCTGGCGGCGGACGGCATGACCATGATCTGCGTCACCCATGAAATGGGCTTCGCCCGCAAGGTCGCCGACCGCTGCCTGTTCATGGACCAGGGCGAAATCGTCGAGGATGCCCCGGCGGCGACATTTTTCGATGCGCCGAAAAGCGATCGCCTGCAGGCCTTCCTGGCCCAGGTCCTGAAATAGGGGCGCGGGCGGATCCGCCGGACTCATGCTATGCTCCCGCAGAGGTGACGGGAGGGTGGCATTGTCATGAAGCGGGCGCAGCAGGCTTTCTATCTGGTGCTGGGCCTCGCCATGACCGCGCTCGGCATCATCGGCGCCTTCCTGCCGGTCATGCCGACCACGATTTTCCTGATCCTGGCCGCCGCCTGTTTCGCCCGCTCCTCGCCCCGGCTGGAAGCCTGGCTGGTGAATCACCCCCAATTGGGGCCCACCGTGGTCGCCTGGCGCCGCCACGGCGCGATTTCGCGGCGGGGCAAGGCGCTGGCGCTGTCCGGCATGGCGTTCGGTTACGGCGTCTTCTACCTGGGCAGCCGGCCGGCCCTGTGGCTGGCCCTGGTCGTCGCCGGGGTGATCGGGCTTTGCGCCGCCTATGTCGCCTCGCGCCCGCTGCCGCCGGTCGACGGCTGAAGGTTCAGCTTTCGCTCAAGTAACATTATTGCCGTTCGGATTTCCGGCGCCCGGGCCTTCCCCGATCATCCTGGCATTGTTCCATTTCGATGCCGGGAGCGCTGCCCCATGGATGAAGTCTTCGTTCGCAAGAATCTGATCAAGCCCGGGCGGCTGCACGAGCTTTCGGCCCGGTCGGACCTGCGCGGCGCGCTTCAGCTCGGCAGCCATGCCGCGGCGATCGTCGCCACCGGCTACCTGCTGCATCTCGCGCTCGGGACGTGGTGGGTGGTGCCGGCCTTCATCCTGCACGGCGGGTTGCTGAACTTCCTCTATGCCGGGCAACATGAATTGTCCCATTGGACCGTGTTCAAGACCCGGGCCCTGAACGAGGTCTTCGGCCGCATCGTCGGCTTCGTCCTGCTCTATCCCCGCGATTTCGACCAGATCCAGCACACCGCCCACCACCGCCACACCCAGGACTGGGAACAGGACGGCGAACTGGTGCGCGGGCCCTATTCCCTGTTCGGCTACCTGATGTGGTTCCTCGGGCCGTCCTACTGGTATTCGCGGATCGCCCGCCTCGTCCGCTTCTGCTGCGGCATCGTGGTCGAGCCCTATATCCCGGAAGTCCGCCGCAAGGACGTGATCCGGGAAGCCCGGCTGCACATGGCCGGTTACCTCGCGATCGCCGCCGTTTCGATCTATGCCCAGAGCTGGGCCGCCGTCCTCTACTGGCTGGCGCCGATGATCGCGACCAAGTTCATCCACCAGTTCCAGAACACGATCGAGCACCTCGGCCTGTCGCACGAGCAGAACATCCTGACCAACACCCGCTCGACCCGGACCAATGCCGTGCTGCGCTGGGCCTGCTGGAACATGCAGTATCACACCGCCCACCATGCCTTCCCGGGCGTGCCGTTCTGGAAGCTGAAGGACCTGCATCGCGAAATCTTCGACGGCAACGGCATCAAGCCCTATTCGATGACCTACCTCGGCTTCCAGCTGGACGTGATCCGCAAATTGTCCGGCGGCCGCACCGAGGCCGACTATCCGATGGACCGGCCCTGGATCATGGACGAGACCAACCGGGCGGATGCCAAGGTCGCGGCCAATGCCTGACCTCAAGGTCTATCAGTCGCTGTGGGCGACCGAGAAGCGCACCCCCGGCGTCCCCGAGACGCCGGTGGCGGCGCGCTTCGAGGCGGTGAAGGCGGCGGGCTATGACGGCATGGCGATCGACCTCGGCGCTCTCTCCCTCGATCAGGCGCGGGCCTGCGTGCCCCTGTTCGGGCAGGTCGGGCTGGGCGGCCTCTTGACCGCCTTCCCGAAATCGATCGAGGACCTGCGCCCGGCGCTTCACCTCGCCAAGGACATCGGCTCGCCCTTCGTCGTCGTGGTCGGGCAGGTGATGCCGGTCTCGGTCGAGGGCTCGATCCCGGTGATCCGGGACTGGCTGCGGGTGGCGCGCGAGGAAGGCGTGCCGATTCAGTTCGAGACCCACCGCGCCTGCATCACCAACGACATGTTCGCCACCCTGCAACTGCTGGACGCGATCCCCGAGATGCGCATGGCCTGCGATCTGTCGCATTACGTGGTCGACCGGGAAATGACCCTGCCGCTGTTTCCCGACTATCACCTTCAGATCAGCCGGATCCTGGAGCGCTGCGACAGTTTCCAGGGCCGGATCGCCAACCGCTGCCAGGTGCAATTGCCGGTCGGCTTCCCGCAGACCAGGCCCTGGCTCGACCTCTTCCTCGGCTGGTGGGCGGAAGGGTTCCGGCGCTGGAAGGCGCGGGCGGCGGCGGACGACAGCCTGATCTTCCTGTGCGAACTGGGCCCCCGGGATTACGCCATCACCGGCGCCGACGGGCTGGAGCTTTCGGACCGGGACGCGGATGCGCTGGTCCTTCGCGATCACGCCAGAAGGCTGTTCGCCGAGGTTTAATCCTCCGCGACGGCGACGGTCGCCGTCCGGTCCCACGACAGGGTGACGTCGGCGCCTTCCGCCGGCAGGGCGTCGGCGCGCTCGATCGGGGTATTGATCGCGAAGGGCGTGCCGCCGGCCGTGCGCACGGTCAGTTCGGCATGGGTGCCGAGGAAGATCGCGGTTTCGACCCGGGCGGGCAGGGCATTGTCGCCCCCCGGCCCGAGGCGGAGCGCCTGCGGGCGCAGCGCCAGCAAGGCCTCGTCCCCGGTCTTGACCGGGCGGCCGCGCGCGGCATGGCGGATCGGGCCGTCCGCGGTCTCGACCAGGACGGTGCCGCCGGTGGTCTCGCCGACCCGGCCGGCGATGAAATTGCTCTTGCCCAGGAAATCGGCGACGAAACGGGTTTCCGGCAGGTCGTAGAGGTCGCGCGGGGCGCCCAATTGCACGATCCGCCCGGCGCGCATGATCGCGATCCGGTCGGACATGGCCATGGCCTCTTCCTGGTCGTGGGTGACGTTGACGAAGGTCCGCCCCAGTTTCCGGTGCAACTGGCGCAATTCGATCTGCAGGTCGTGGCGCAGCTTCTTGTCGAGGGCGCCCATCGGCTCGTCGAGCAGCAGGACCTCGGGCGAGAAGACCAGGGCGCGGGCCAGCGCCACGCGCTGCTGCTGGCCGCCGGACAATTGCTTGGGCAGGCGCTTCGCCAGGGCGTCGAGCTGGACGAGGGCCAGGGCCTCCGCCACCTTGGCCTCGATCAGGGGCCGGTCGAGACCGCGCACCTTCAAGGGATAGGCGACATTCTCGGCGACGCTCATATGGGGGAACAGGGCGTAACCCTGGAACACCACGCCGAAATTCCGCTTCTCGGGGGCAAGGGCGGTGATCGACCGGCCGCCGACGAAAATATCGCCGTGGCTCGGCTCGACGAAGCCGGCCAGCGCCATCAGAAGCGTGCTCTTGCCGGAACCCGATGGCCCGAGCAGGGTCAGGAATTCGCCCGGCGCGATGGTCAGGTCGATATCGTCCAGCGCCTTGAAGGGCCCGTAGAATTTGGAAAGGCCGTAAAGGCGGATGTCCCGGCCGGCGGCGGTGCTCATCAGGCTTCCCCGGATTTGGCGCGCATCAGGTCACGCAACAGGTAAAGAACGGCGACGATCACGGTGATGCCGATCATGAGGGTGGAAACGGCCGCCACCGCGGGATCGATATTGTCCCTGATGTCGGACCAGATCTTGCGCGGCAGGGTATAGACGCTGCGCGACGAGACGAAGAGGGTGACGATGATCTCGTCCCACGAAATCACGAAGGCGAACAGGCCGCCGGTAAGCAGGCCGGCCTTCACATTGGGCACGATCACGTCCCGCACCACCCGGAACGGCCCGGCGCCCAGGCTGCGCGCCGCCTGCACGATGCGGGGATCCAGCCCCTCGAGGGCGGCGGAAACGGTCATGAAGACGAAGGGCATGCCGAGAATGGCATGGGCCAGGATGACGCCGAACACCGTATCGAACAGGCCGAGCGTCACCCAGCTGCGCGACAGGGCCAGGGCGGTGACGATGGGCGGCACGATCATCGGCATCAGGGCGAGCACGCCGATGATCCGGGCCGCCCGCCCGCCGATTCGCCACAGGCCGATCGCCGCCGCCGCCCCGATGACGGTGGCCAGCACCGTCGCCCCGATGCCGACCACGGCACTGTCGCCCAGCGCCCCCAGCCAGGCGGGCGAGGTGAAGACGGTCTCGTAATGGCGCAGCGACAATTCCCCGTCCGGCATGGACAGGAAACGTTCCGGCGTCAGGGACAGGGGCACCGAAATGAACATCGGCGCCAGCAGGAAACCGATGACGATCCAGGCAATGGTGAGCGAGAGGACGAGGCCCGGCGCAAGGCGCAGCTTCCGCATCAGCCGAACCCTTTCTTCAGGCCCACGGTCTTGCCCATGATGCCGATCAGGACCAGGGTCAGGACCAGGAGCACCACCGACTGCGCGGCACCGAAGCCCCAGCGCACGGTTTGCAGGATGGCGACGCTGACCGATTCCGCCAGCATGACCACGCGCCCGCCGCCCAGGATCGCCGGCGTCACATAGAAGCCGAGGCCGAAGACGAAGACGATGACCATGGCCGCGAACACCCCCGGCAGGGTGAGCGGCAGATAGACCTTGAGGAAAGTGGTGGCCGGCCCGGCGCCCAGGCTGCGCGAGGCGAACAGCAGGCGCTGGTCGATGCCGCGCATGACGGCGAAGATGGGCAGCACGGCATAGGGGATCAGGTAATGCACCATGCCGATGACGACGCCCAATTCGTTGCGGACCAGGGCCAGCGGCTCGTCGATCAGGCCGCCGCGCATCAGCCAGTCGTTCACCGGCCCCTGGTCGCGCAGCAGGACGAGCCAGGAAAACGCCCGCACCAGCACCGAAATCCACAAGGGGACGAGCACGCCGACAAGCAGGATGCGCTGGTGGCGGTCGCCGGCATGGGCCATGGCGAAGGCGACGCAGAAACCGAGCACGATGGAGATCGCGGTGGTGACGGCGCAGATGCGCAGCGTCGTCATCAGCACCTTGACCGGCCCGGCGGCGGTGACGAGGCGCTCGTAATTGTCGAGCCCGGGCTTCGGATCGGTTACCGACAGCACCAGGATATTGCCGAGCGGCAGGAGATAGAGGCCGATGGTGACGATCAGCAGCGGCGCCACCAGCCACCAGTAGGGATCGAGACGGCCCCGCGCATTGCGCAAGGCCGTCTCGATGCGGGCGGCGACGGGTTCAGCCGGCAACGGCGTCGAGCCACGCATTCAGTTCGGTGTCGTAATGTTCCGCATACCATTTTTCGTTGCGGATCACGCCGACGTCGAGATGCGAGGTCGGGTTCAGGCGCGCCTGTTCCGGGCTCAGCAGGGGGATGGCGGCCGGGTTGGCCGGGCCGTTGCCCATGGCTTCCAACAGCTTGATCTGCTTCTGCGGGTCCTGGGTCGAGGCGATGAAATCCTGGGCCAGCTTCAGGTTCTTGCCGCCCTTCGGGATGCACCAGGCGCCGGGGCTGACGATCTGCTGGTTCCAGGTCCAGGCGACGCGGCCCTTGGTGTCGCGCTCCAGCACAGAACATCGCGTGTTCCAGATGTTGCCCATCACCACTTCGCCGTCGAGGAACAATTGCTGGCTGGACGCGCCCGAATCCCAGAGAACCAGACTGTCGCCCAGCGATTTCACCATCTCGACGACCAGCTTCATGTCGATCGGATAGACTTCCTCCGGCTTCTTGCCGGCGGCCAGCATGAAGATTTCCGGCATGCCCATGAACCACTTCCAGAGCGTGCGCTTGCCCGGGAATTTCTTCAGGTCGAAGAAATCGGCCCAGCTCGTCGGCGCTTCCGGCAGCTTGGTCTTGTCATAGGCGAGGACATAGGAATAGACGTAGTTGCCGGCCGACAGGTCGAACTTGTTCCAGTCGAAATAGCCCTTGGGATCGACCACCGCATAGTCGATCGGCTCCAGGTAGTCGGGGCCGAGCTGAAGGCCGTAGAAACCGTCGCCGTCGGACACGTCCCAGATGACGTTCTTCTCGTCGACCATCTTCTTGATGTTGCCGGGCAGGGGGCCGGCGCCGTCGATATTCACCTTGGTGCCGGTGGCGGCGGTGAAGGGCGCGGTCCAGGCGTCGGTATAGGCCTTGACGGCATCGCCGCCGAAGTTGGAGATGGTGATCTCGCCCGCCGCCTGGGCCTTGCGGCCGCCGAGGCCGACCCCGGCCGCCGTCGCCCCCAGCATGGCGCAGAGGGTGAGGAAATCGCGCCGGTTCACCCGCCCCCGGGCGTAGAGATCGCGCGCGAGTGCAAGGGAATCCTCGCGGTGAAGGTCTTGATCCATGCCGCACTCCAGCTCTGTTGCCCAAGCGCCTGTCGTTTGGGCATGATCAACCTTAATGCACAAATATTGCACTGCACGATGGTGATCGCCAAACCTTTGGTTAAGCGGAGGCTAAACTGAATAAGACGAATTCCAGGTCGCGCGCCCCCCAAGTGTTCCGCGGGGCGATATCGGACGGCGACCTGCGCCTTCTGCGTGTCTTTCGCACCGTGGTCGAGAACGGCGGCTTCACCGCGGCCGAAGTGGCGCTGAACAAGTCGAAATCGGCCATCAGCCTGGATATCGCCCATCTCGAACAGCGCATGGGCACCAAGCTGTGCGTGCGCGGGCGCAGCGGCTTCCGCCTGACCGACGAGGGGCAGATCGTCTATCTCGCCTCGCTGCAATTGTTCACCGACGTCGAGAAATTCCGCGACCGGGTGGCGACGGCGGTGAAGGCCCTGACCGGGCGGGTGTCGCTCCTTCTGGTCGACAATCTGGTCTCGGTCGCGGCCGGGCCGATGACGCGGGCGATCGGCGATTTCGCCAAGCGCCACGGCAAGGTCGAGATCGTCATGGATTCGGCGACGCCGGCCGGGGTCGAGCAGGGCATCCTGGACGGCGAGGCCGATCTCGGCGTCTCGGTCGTGCCGCGCGAATTGTCGTCGATCGAGATGATCCCGCTGTTCCGCGAGGAATTGCGCCTCTATTGCGGGCGGAACCACGAATTGGCGCAAGCCGGGCTGGACGGGCTGACGGCGGAGGCGGTGAAGCAGCACCGGCTGGTCATGCCCGGCGTGACCGAGGATCCGGATTTCGCCGCCCTGGCCGGCGGTTTCCGCACCGATGCGCGTTCGAGCAATATCGACGCCCGCATCCTTCTCGTTCTCAGCGGGGCCTTTCTCGGTTTCCTGCCGCCCCATTTCGTTGCCCCCTGGGTCGAGAGCGGCGAATTGCTGGAAGTCCTGCCCAGGCACTTCCGCACCGAGAACACCTTCTATGTGCTGTTCAAGAAATCGGCGCGGCAGAGCGCGGCGGCCCAGGCCTTTCTCTCCATCCTCCTGGCCAGTTTCGAGAAGGCGAAGCGGATGGAGATCTCGAAACTGGGCCAGTTGGCGTGACCAGGGTTACATGCGGAAGACGCCGAAATGCGGCCGCTCGATCGGCCGGTTCAGGGTCGCGCTGAGGGTGATCGCCAGCGCGTTCCGGGTATCGACCGGGTCGAGGATGCCGTCGTCCCACATTTCCGAGGTCGAATAATAGGCGCTGGACAGGCGGCGGTAATCGTCGAGGATCGGTTCCCGGATCGCCGCCACCGCCTCGGCCGAGAGGGTGTCGCCGCCGCGCGTCGCCTGTTTCACCTTGAGGTCGGTCAGGACATTGGCGGCCTGGTCGGCGCCCATGACCGAGATCTGGCTCTGCGGCCACATGAACAGGAAGCGGGGATCGAAGGCCCGGCCCGACATGCCGTAGTTGCCGGCCCCGAACGAGCCGTTCACGATCAGGGTGAGCTTCGGCACTTCGAGGCCGGAGACCGCCATGATCATCTTGGCGCCGTCCTTGGTGATGCCGCGATGCTCGTATTCGCGGCCGACCATATAACCGGTGATATTTTGCAGGAACAGGATCGGGGTGCGGTTCTGGTCGCACAATTGCATGAAATGGGCGCCCTTCAGCGAACTGTCGTTGAAGAGCACGCCGTTGTTGCCGATGATCCCCACCCGCATGCCATAGAGATGGGCGAAACCGCAGACCAGCGTGGTGCCATAGGCCGGCTGGTATTCGTGGAAGCGGCTGCCGTCGACGAGGCGGGCGATCACTTCCCGCATGTCGAACTGCACCTTGATGTCGCGCGGGATGATGCCGTAAAGCTCGGCCGGGTCGTAATGCGGCGCTTCGGGGGCGATGCGTTCGATCTTCAGTTTTTCCGCCCGCTTCCAGGTGCCGACGATGTCGCGGGCAATCGCAATCGCGTGCATTTCGGTGTCGGCCGGGTAATCGGCGGTGCCGGAGATCTGGGTATGGGTGTCGCAGCCGCCCAACTCGTCGACCGTCACCACTTCACCGGTCGCGGCCTTCACCAGCGGCGGCCCGCCCAGGAAGATGGCGCCGGTGCCGCGCACGATGACGTTATATTCCGACAGGGCGGGGATATAGGCGCCGCCCGCCGTGCAATGGCCGAGCACGATGGCGACCTGGGGCACGCCCAGCTTCGACAGGGTGGCCTGGTTGCGGAAGATGCGCCCGGCCAGATATTTGTCGGCGAAGAGATCGGCCTGGAGCGGCAGGAAGCCGCCGGCGGAATCGCAGAGATGGACCACCGGCAGACGGTTTTCGATGGCGATGTCGAGGGCGCGGACGATCTTCTTCACGGACAGCGGATACCACGCCCCGCCCTTCACCGCCGGATCGTCGGCATGGATCACCACTTCCTGGCCGGCGACGATGCCGATGCCGGTGACGATGGCCGCCCCCGGCACGTCGCCGCCGTAAGCCTGATTGGCCGCCAGGGTGGACAATTCGAAGAAGGGCGTGCCGGGGTCGAGCAGGGCTTCGATCCGTTCCCGCACGCCCAGCTTGTTCTGGCGGGCGAGCCGGTCGAGATCGCGCTGCGGGCGCTCGAAGCGGGCCTTGCGGTGCTTCTCGCGCAGCGTTGCCGCAAGGTTCCGGTTGTGGAGGGCATTCGCCTGGAATTCGGGCGAGGCGGTGTCGATCAGGCTTTCGATCAGGCGCATGTCAGGCGGTCTCGGCAGGCACGAGGGCGATCAGGGCGGCGCCCTTGTTGAAGGTCTTGCCGGCGGCGACATGCACCGCCTCGATGACGGCATCGCGCGGGGCCTTGATCGCGGTCTCCAGCTTCATGCTTTCGATCACCATCATCACCTGGCCGGCGGCGACCGTATCGCCTGCCATTACATTGACCGCGACCACGGCGCCGGGCATGGGCGCGGCGATGGCATCCGCGCCGCCGCCGGCAGCGCCCCTGGCGAAGCGGGCCAGCGGTTCGCGATAGTCGATGCGGTGGGCCTTGCCGTTCAGGTGCACGAAGACCGTATCGCCGTCGACGGCGACCGCGATCCGCTCGGCCTTGCCGTTAACGGTGAGTATCTTGCCGGCCAGCGAGACGGGGATGGTCTCGGCACCGACCAGCAGGGTGTAGAGACCGTCGCCGGCGGGTGCGAGGCCCGCTTCGGCTTCCGCCTCGTCGATCAGGAGAAGGTGACGCATGGGGCGTTTCCGGTGGTTATCGATGGGGTCGCAGTGCTTGTTCTTGTTTGGGGGTTCCCCCTCACCCCCGCCCTCTCCCCCAAGGGGGCGAGGGAGCCCGACCACGCGGGCTGCAAGCCCTCGCCCCCTTGGGGGAGAGGGTTGGGTGAGGGGGACCTCCCGGTCAATTGCGCCAGGCGCCGATGGCGGCGTGAAGGGCGGGAATGCGGTCGGCGGCGTCGCGCGTGGGGCGCAGGCTCAGGGTTGCGGCGGCCAGCAGGCGGCGGATCTCGTCCGGCGTCGGGGCCGGCTCGGCGGCCAGATCGGGCCGGGCGTCCAGGGTGCCGGTATGGACCGCGCCGCCGGCAAACACCTCGTCCGCCAGCAGCCGGTCCAGGAAGGCGGCATTGGTCTCGCAGCCCAGCAGCACGAGATCGGCAAGGGCGGCGCGGGCGCGGGCGATCGCCTCCGCCCTTGTGGCGCCATGGACGATCAGTTTCGCCAGCATGGGATCGAAGGCGGTGGTGACCGCCTGCCCCTTCGCGATGCCGGAATCGATGCGGATGCCGGGGCCGGCGGGCCAATCCAGGGCCAGCACCTTGCCGGTGGTGGGCACGAAGCCGCGCGCCGGGCTTTCGGCATAGAGGCGCAGTTCGATCGCATGGCCGTTGGACGGCACCTCGCCTTGCGCCAGCGGCAGCCTCTCGCCGGCGGCGACGCGCAACTGGATCTCGACCAGGTCGAGGCCCGTAATCTCTTCCGTTACCGGGTGTTCGACCTGAAGGCGGGTGTTCATCTCAAGGAAATAGAATTCGCCGTCGCCATAGATGAATTCGACCGTGCCGGCATTCCGGTAGTGCGCGGCGCGCGCAATGCCGGCGGCGGTTTCGCAGATGGCGGTCCGCTGGTCAGCGGTCAGGGCCGGCGAGGGGGTTTCCTCGACGATCTTCTGGAAGCGGCGCTGGACCGAGCATTCGCGCTCGTGCAGGTGGATGACGCTGCCATGGGCATCGCCCATCACCTGCACCTCGATATGGCGCGGGTTCTCGACGAAACGCTCGACATAGAGCCGGCCGTCGCCGAAATAGCGCTGGCCTTCCGAACGGGCGCGGGCGATTTCCTCGTCAAGCAGGGCAAGGTCGCGGACGATCCTCATGCCCTTGCCGCCGCCGCCGGCCGAGGGTTTGATCAGCAGGGGCGCGCCGACCTGGCGGGCGCGCTCGGCGAAGGTCGCCGGGTCGTCGTCCTCGATCGCCGAGGGGGCGACGGGAAAACCCCGGTCGGCGACGAATTTCCGCGCCCGCACCTTGTCGCCCATCAGGTCGATGGCCTCGGGCAGGGGGCCGACGAAGGCGATGCCCGCCGCCGCCACCGCGCGGGCGAAGCCGGCGTTCTCGGACAGGAAGCCATAGCCGGGATGGATGGCGCCGGCGCCGGCCGCCCGTGCCGCCTCGATGATCTGGGCACCGTCGAGGAAGGCGGCGACCGGGGTCGGGCCCTTGATCTCGATGGCGATGTCGGCGGCGGCGATGGCGGGCGCGCCCTTGTCGGCGGCGTGGAAGACGATGGCGCCCTTCAGGCCCAGGCGTCTGGCGGTGCGCAGGATGCGAAGCGCAATCTCGCCCCGGTTGGCCACCAGGACGGTATCGAAGGGAAAGGGCTGGGTCATGTCCTGTCGGTCTTTGTTTTCAGGTTTTCGCCGGAATGCCGATGCCGCCGTAGATCAGGGCGGTGACGGCCTTGGCCGTCTCGTCCACGTCGAGCTTGCCGTCGCCGTTCACATAGGGCCAGGCGATGTGCTCGATCGCGCCGAAGATGACGTTGCGCACCAGGCGGGGCGAGGCATCCGCCTTCACCTCGCCCTGCCCGATGCCCGCCTCGATCAAGGCGGTCAGGACCGACACATAGCGCCGGTTCAGATTCTGGATGGCGGAACCCTTGTAATCGCTGGCGACCCGGACTTCCGACAGGAACAGCCGGCACAATTCCCGGTCGGCGACGAAATTGCCCAGGTGGCGCCGGATCAGGGCGTGCAGCCTGTCCTCGAAAGTGGCGCCGTTGGCCGCCTCCTTTTCGAGGGCGGCGACGACACGCTCGTAGAAGGCTTCGAGCACGCGGTACAAGAGGTCGCGCTTGTTGGAGAAATAGCGATAGATCAGGCCGTCGGAAATCTCGGCGGCGCGGGCGATCTCGGCGATGGAGGCGGCTTCATAGCCCTTGGCGCCGAAGACGGCGGTCGCGGCCTCGACGATCGCGTCGATCCGGTCCTGCATGCGTTTGGCGCTGATGACCGGCATGGCCGTCATTCTCCCCCTTGTCTCCGTCGCCATATTGAATATGCTTCATTTTAATCGTGTCAACCGGGGACATGCGGAAAAACAGCGCCACCCCGGCCGGGAGGAGAGACCAGCATGAATGCGTCTGCGTCGGCCGCGGCCGATTTCGGGGTGAACGGCGCCGGCCTGAACGGCTTTCGCCTGACCCCGGACCAGCAGGAAATCCTGGATCAGGCCGACAGGTTCGGCCGGGGCGAATTGTTCGACCTGGCGCCGAAGATGGACAATGACGAATGGTGGCCGCCCCAGGTGATGCCGGCGCTGGCCCGCATGGGCTTCCTCGGCGTCACGGTCGAGCCGGACCTGGGCGGGGCCGGCGCCGATTTCTTCACCTCGGGGCTGATCGCCCAGGGGCTGGCGCGCTGGAATCACGCGGTGGCCCTGTCCTATGTCGCCCATGAGAACCTGTGCCTGAACAATATCGCCCGGAACGGCAATGCCGCGATCCGGGCGCGCTACCTGCCCGGCCTGATCGACGGGACCAAGATCGGCGCGCTCGGCCTGACCGAGCCGGGGGCCGGTTCCGATGCGCTGGGCTCGATGGCGACGACGGCGCGGCGCGAGGGCGACCATTACATCCTGAACGGCCGCAAGCTCTATATCACCAACGGCCCGGTGGCGGATTACCTGCTGGTCTATGCCAAGACCGACAAGGCGGCCGGCGCCAAGGGTATTTCCGCCTTCGTGATCGAGAAGGATTTCCCCGGCTTCCAGGTGGCGCAGAAGCTGGACAAGATGGGTTTCCGCGGCTCGACCACGGCGGAACTGGTGTTCGACGATTGCCGCGTGCCGGCGGAAAACCTGGTCGGGGTCGAGAACCGGGGGGTTGCGGTCGTCATGTCCGGCCTCGACCTCGAACGCGCCATCGTCGCCATGATCAATCTCGGCATGGCGGAACGGGCCTTCGACCTTGCGCTTGACTATGCCAAGACCCGCGAGCAGTTCGGCCGCAAGATCGGCGAGTTCCAGATGATCCAGGCGAAGTTGGCCGAGATGTGGACCACGATCGAAACCATGAAGACTTTCTGCTACCGCACCCTGGCGGAGGCGAACGGCCTGGAGGAAGGCGCCGGCGGCCGCGGCGACATTCACAAGCTGACGGCGGCCTGCATCCTCTATGCCGCCGAAGGCTGCACCCGCGTGGTCTCGGACGCGGTGCAGATCTTCGGCGGCGCCGGCTATATGCGCGAATCCGAGGTCAACCGCCTCTACCGCGCCTCCAAGCTGCTGGAGATCGGCGCCGGCACCTCGGAAGTGCGGAAGCTGATCATCGCCGGTGAATTGCTGAAGTAGGCGCAATCAGGCGGCGGGGCGTTGGGCCCCGCTGCTTTGGCCCCCGCTGCTTTGGTCGGTGAATTTGTCGAAACTGATGGCGGCGGGGGCAAGGCCCCGGCCGCGCAGCACGGCGATGGCGGCATCGATCATCGCCGGCGGGCCGCAGAGCGCGGCGGCGGCCGGCAGCGGCATCTCGGCCAGCGGCGCGGTGACCAGCCCGCGCTCCCCCGCCCAGTCGCTGCCCGCCGGCTCGGCGGACAGGATGAAACGCACCGTCAGGTCGAGTTGGCGGGACAGGGCGTCCAGCCGGTCCCGGGCATAGAGATCGGCCGCCGTCCGCGCCCCGAACAGCAGGGTCAGCTTGCGCCGGTCGCCCGCCGCCGCCAGGGTTTCCAGCACCGACAGCACGGGGCCGAGGCCGGAGCCCCCGGCGATGAAGAGGCCGGGCCCCGGCGCCTTCAGGCCGAAGTCGCCCCGGGGCTGGCCGAGGCTGATCGCGGTGCCGGCGCGGTCGCCGCCGAACAGCCAGCCGGTGAAGGCGCCGCCCGGGACATGGCGGATGATGAAGCGCGCGGTCCCGTCCCCTTGCGGCGCATGGGCGAAGGAATAGCACCGCCCCTCGGCCACGCCCGGAACCGACAGGGTGGCATATTGCCCGGCCTTGAAATCGATGGTGCTGTCCAGGGCGAGCGTGATGTCCTGGATATCATGGGTCAGCCCGTCCTGGCGCAGGATCCGGCCGGCGACGGTGCTGTCGGCCACGGCCAGGGGCTGGACCACCACCGGCCCCTTGGGCACCGCCTGGCAGGCCAGGATGCAGCCGGCGGACAGTTCGTCCGCTGACAGCGTGTAGGAAAAGTCGGTCAGGGCGCGGATCTCGCCCTCGACCAGCCTGCTCTTGCAGGCGCCGCAACTGCCGACCCGGCAATTGCTGGGGTAGTCGACCCCGGCCTTCAGGGCGGCGCCCAGGATGGTGGCGCCTTTCGGGGCCTCGATCACCCGGCCCGAGGGGGCGAGGGTGATCGTCGGGGTTTCGGTCTTCCTGCCGAACAGCCTGCCGAACATGGCGTTTCCTCCCGTCCCGTTATTCGGCGGCGACCAGCGTGTCGCGCGGGGTTTCGCCGCGCAGGATGGCGCGCTCGGCCGGGGTGGCGTGGTTCGTCTCCCATTCCCGCACCTTGGGCGCCATCACCCGGAACCACAGCGGCGGCACGAAGGCGATCATGATCATGACGATATAGCCATAGGGCATGGTCGGCGCGTCCAGATAGGGCTTCAGGTCCCAGAACGGCTTGTCGCCATGGGCGTGATGGTCGGAATGGCGGGTCAGGTTGAACAGGATCTTCGAGGAAACCGCATGGTTGGAATTCCACGAATGATCGGTGCGCACCTGGGTGCCCGGCACGCGGACGATGCCGTAATGCTCGATATAATTCACATATTCGAGCCAGCTCTTGCCGAACAGCGCGGTCGCGGCATAGGCCAGGGCGCCGACGGGGCCGGCCGCCAGGGCGAAGAGCCCGGTGATGCCCGCCTGCATGGCCAGCCCGCGCAGGAACCGGTTGTCCCCATGCAGCCAGTGGCGGTTGCGCCGGGCCAGGCGGTCGCGCTCCAGGCGGAATTCGTTCCGATACTGGCCCCAGGCCGAGCGGAAGACGAAAGTATAGAGCGTCTCGCCCTTCCGCGAGGTCGCGGGGTCGTCATAGGTCGCGATATTCTTGTGGTGGCCATAGACATGCTCGATGCCGAAGGAGGCGTCATAGGCCGTCGCCAGCATCCAGCGCCCGAACAGCATGGACCAGCGGTCCCAGGTGCGGTGGGTCAGTTCATGGCCGACATTGATCCCGGCCACCCCCAGCATGGTGCCGACCGAAATCATGGCGCCGGCAAAGGTGAAGCCCCCGGCCTCGGCGCGTGCCGCCAGCGCGTCATACCCCGTCGCCTGCTGCACCAGGGCGCCCAGGCCGAAAAGATCGCTGGCCGGGGCGGCCAGGAACCAGGCGAAGCCCAGCAGCATGAGGCCGATCAGGGGCAGCACGCCATAGAGCAGGGCATCCAGCACCCAGGTCTGGCCATAGTCCGGCTCGCTGGTGTCTGGGGCGAAGAACTGGTCGATGGCGCCGCCCAGGATCAGGGTCAGGGCCAGCCCCGTCCAGACGAAAGGCCCGCCCAGGAGCAGGCCGGCGGTGGTCGCGAGCACGATCGGATAGCACAGGAAAAATTGGCCGTAGCGAAGCATGGTTCCCTCCCCATCAGGCAGCGGCAGCGGTTATTTAGAGTGTTTACTCGAATTAGAGTATATACTCGAATCCGATTGTCAATGGCCTCGTTGGGGGCGGGCGGGCATCGGCAAATGCGATAAACCGGGCGGTGTCGGCGATGGCACCATCGGAGCGGAAGAGAAAAGGGATCCCGCGCATGCCGGACCAGATCACCGATATCACCGATATCGCCGGTCTCGAAGCCTGCATCGGCAAGCCGTCGGGAGCGGTCGACCTCAAGGTCATCGATCACCTGGATGGGGAGGCGGCGCGCTGGCTGGCGGCCGCACCGCTGGCTTTCGTCGCCTTCGGCGATGGTGATGGTCTTGCCGTCACCCTGGCGGGCGGGGCGCCCGGCTTTGCCGCCGCGGCCGGGCCGGGCCGACTGGAACTGCCGGCGGCCTGTCTCGACGACGCCGGTTCCGCCAGGGTCGGTACCGGCTTCGGTTCCCTGTTCCTGGTGCCCGGGATCGGCGAAACCCTGCGGGTGAACGGCCGCGTCGCCGGCCTTCGGGACGGTGTGATCGCAGTGGCGGTCGAGGAATGCTATGCCCATTGCGCCAAGGCGCTGATCCGGTCCGATTTCTGGGCGGCGGCGCCGGGGGCGGGGTCCGCCGCCGAATTTCCCGAAGCCTGCCGCTTCATGGCGCTGGCGACCATGGATGCGGCCGGGCGCCTGGACGTCAGCCCCAAGGGGGATCCGGCGGGCCTGCTGCTGCGCCGGGCCGACGGCGCCCTGTGGTTCCCGGAACGCCCGGGCAACCGCCGGACCGACAGCTATCGCAATATCCTGAGCCGGCCGCGGCTGGCCGCCTGCGCCCTGGTGCCGGGCGGTACGGCGGTGGCCTCGCTATCCGGGCGGCCGACGCTGACCGTGGCGGCGGCGGCCCGCACTCCCTTCGCGGTCGAGGGGAAATTGCCCCTGCTGGTGACGAGGGTCGATGCGCCGGTGCTCGAAATCGGGGAAAGCCCGGCCCTGGCCCGCGCCCGGCCCTGGCCGGCGGCGCCCCGCCCGGCGGGGATCGATCCGGCGGCGGTCTTCACCGCGCATATCCGGCTGAACAGGGGCAGGAGCCTGCAGGCCCGGCTGGTCAGCACCGTGCTGGCGGTGCCGGGCCTGATGGAGAAGGGCCTCGCCGGCGACTACAAGAAAAACCTCTACTGAAGAGGAAGCGGGACCGCCGGTCGCCCGGCGGCCCCCGCCGCTTGCCTTACTCCGCCGCGGCCGCCACGGGGACGGAACTGCGGATCAGGTGGTCGAAGGCGCCGAGCGATGCCTTCGCGCCCTCGCCCATGGCGATGACGATCTGCTTGTAGGGCACGGTGGTCACGTCGCCGGCGGCGAAGACGCCGGCGACCGAGGTCTGGCCCTTGGCATCGACGATGATCTCGCCGCGCGGGGTCAGGTCCACCGGGCCGCCCTTCAGCCATTCGGTATTGGGCACCAGGCCGATCTGCACGAAGATGCCTTCGAGGTCGAGCTTGTGGCTCTCGCCGCTCTTCCGGTCCTTATAGGCGAGGCCGGTGACCTTCTGGCCGTCGCCCAGCACTGCCGTCGTCTGCGCTTCCATGACGATGGTGACATTGGGCAGGCTTTTCAGCTTGGTCACCAGCACCGCATCGGCCCGCAGCACATCCATGAACTCGAACAGGGTGACATGGGCGACGATGCCGGCAAGGTCGATCGCCGCCTCGACGCCGGAATTGCCGCCGCCGATCACCGCGACGCGCTTGCCCTTGAACAGGGGGCCGTCGCAATGCGGGCAATAGGCGACGCCCTTGGTGCGATACTCTTTCTCGCCGGGCACGCCCATGTCGCGCCAGCGCGCCCCGGTCGCCAGGATCACGGCCTTGGAGCGGAGCTTGGCCCCGGATTCCAGTTCCACCTCGATCAGGTCACCGGCGGTCAGCTTGCCGGCCCGCTGAAGATTCATGATGTCCACGTCATAGGACTTCACATGTTCTTCGAGCCCGGCGGCAAGACGCGGCCCCTCGGTTTCCTTGACCGAGATGAAATTCTCGATGCCCAGGGTGTCGAGCACCTGGCCGCCGAAGCGTTCGGCGACGACGCCGGTGCGGATGCCCTTCCGCGCGGCATAGATCGCGGCCGCCGCGCCGGCCGGGCCGCCGCCGACGACCAGCACGTCGAAGGGCGCCTTGGCGTCGATCTTCTCGGCCGCGCGCTTTTCGGCGCCGGTGTCCAGCTTCTTCAGGATCTCGCCCGCTTCCATGCGGCCCTGGCCGAAGACTTCGCCGTTCAGGTAGACGGTGGGCACGGCCATGATCTGCAGCGCCGTCACTTCGTCCTGGAACAGGGCGCCGTCGATCATCTCGTGGCGGATCCGGGGGTTCAGCACCGCCATCAGGTTCAGGGCCTGCACCACTTCCGGGCAGTTCTGGCAGGTCAGCGAGATATAGGTCTTGAAGGTGAAATCGCCGTCCAGGGCCTTGATCTGCTCGATCGTGTCCGCGTCCACCTTGGGCGGATAGCCGCCGACCTGGAGCAGGGCGAGCACGAGGGAGGTGAATTCATGGCCCATGGGCAGGCCGGAGAAGCGGATCCCCACCGAACCGTCCGGGCGGTTCAAGGCGAAGGAGGGCGTCTTCACGTCCGCGCCATTGTCTTCCCGCAGCGAGACCAGGGACGAGACGTCCTTGATATCGGCGAGCAGGGAGCGCATCTGCGCCGAGGCTTCGCTGTCGTCGAGGGAGGCCACGATCTCGATCGGCGACGTGGCCCGTTCCATATAGCCCTTGAGCTGGGCCTTGAGCGTGGCGTCCAACATGACGGATTACCGACTTTCCGCGCCGAACGGGCGCTAAATAGAAAGTGTACGGGGCCGAAGCCCCCGGGGCCTGACGGCCCCGGACGCCCCGAGAGTGATGCGAACTCAGATCTTGCCGACGAGATCCAGCGACGGCTTCAGGGTCTCGGCGCCGGGGGTCCACTTCGCCGGGCAGACTTCGCCGGGGTGCGAGGCGACATACTGGGCGGCCTTCACCTTGCGGAGAAGTTCCTTGGCGTCGCGGCCGATGCCGTTGTCATGGACTTCGATGATCTTGATCAGGCCTTCGGGGTTGATCACGAAGGTGCCGCGATAGGCGAGGCCTTCTTCCTCGATCAGGACTTCGAAGTTGCGCGAGATCGCGAGGGTCGGGTCGGCGACCAGCGGATACTGGACCTTGCCGATGGTGTCCGAGGTGTCGTGCCAGGCCTTGTGGGTGAAATGGGTGTCGGTCGACACGCCGTAGATTTCGACGCCCAGGCCCTGGAATTCCGCGTAATTGTCGGCGAGGTCGCCCAGCTCGGTCGGGCAGACGAAGGTGAAGTCGGCCGGATAGAACACGAAGACCGACCACTTGCCCTTCAGCGTCTCGTTGGTCACTTCGACGAACTTGCCGTTGTGATAGGCCTGGGCCTTGAAGGGCTTCACTTCGGTATTGATCAGCGACATCTGACTATCCTCTCGGGTTTGAAGCAGGACGAAGGGCCCGCCACGGGTTTCTCCGTCGGGTGTCTAATTACACCTAACCGCCTGACTGCGTGACTAAAATGGCAGCCAGATTAGAATTATTCAAGAGGGCTGCGCGATGGTTTTCGTGATCGAGTGATCGGTCGGTCCGATCACCGGCCCCCGTGGCCGGCAGGGGCGGGGGCGGCTGAGGCGGCAGTATCGGCCGGGCGGCGGCGGCCTGCCTTGCGCTGGATCAAGGGGTGCATGATGGGCCGCGACAAGGGGAAATTCCAGGCGTATCTTCAACCCCGGGGTCGCGGACTGGTCATGGTCGGACAGTCGGGTGAGGCGTTTCGCCACGGCCGGCCCCAGGGCTCCCGGTCCCGGCGCGATGCCTTTCGCGGTGGGCGGTCAACGATCAGGACGGCGCCGATCGGGAACGATGATCGGCAACGCCGATTGGGGAGAAACGCCATGACCATCCGCAATCCGGTCGAATGGGGGGCCGACTTCGTTTCCGGCGCGGCCCGCGCCTTCGGTGCCGCCGGGCACGACATCTACCGCGAGGACGCGGACGCGGCCCTGCCCCTGCCGGCGATCCGCCGGCTCGATCTGGCCGATCTCGGCACCGTGCTGGCCCGGGGCCTGCGGGATTTCGCCGCCTGCCGCACCGATGTGATCTTCCTCTGCCTCGTCTATCCGGTGATCGGGCTGGTGCTCAGCCGGGCGGCGATGGAACAGGCCTTGCTGCCGCTGGTCTTCCCGCTGGCCGCCGGCTTCGCCCTGATCGGGCCCCTGGCCGGCGTCGGGCTTTACGAACTCAGCCGCCAGCGCGAGACGGGGGGCGAGGTGTCGTGGCTGGGGGCGCTGCATGTCCTGCGCTCGCCGTCGATCGTCGGCATCGCCCTGCTCGGCCTGGTCCTGGTCGGCATGTTCTTCGCGTGGCAGTTCGCCGCCGTCGCCATCTATGACGCGACCCTGGGGCCGCAGCCGCCGGCCTCGCTGGCCGCTTTCCTGCACGACGTGCTGAACACGCGCCAGGGCCTGATCATGACCGCGATCGGCCTCGGGGTCGGTTTCGTCTTCGCCGTCGCCGTGCTCACGATCTCGGTCGTGTCCTTCCCGATGATGGTGGACCGCCATGCCCGGGTCGATGTCGCCGTGCTGACCTCGCTGCGGGCGGTCGCTACCAACCCGGGGGTCATGGCCGCCTGGGGGCTGGTCGTCGCCGGGCTGCTCTTCCTCGGCAGCCTGCCGATGTTCGCCGGGCTCGTCGTCGTCCTGCCCGTGCTCGGCCATGCCACCTGGCATCTCTACCGGCGGATGGTGGGGCGCTGAGCCCCCCTTGCAAAGCACCCCGTCGTTCCCACGTCCAGGGCGGCGGGGCGCCTCCCGTCCGGAAAGCCAGGATATGCCATGACCGAACCCGAATCCCGACCGCCGGCCCGCAAGCCCGACTTCGCCGGCCCGGGCCGCCTGGGGCGATGGCTGCTCATTCTCGTCTCGGCCGGCGTGCTGATCCGGATCGCGGTCGACGTCGCCCAGACCTACGGTTGGTGACGGCCGTCACGGCCGGCCCCTTGCCCGGGCAGGGCGAAAGGCCGAAACTGGCGCCGGAATTCGGTGGGGGAAATCTGATGCGCCTTTTGCTGCTTGCGACCGGTTTTCTCGCCCTCGGCATCGGCTCGGCGGCGGCCGGCTCGTCCAGCTTCCAGCGGTCCTGCACCGACATCCGGCTGGAGGTGGACCGCCGGTCGGTCTACCTGAGTGCCACCTGCGACAACGGCCGGGGCCGGCAGCGCGGCACCGATATCGAATTGACCGGCATCCACAATGACGACGGCCGCCTGGTGCGCGGCACGCCCGGCGCCGCCAGCTCGTTCCAGCGCAGCTGCCGGGATATCCGGATCGACGCCAGTCGCAAGCGCGTCGTGCTCGAGGCGACCTGCCAGTCCCGCTCCGGCCGCTGGCGCGACACGCGGATCGAAATCGAGGACATCCACAACATCAACGGCCGCCTGCAACGCTAGGGCCGGGCGTCGCCCTGCCCCTCGCCCGGGCCGAGGAGGAGCATCAGCCTGCCCGTATTGTCCTCACGAGGGTTTCGCGGACATGTGTCGCACTGATATCGGTGTTTCGCTACCGAGCATTGATGCCGATCGGGTCAAGGCGCTGAGGGGCCGGGGCCTGGGCGCCACAGCCATCGCCAGGGCACTCGGCATCGGCTACAGGGCGCCGGAGGCCGCAGCACCGCTCGGTGCCCTCGCATGACCGCTTATCGCCCGCAGTATCTGGAGGCCCTTGCCCTGATCGCCAGGGCTGCCAGCGCCACCGTGAAGGCCGGAGGAGCCGCACCCATTCTTGTCGGGGGCGCTGCGGTCGAGTTCTTCACCGGCGGCGCCATCACCTCGGGGGACTTCGATCTCTGGACCGGGGCGGACGACCTGATCAGGCGGAACCTCTTGGCGGTGGGGTTCAAGGACGAGGACAGGCAGGGCCGCCTTGTCCGTGGCTTCTACCACCCGGACCTCGACATGGGCGTGGAACTGGTCAGCGGTCATCTGTTCGATGGGCGGTGCGACCGGGCCCGGCTCGTCCTCGCCAGGATCGGGAAGGACACGATCCACCTCGCGCCCATCGAGGACCTGATTGCCGACCGCATGGGCCAATATAATTCTTCCCCGCAGAAGGTCCCCGCCATGTTGGAACAGGCTGCCGTCCTCTACCTCCTTGCGGACGGCCTGGACGACGCCTACCTTCACAGGCGTATTCACGAGGATACCGCCGGAGACTTCGGTCTCCCCGACCTCAAGGACGCAGCACAGGAGCTGGCGAGCAAGCATGAGCGATCGCGCCGTCACGATTGAAGAGCAGGCCGAACGTATCGCCCGCAGGGTCGAGGCCCTGGGGTGGTCTTCCGTGCCCGCCCCGGTCAACGATGGGGCTCGCCGGACGGTGGAGAAGCGGCGCCTGTTGAAGGCGATCGAGGAGAACGCCAAGGCCCAAGGGCGGGAGCCGAGGTTCCTGCTGCCGGCCAAGGGGTAACGCTCCTTCCGGCGGCCTTGATTTATGCCCCTGATGATGCGGTCCGGGCCTTAGGCAAGGTTGCCCCCTCAACTGGACACGCGCCACATCGGCAAGTCATCGATTTCAAAGGAAAATCCGCAGCGCCGGTACGGTTGGTGGAGCTGAGGGGAATCGAACCCCTGACCTCCTCATTGCGAACGAGGCGCTCTCCCATCTGAGCTACAGCCCCGTACCCGCCGCTTGCGAGGCGCGAAAAATGCTCTAAGCGATATCGTCTGTCAAGCGGGTTGCGTAACGGCGTTTCACGCCCTACATCGGCAGGGGTCAGACCCCGGATGGACCGCCGATGATTGCCCTGCTTCAGACCATCGACCTCGTTCTCAGCCTCTATACCTGGGTGCTGATCATTGCCGCCGTGCTGTCGTGGCTGGTCGCACTCAATGTGGTCAATCCCTACAGCCCGGCGGTGCGCTCGCTCGGGCGCGGGATCCAGGTCCTGACCGAGCCGCTGCTACGCCCGATTCGCCGGGTGGTGCCGGCGGCCGGCGGGATGGATTTCTCGCCCCTGATCCTGCTGATCGCCATCTACTTCCTGCGCCGCTTCATCCCGGAAATCGTGCTCGGCACCCTGGGATGAGCGAACTGCCCTATCGGCCCGGGGTGGACGGCCAAGGGGTGCTGCTGGCGGTCCGGCTGTCGCCGCGGGCCTCGCGCAATGCGGTCGAGGGGGTCGTCGCCGGGGCCGACGGGCGGGCGGCGCTTTCGATCAAGCTGAACGCCCCGCCGGTCGACGGTGCCGCCAACGAAGCCCTGGTCCGCTTCGTCGCCGCCGGGCTCGGCATCGGCAAGTCGGCGGTCGCGATCAAAAGCGGCCACACCGCGCGGCAAAAACTGCTGCACATCGCCGGTGCGGCACCAGACCTGTTGCACCGTATCGACAAATGGCTTAACCCCGCGCCATCCAGGATCTGACGGGGTTTTCCCATGACCGCAGCGATCATCGACGGCAAGGCTTTCGCGGCCGGCCTCCGCCAGCGCGTGGCCCAGCATGTGGCCCGCCTGCGCGAGGACCACGGCCTCGTGCCCGGGCTTGCGGTCGTGCTCGTCGGCGACGATCCGGCCAGCCATGTCTATGTCCGCAACAAGGGCGAGCAGACCAAGGCGGCGGGGATGAATTCCTTCGAATTCCGCCTGCCCGACGACGCCCCGGAAAGCGCCCTGCTGGAGCGGGTGGCGGCGCTGAACGCGGACCCGGCGGTGCACGGTATCCTGGTGCAATTGCCCCTGCCGAAGCATATGGATGCGGCCAAGGTGATCGACCTGATCGATCCGGCCAAGGATGTCGACGGCTTCCATGTCGTCAATGCCGGGAAACTGGCGGTCGGCGCCGACGGCATCGTGCCCTGCACGCCGCTCGGCTGCCTGATGCTGATCCGCGACCGGCTGGGCCCCCGGCTCGCCGGGCTGAACGCGGTGGTCATCGGCCGCTCCAACATCGTCGGCAAGCCCATGGCGCAACTGTTGCTGCGCGAAAGCTGCACCGTCACCGTCGCCCATTCGAAGACCCGCGACCTGCCGGCCCTGGCCCGCAGCGCCGATATCCTGGTCGCCGCCGTCGGCGTGCCGGAAATGGTGAAGGGCGATTGGGTGAAGCCCGGCGCCGTGGTCATCGACGTCGGCATGAACCGCATCCCCAAGGCGGACGGCAGCGGCACCCGCCTGGTCGGCGACGTCGCCTTTGCCGAGGCCGCGGCGGTGGCCGGCCATATCACGCCGGTGCCCGGCGGCGTCGGCCCCATGACCATCGCCTGCCTGCTGGCCAATACGCTGACCGCTGCCTGCGCCCGCGCCGGCCTGCCGGTACCGGCGCTCTGACTTAGCCGGGCTTAATCGGACCAATCCGATTTAACTGGGCTGAAGGGCCGGGGCCTTCTATCACCGCCGCATTCCAACCCGGGTGCGCGCATGAGCCTGTCCCTTCCCGTCCTTCTCACCGGTTTCGGCAGCGGCCTCGGCCTGATCATGGCCATCGGGGCGCAGAATGCCTTCGTGCTGCGCCAGGGCCTGATCCGGCGCCATGTCTTCGCCGTCTGCCTTGTCTGCGCCCTGTCGGACGCGCTGCTGATCACCCTCGGCATCACGGCGCTTGGCACGGTCAAGGCGGCGCTGCCCTGGGCGGAGCCCGTGCTCCGCTACGGCGGGGCGGCCTTCCTGCTCTGGTACGGCGGCCGCAGCCTGCTGTCGGCGCTGCGGGGCGGGCAGGCGCTGCGGGCGGCGGCAGGGCCGGGGGCGGGGTTGGGGCCGACACTGGCCACCGCCCTGCTGCTGACCTTCGCCAATCCCCATGTCTATCTCGATACGGTCGTGCTGCTCGGCACCATCGCCGCGCAATTTCCCGGGCAGGGGCTGGCCTTCGGCCTGGGCGCGGTGACCGCATCCTTCGTCTTCTTCTTTGCCCTCGGCTTCGGGGCCCGGCTGCTGGCGCCGCTGTTCGCCCGGCCCGCGGCCTGGCGGGGGCTGGATCTCCTGGTCGCCGCCATCATGGGGCTGGTCGCCACCAAACTCCTCCTCGGGGCGTGATTGATCCGGATCAATGCCGGGCGCCGCCGCCGCAGTAAAAGTTGACGCCAGTGTCACGAATGCGTGACCATGGTGGCAGGTGCCGGCAAGAAGGCACCGCGAAGAAGAATGGAAGGGAGTTCCAGGCATGGCAACGGCAGCACGCGCCGTCGCGCCCCAAAGCGCGGCAGCGGAGCATTTCGACGTCCTCATCGTCGGCGCCGGGATTTCGGGGGTGGGCGCCGCCTATCACCTGACCCGGCAATGTCCGGACCTCAGTTTCGCGGTCCTCGAGGCCAAGGACACGTTCGGCGGCACCTGGGTGACGCATCGCTATCCCGGGGTGCGCTCGGACAGCGATCTCTATACTTTCGGCTATCGCTTCAAGCCCTGGGTCGGCAACCCGATCGCCAGCGCCGGCGAAATCCTGGACTACATGGGCGAGGTGATCGCCGAGAACGACCTCGGCCGCCACATCCGCTATGGCCACCGCATCGAGCGGGCCGCCTGGTCGAGCGCCGCGGCGCGCTGGACCTTGACGGTGACCCGGAACGACACCGGCGAGACCTTCGAGATTACTGCCGGCTTCCTCTGGATGTGCCAGGGCTATTACCGCCACGAGCAGGGCTATACGCCCGACTGGCCGGGCCTCGGCGATTATCGGGGCCGCGTCGTCCATCCCCAGTCCTGGCCTGCGGACCTCGACTACAAGGGCAAGCGGGTGGTGGTGATCGGTTCCGGCGCGACCGCGGCGACCCTGGTGCCGGCGATCGCCGGGGATTGCGCCCATGTCACCCTGCTCCAGCGTTCGCCGACCTATTTCCTGCCGGCGAAGAATGCCAACGACCTGGCCGACCAGCTGCGCGCCCTCGAGGTCGACGAAAGCTGGATCCACGAAATCACCCGGCGCAAGATCCTGGCCGACCAGGAGGAATTCTGCCGCCGCGCGGTCGAGGAGCCGGAAGCGGTGACGGCGGAACTGCTGGGCGCGGCGCGCCTCTTCCTCGACGAGGAAACGGTGCGGCGCCATTTCACCCCGCGCTATCGGCCGTGGCAGCAGCGCGTCGCCTTCATCCCCGACGGCGACCTCTTTCAAGGCATCGCCGCCGGCAAGGCGTCCGTCGTCACCGACGAGATCGAAGGCTTCACCGCGACCGGCATCCGCCTGAAATCGGGCGCGGTGCTGGAGGCCGACATCGTGATCACGGCGACCGGCTTCAACCTCAGCGTCCTCGGCGATATCGCCTTCACCGTCGACGGCCGGCCCGTGACCTTCGGCGATACGGTCACCTATCGCGGCATGATGGCGACCGGCCTGCCCAACATGGTCTGGATCATGGGCTATTTCCGCGCCAGCTGGACGCTGCGGGTCGATCTGGTCGCGGATTTCGTCTGCCGCCTGCTCACCCACATGCGGGCGAAGGGCGCGGCCAAGGTGGAAGTCCGCCTCCGGCCCGAGGATGCGGACATGCCGCTGCTGCCCTTCATCGACGGCGAGAATTTCAACCCCGGCTATCTGACGCGCGGCCTGCACCTGATGCCGAAGCGGGGCGACAAGCCGGAATGGCAGCACAACCAGGATTACTGGCGGGAACGGAAGGAACTGCCCGCCATCGATCTCGACGACGGGGCCTTCGTCTATTCCTGACGGCCGTTGCGGTCAGCGTCCATTCATCTGGGTGGACGCGAGCCGCCGCCACAGGCCGAGATAATGGCCCAGCAGGTCGGGCGGCAGCATATGGGCGTCCAGCGCCATGCCGCGCATCAGCCAGCGGCCCAGCATCAGGGTCTCGGTGACGCTGCCGACCGCCCCCGGCGCCGGCACGAAGCGGGCCGCCGCGACCGTGGCCAGCTTTGCCATGATGCGTTCCGAAAGATCGTGCAGGACCGCCGCCAGTGCCGGGTTGCGCCGGCTGGCGACCAGAAGCTCCAGATAGATCTCGTTCACCTCCCCGCTGAAGAATTCGCCCCAGGCCGCGGCGACCATGGTTTCGACCGCCTGATCGCCGCCTGACAGCGCCGCCACGATCTGGTCGAGCCGGTCGTGCACCGCGGTCAGCAGGTGTTCCGCCGTCGCCAGGATCAGCGCTTCCATGGTCGGGAAGTGATGGGCCCAGGCGCCGCGGGAAACCCCCGCCCGCGTCACCACCTGGGCGACGCCGGTGGCGGCGAAGCCCTGGTCGGCCAGGCAGGCCAGCGTCGCCTCGATGATTTTCGCCCGCGTGGCCGAACGCCGTTCGGCCTGGGTCGTCCTGGCTTTTGGGGATGATGCCCTGGGGGATGGTGCCGGCGGCATTTTCGATCCGGTTGACATGACGGTTTTCCATGTGATTTATACAAACCGAACGATCGGTCTGTAAATGAAGCCTGTCGACGGGCCAAAGCCGAACGTACAGCGAAGGGGGGAGAGCGGGGAATGGCGGTCAACGGGAAGAAGCCCGGGGGGCATCAGCGCGCCCTCCATCCGCAAGGGAGCAATAAAGACCGGGGCATGCGGACGGTCGCCGCGGCGGCGGCCGGCGGCCTTGCCCTGGGTCTGGCCGCGACGGCGCCGGCCCTCGAATTCGACCTGACGGACGAGATCAGCGGTTCGCTGATCGTCTCGCTTTCGACGGGCGCGCAATTCCGCATGGCCGATCGCGATCCCCGCAATTATGGCTACTATTATGGCGGCGGCCTGGTGTCGTCGGGCAATGACGACGGCAACCTGAATTTCGAGAAATACGACCCCGTCAGCCAGATTACCACCGCCTCGGCGGAATTGAGCCTGAAGTGGCGGAATTTATTCCTCTTCACCCGGGGCAGCGCCTTCTACGACACGGTGGCCGCCGCCAACGACCTGGCCGATTTCCGGCCCGAGGACCGGGTCTACACCAGCGGCCGCTATCCGGAAGGGGCCGACAACAAGGCCGATTGGGACGCCCGCGTCCTCGACTATTACATCGGCGGCAATTTCACGGTCTTCGACCGCAACCTGAACCTGAAGCTGGGCAGCCAGGTCCTGAACTGGGGCGAGGCGCTGTTCACCGTCAACGGCATTTCGGTGATCAACCCGATCGATGTCGGCAAGATCCGCACCCCCGGCGCTGAACTGAAGGATGCGCTGATCCCGGTGCCGATGATCGTGGCCGGATATGAACTGGCCGCCGGCCTGTCGATCGAAGGCTTCTACCAATTGGATTTCGAGCCCTACAAGCTCGATGCCTGCGGCAGTTTCTTTTCCTTCACCGACAATTTCTGCGACGGCGTGAAGATCAGTTCCAGCTTCACCGATGCCGGCGACCGCTCGTCCTATACCACCGGCGCCGGGCTGAACCCGCGGGATTACGACGATCCGAACAGCACGGTCGCCGCGGTCAACGCCAAGGTGATCCAGCGCGACGATCCGGCGGTGGACGACTGGGGCGTCGCCCTGCGCTATTTCGTGCCCGAACTGAACAATACGGAATTCCAGCTCTATTACGTCAACTATACCTCGCGCCTGCCGTCGCTGCGCGGGACGGCGCCCGTCGACTATGCCCCCGGCACCGGCGACCTGAACCTGGCCGCCCTCGCCCCCCATCTGATCGATTCCCTCTTCGACGCCCTTGGCCAGGGCCGGCTGGATGCGCTCAGTTCGGCCCTGGCCGGCCTCCTGGGCGGCCCGGTGACCGATCTCGCCGGGGCCCTGACGGGACCGATAACGTCTCGCCTGATCAGCCCGCCCTTCGGTACCGCGCCGCGTTCCACCGTGCTCACCAACCTCGAGAACGGCTCGCTGGAGCTTTATTATCCCGAAGGCATCGACATGGTCGGCTTCGCCTTCAACACCACCTATGATCCGCTCGGCGTCGCCATCAATGCCGAGATCAGCTACAAGCACGATGCGCCGGTCTGGATCTCGGAGCCGGCCTTCCTGGTCGCGCTCTATGACGGCGCGGGCGGCGTGCCCCTCGATTCGGCGACCAAGGCGCCGACGTCGCTCGGCATCCGGAACCCGGGGATCGCGCCCCTGCTCGATACGGATTTCCTGAAGTTCGAGGATGTCTTCATCCCGGGCCGGGTGTTCACCCTCGACATGCGCCACGACATCTGGCAGGCGGCGATCCGCTTCACCCAGGTCCGCGGCGGCACCGATTGGCTCACCGGCCTGCTCGGCGCCAACCAGTTGCTGGCAATGGTCGAATTCGGCGCCCTCTACATCGACCTGAAGGACGGCGTGCAATATGCCGCCTATGGCCAGAACGGCTTTTCGGGCTTCCAGACCCGCTCCCTGAGCCTCGGCCCGGCCGAGATCATGCCGCCGATCCACGCCACCGAACTCGGCACCGAATTCCCCGAGACCGGCAAGACGCCGACGCGCTGGTCGGGCGGGGTGCAGGGCCTGTTCTTCTGGGATTACCCGGATGTCCTGCCGGGCGTCACCATGGTGCCGTCCATCGGCTTTTCCCACGGCCTGTTCGGCATCACCCCGGCGCCCAACCCGGGCTTCACCAAAAGCGTGACCTCGATGAACCTCGGCCTGAAGTTCGACTACCTCAGCCAATGGTCCCTGAACCTGAACTATTTCAAGAGCTGGGGCGGCGGCGGCGGCGCGGGCGGTGCCCGCAACCCCTATATCGACCGCGACTTCATCGGCGCCAGCCTGTCCTACGTTTTCTAGGATCGTCCCCCGATCCTGCCGTTTCCTGAAGGGAGATTGCCATGGCCATCCGGAACCTCTCCGGTCGCAAATGCCTCGTCACCGGGGCCGCCAGCGGCATCGGGCGGGCGACCGCCCTCGCCGCCGCCCGCGAGGGCGCCCTGCTGTTCCTGACCGACATCAACGGCCCGGGGCTGGCCAGGGTGGCGGCCGAGATCGAGGCGGCGGGCGGCATCGTCGCCCTGTCACGGGCGCTGAACATCGAGGATATCGCCGCCGTCCGCACTTTCGCCGACGACATTCACCGCAAGTCCGGCCCCCTGGACATCGTGATGAATATCGCCGGCATCTCGATCTGGGGCGAGGTCGAGAACCTCACCCACGAGCATTGGCGGCAGGTCGTCGAAATCAACCTGATGGGGCCGATCCATGTCATCGAATGCTTCATCCCGGCCATGATCGCCGGGGGCAGGGGCGGGCATCTGGTCAATGTCTCGTCGGCGGCCGGCCTGTTCGGCCTGCCCTGGCATGCGGCCTATAGCGCCGCCAAATTCGGCCTGCGCGGGATTTCGGAAGTGCTTCGCTTCGATCTCGCCCGCCACGGCATCGGTGTCAGCCTGGTCTGCCCGGGGGCGGTGCGCACCGGCCTGGTCGAGACCATCAAGGTTCTCGGGGTCGATGTCCGCTCGCCGGCGGTGCAGGCATTCCGCGCCGGCTTCGAGCATCGGGCGGTCACGCCCGAGGCGGCGGCGGCGGCGATCCTCAAGGGGATCCGGCGCAACCGCTATCTCGTCTTCACCTCCGCCGATATCCGCATCGGCCATTGGCTGCAATGCCGCCTGCCGTTCCTCTACCGGCTGCTGATGCGGCGCCTGAATGACCGGATGCAGGCGGTGGCGGCGGCATCCCGCCGGGGGGCGGCGTCGTGATCCCGCCCGGCGGCTGGATCGATGCGGGCACGCCGCGCGTCACCCCGCTTCCGCCCGCGGAACTGCCGTGGTTCGCGCGCCTCGTGTCCTGGGGCGCGCGGCGCTGGGGCCGGCGGCATACGGCGAATGCCGAGATCCCGGCCCTGTTCCTGATGCTGCTGCGGCACCGGCGGCTGTTCTGGCCCTGGCTGCGCTTTGCCGCCCGCCTGATGCCCAACGGCTCGATCGGCCGGCGCGAGGCGGAACTGGTCATCCTCCGCGTCGCCTGGACTTGCCGCTGCCGCTATGAATGGGGCCAGCACGCGGCGATCGCGCTTCGCCTCGGCTTCACCCCGGCCGAGATCAGGCGCGTGGCGGAAGGCCCCGAGGCCGAGGGCTGGCAGCCCAAGCAATCGGCCCTGCTGCGCGCGGTCGACGAATTGCACCGCGACCGGGTGGTCTCGGCCGTGACCTGGGGCCGGCTCGCGGCGGTCTACGACCAGCGCCAGCTGATCGAGGTCGTGATGCTGGCCGGCCACTATGAGATGCTGGCCGGCGTCCTCAACACCACGGCCCTGCCCCTCGACGCGACGGTAGAACGGGCGCTGGCCGGGCAGGATCTCGTTTAGAGTTTGTCCGGTTTTGGCTGAATCAGCCAAAATCGAAAAAGACAAACGGCCGCGCACAAAGCAGGAGTTTGTCCGCTTCAGTATGAAGCGGACAAACTCTAAGCGTCAGCCGCACTTCGAGTAACCGCAGGAGAAGCAGGCGTCGCAGCCCTCCTGGCGGACCAGGCTCGGCTGGCCGCAGCGCGGGCAGCCGCGCGCCCCCTTGGGGCCGGCGGTGCCCGCATTGCCGCCTTCGGCGAGGCGCTGGAATTTTTCCGGCACCTCGACCTTGGCCGACTGGATGAAGCCGATGTCGATCAGGTGCTGTTCGATCACCTCGCCGATCGCGGCAAGCAGCGAGGGCACGTAACGCCCCTGCATCCAATAGCCGCCGCGCGGATCGAACACCGCCTTCAGTTCCTCGACCACGAAGGCGACGTCGCCGCCGCGCCGGAACACCGCCGAGATCATGCGCGTCAGCGCCACGGTCCAGGCGTAATGCTCCATGTTCTTCGAGTTGATGAAGACCTCGAACGGCCGGCGCCGGCCTTCCTGCACGACGTCGTTCACGGTGATATAGAGGGCGTGTTCCGATTCCGGCCAGCGCACCTTGTAGGTCTTGCCCGGCAGCACTTCCGGCCGGTCCAGCGGCCGGGTCATGTAGACGACGCCGCCGGCCTCATAGACATCCTCGTGGCGGACGCTGGCGGCCGGCGTCTCCAGCGGCAGCTGGGGCTCGGCCTCCGGCTTCTTCTCCTCCTTCTTCGGCTCGACGGAGAGGACGGAGCCGGTGATGTCGTTCGGGCGATAGGTGGTGCAGCCCTTGCACCCCTCGGCCCAGGCCATCAGGTAGACGTCCTTGAAGGCGTCGAAGGAAATATCCTCCGGGCAGTTGATGGTCTTCGAGATCGAGCTGTCGACATATTTCTGCACCATGGCCTGCACCCGCACATGGTCGGCGGGGGTCAGCACCTGGGCATCGACGAAATAATCCGGCAGGGGCGCCTCGCCCTTCAGGCGGCGCCACAGGCGATAGGCGTAATCGGTCACATCCTCTTCCCGGCGGGTGCCGTCGGGCATCAGGACCTTCCGCGTATAGGCGAAGGAAAACACCGGTTCGAGGCCGGAGGAGACATTGTCGGCAAAGAGCGAGATCGTCCCCGTCGGCGCGATCGAGGTGAGCAGCGCATTGCGGATGCCGTGCGCCGCGATCGCCGCCCGCACGTCCGCATCGAGGCCGCGGACCGCTTCGCCGGCCAGGTATTTCTCGCGGTCGAACAGGGGGAAGGCGCCCTTCTCGGCGGCGAGTTCGGTCGAGGCGAGATAGGCCGAGCGCTGGATCTGGTGCATCCAGCGCTCGATCAGGCGCAGCGCCTGGGGCCCGCCATAGCGCGCCCGGCACATGATCAGGGCATCGGCAAGGCCGGTGACGCCAAGGCCGATGCGGCGCTTCGCCTTCGCCTCGGCCAATTGCTCGGGCAGGGGGAAGTTCGAGGCATCGACCACATTGTCCATCATGCGGACGGCGAGGCGCACCACCCGGTCGAGATCGGCGAGGTCGAGATCCGCCGTCTCCTCGAAGGGGTTGCGGACGAAGCGGGCGAGATTGACCGAGCCGAGCAGGCAGGCGCCGTAAGGCGGCAGGGGCTGTTCGCCGCAGGGGTTGGTCGCGCTGATCGTTTCCGCGTACCAGAGATTGTTCAGCCGGTTGACCCGGTCGATGAAGATCACCCCCGGCTCGGCATAGGCATAGGTCGCCTTCATGATCGTGTCCCACAGGTCGCGGGCCTGCACGGTCTTGTAGACGACGCCGTCGAAGACGAGGTTCCAGGGCTCGTCCCGTTCCACCGCCGCCATGAACGGATCGGTGACCAGGACCGAGAGGTTGAACATGCGCAGGCGGCCGGGGTCGCGCTTGGCCGCGATGAAGGCTTCGATATCCGGGTGGTCGCAGCGCATGGTCGCCATCATGGCGCCCCGGCGCGAGCCGGCGGACATGATGGTCCGGCACATGCTGTCCCAGACGTCCATGAAGGGCAGGGGGCCGGAGGCGTCGGCGCCGACGCCTTTCACCGGCGCGCCCTTGGGGCGCAGGGTCGAGAAGTCGTAACCGATGCCGCCGCCCTGCTGCATGGTCAGGGCGGCTTCGCGCAGATGCTCGAAAATGCCCGACATGTCGTCCGGCACCGTGCCCATGACGAAACAGTTGAACAGGGTCACCCGGCGATCGGTGCCGGCGCCGGCGACGATCCGGCCCGCCGGCATGAAGCGGAAATCGGCCAGCGCCGAATGGAAGTCGGCGGCGTGGCGGGCGCGCGTCTCGGGGGGTTCGACCGCGGCCAGCGCGGTCGCCACGCGCTGCCAGGTATCCTCGATGGTGGCGTCGATCACCGTACCGTCCGCTTCCTTCAGGCGGTACTTCATGTCCCAGATCTGCTGGCTGATCGGCGCGATCGATACCATGGCGCGGTCCTCAACGTGGGTCTTCGGGGGTGACAGGGCGGGCGGTGAACGATCATAGGCCATCCGGCCGCCCCTTCGTTCTCTTTTTGTTTTCATTGCCGGGCGTGGTTGTTTCCACAATGTTCCCGAGCACAAGATGCTGATTTTGTTACAGAATTGGACTTATCCACGAATCCTGGAAATTGTGGCGCAACACTTATCCACAAGCGATATATGGGGCCGTGGGCAATGTTCCCGATTCGTCTGCGCCCCTAGATTTAGGCCGGCGGCCCGGCCTTGGCAACCGCGGCCAGGGCGTCGGAGGCGGCTTCGACCTGGGCTTCGAGCGAGGTCATGAAGGGATCGCGGCGCAGGCCCGGCGGGATCGGCGGCAGGAATTCGACGGTGATCCGGCCCGGCGGCCGGCGGAACGCCCGGCGCGGCCAGACCAGGCCGGAATTGAGCGCGACCGGCACGCAAGGCAGGCCCAATTGGGCGTAAAGGGCGGCGACCCCCGGCTGATAGGGGGCCTTGGTGCCGACGGCGACCCGCGTCCCTTGCGGGAAGATCAGCACGGAACGGCCCCCGGCGGCGGCAGCCTTGGCCCGGCGCACCATGTCCTTCAGCGCCTTGGCGCCGGCGGAACGGTCGATCGGGATCATGCGCATGACCAGGATGTACCAGCCGTAGAGCGGGATCCAGGTCAGCTCGCGCTTGAGCACGACCGCGGGCATGCCGCAGATCGACAGAAGCGCGATCGTATCCCAGGCCGACTGGTGCTTGGCGGCGATCAGCACCGGGCCGTTGGCCAGGCGCTCGCGCCCCTTGACCTCAACCGTGATGCCGCAGATCAGCCTGAGGCCGAGGTTGACCCCGCCGACCCAGAAGCGGGCGGCCAGCATGCCGAGATTGCGCGGCATCACCAGCGCCGGCGACAGCACCAGGGCCGACAGCGCGGTCCAGGCGTAGAAATAAAGGTTGAAGACGGCCGATCGAAACCAGGTCAGCAAGGTCATCAGGGCGTTTCCGGTCTCAGGGGCGGCAGGGTGTCGGCCGGGGCGGGCGCCGCGCTCTCCGCGGGCGGGGCGGTCCGTTCCGGTTGCGGCGGCGATGCCTCGCTCAGGCGGCGGCGCAGCAGGGCGGCGACGAATTTGGCGAATTCCAGCGGCGCTGTCACGGGGGGCAGCGAACCGCTCTCGAATACCCGTTCGGGGAATACCGGGTGCGGCACCAGTTCGACCCCGGGCAGGGCCCGGTCCAGTTCGACCAGGGTGCGCGGCATGTGATAGGCGGCGGTGACCACGCGCAGCGTCGCCATGCCGTGGGACCGGGCCCAGGCCGCCGCCTCTTCCGCATTGCCGATGGTGTTGCGCGCCTGATAGCCGAGATCGACGCAGCAGCGGAACAGATCGTCCGGCAGGGCGGGCAGGCGCTCGCGGATATCCTCGGGCTTGCTGTCGGTCGAGACGCCGGAGATCAGCAGGCGCCGGGCCCGGCCCGCGGCCATGATCTGCGCCGCTTCGTCGAGGCGGAGCGCGCCGCCGGTCAGGACCACGATGCCGTCGGTCCGGCGTTCGGGGTCGCTGACCGCGGTCGGAATCCGGCCGAGGAACCAGGCATAGGCCCCGGCGAGAAAGGCGAGGATGAGAAAGACCAGGCGCAGGCTGCGCATCACCCGTCCTCCTGTCCGACGCCCAGGATGAGGTCGACCGCCGCCGCCAGATCGCCCGCGACCCGGAGCGGCAGCAGGTCGCGCGGGATGCCGGCGCCCTGGGTGGTGCGGCCGCGCCCGGTCTGCACCAGGATGCGGGCGACACCCGCCGCCGCGGCGGCCTGGAGGTCGTCCAGGCAATGGCCGACCAGCACCGCCCGGTCGGGCGGGCAGCGGAAATCCTGCAGCAGGGCGCGAATCGGGGCCAGCGCGGGCGGCGCCGGCGGCCCGCCCGGGGCGACCCCGACATGGCCGATCCGGTCGAGCCGCGCCCCCTCGGCGGCGAGCAGGTCGCGCAGGTGGTCGTGCAGGCGCGCCAGCATGGCCTCGTCGAGCGGACCCCGGCCGAGCAGGGGCTGGCGGGTGACCACCGCGGTCAGCGTTCCGGCCGCGTTCAGCCGGGCCAGCGCCCGCCCGGCGCCGGGCAGAAGCGCCAGTTCGCCCGGGTTGCGGATGCCCCCGGCCCGGTCGGCGGCCAGCACGCCGTCGCGTTCGAGAATCACCAGCCGCGCCATGGCTCAGACCATCCTGCGCAGCGCGCGGGTGACGGTGATCCCCGCCGTCGCCATGGTCAGCAGGCCGACGGCGACCGGCAGGCCGGCCAGCGGCAGCAGGCTGGCCAGAAGATCGTCCAGCGCCGGCAGGAAGGGCGAATCGAGCGAGGCGGCGTAAAGCGCCAGGCCATAGAGGGCAAGCCCGCCGACCAGGGCGCCCAACGCGCCGCCGACCAGCCCGAGGCGCAGGAAATGCCCCTCGAATTCGCGCGCGACGGCGCGTTCCCGGGCGCCGATCTGATGCACGATCTCGACGATGCCGTGATGGGCGGCAAGGCCGGCGCCGGTCGCGAAGACGACGACGGCGACAAGGCAGAAGCCGACCAGGGCGACCACCGCATAGGCCCCGCCCTCGATCGCGGCGGCGATTTCCGCGATCTCGTCCAGGCTGTCGACCGCGGCCTCGACCCGGGCACCCTTGACCACGGTTTCGATGCGGGCGGCCAGCGCCGCCGGTTCCAGCCGCGTGTCCGGGGTGGCGACGATGTCGATCAGGACCGGCAGGGGCAGGTCGCCGACCGCGGCATCGCGGCCGAGCCAGGGTTCCAGCAGGCGCTGCATGGTCGGCTGGGGCACGACTTCGGCGGCCAGCACGCCCTCGGTCTCGGCCAGGAGGTCGACGACGCGGGCGACGGTCTCCTCGTCGACCGCGCCGGCCTCGGCGGTCGGCAGTTCGACGGTATAGCGCCCGGCCAGTTCGGCCTGGAAGCTGGCCAGCGAACTGTCGATGGCGATGGCGGCGGCGGCGGCCAGCGTCAGCAGCAGGACCATGACGGCGATGATCGCGGGCACCAGCCGGTTGGACAGCGCACCCCGCGGCAGCAGGTTGAGAGAACGTCCGATCATGGTCAGCCGTGCCCGCCGAGCACCAGTTCGCCGCGGACGAGGCGCAGCACGGCGGCGCGGTGCCGCTCCATCATGGCGATATCGTGAGTAGCGATCAGGATCGTGGTGCCGATGCGGTTCAGTTCGAGGAAGAGATGCATCAGGCGGTCGCCCATGTCGGGATCGACGCTGCCGGTCGGCTCGTCGGCCAGGAGCAGGCGCGGGCGGGCGATGACGGCGCGGGCGATCGCCACCCGCTGCTGCTCGCCGCCGGACAATTCGGGCGGGGTGGCGCGGATGCGGTCGGCCAGCCCGACCCAGCCGAGCAATTCCTCGACATGGGCGCGGATATCCGGTTCGGGATTGCCGGCGACGCGCAGGGGCAGGGCGACATTGTCGAACACGCTCATATGGTCGATCAGGCGGAAATCCTGGTAGACGACGCCGATCTGCCGGCGCAGCGCCGGCATCGCCGGGCGCGGCAGGCGCGACAGATCCTGCCCCAGGATCTCGATCATGCCGCGCGAGGGCCGATGCGCGAGGAACATCAGCTTGA
The DNA here is from genome assembly GCF_003173055.1 of Zavarzinia compransoris. Taxonomy (NCBI): domain Bacteria; kingdom Pseudomonadati; phylum Pseudomonadota; class Alphaproteobacteria; order Rhodospirillales; family Zavarziniaceae; genus Zavarzinia; species Zavarzinia compransoris. The sequence continues at coordinate 269,371 of NZ_QGLF01000002.1, forward strand.
GCAGCGAGGACTTGCCCGCCCCGCTGGCCCCGGTCAGATAGGTGAAGGAACCGCGCGGCAGTTCGAAGGAGACGTCACGCAACACCTCCTGACCGACGCCATAGCGCATCCCGACATTGTCGAAGCGGACCATAGAGAAAGCCTGATCTTTGAAGCGGCACCATGGCATGAAGCGGCTGCCGAGGCCAACCCCCCACGATCATGCCCCTGGCCTGCCCCGGGAGGCGTGCGTCCATCGTCGTCAAAAGCTGGCAGCGCGCGGTAAGGTCGCCTATAAAGGCCGGATAGGCCCCGTCGACATTCGTTCCGCATGATCATCACCTGCCCATCCTGCAGCACAAGATACCTGCTGCCTCCGGCCGCGCTCAGCGCGTCGGGGCGGGACGTCCGCTGTGCGCGCTGCGGCCATGTCTGGTTCCAGGCGCCGCCCGCCGACCTGCCGCGCACCGTCGACCTGATCGAACCCCTGCGCCAGCACGGCGCGGGCGGTATCGCCGCCGCAGAACCCGTGCGCAACCTGCCGGGGCCCCCGCTGGCGCCGGCGCGCCATGGCGCCGCGCTCGGTTGGCTGCTGTTCATCGTCGTGCTGGCCGGCGGCCTCGGTGCCGCCGCGCTCTACCGCGACCGCATCGTCGAGGCCTGGCCGCCCTCGGGCAAATTGTTCGAACTGGTCGGCCTGCCGGTCACCGCCTACGGCCTCAGCCTGTCCGATCCGGTCAGCGAGCGCTCGACCGAGGGCAGCGCCGAAATCCTGACCGTTTCCGGCACCATCCAGTCGACCCTGGTGACCGCCCGGCCGGTGCCCCCGGTCTGGGTCAGCCTGACCGACGGCGGCGGCCGGGTGCTGCGCCGCGAACTGGCCGTCGCCGAGCCCGCCGTGCTGCCGGCTGGCGGCGAGGCCCGCTACAAGGTGCGCTTCGCCGCACCCCCCACCGAGGCGACAAGGGTCGCCGTGACCTTCGGAGAGACTCCATGACCCGGCCTGTGCCCAAGGGCAAGACCGTCCGCACCCTGTTCGACGCCGATGTCATCGACGCCCGCGTGAAGACGCTGGCCAAGGAAGTCGTGGCCAAGCTCGGCAAGGAATTCGTGGTCGTGCCCGTGCTGAAGGGCAGCTTCATGTTCGCCGCCGACCTGCTGCGCGCCCTTCACGCCGAAGGCGCCGAGGTCGAGGTCGATTTCGTCATCCTGTCGTCCTACGGCGACCGCACCACCAGTTCGGGGCAGGTCACGGTCCAGCGCGACATCAGCATCATCGTCCGCGACAAGCAGCTGCTGATCGTCGACGATATCCTCGAATCGGGCCGCACCCTGTCCTTCGCCAAGGACCTGATGGCGGCGCGCGGGGCCTCGGTCGAACTCTGCGTCCTGCTCGACAAGCCGAAGCGGCGCGAGAACAACCTCCAGGCCGATTTCGTCGGCTTCGAATGCCCGGAACGCTTCGTCGTCGGCTATGGCATGGATGTCGCCAACTGCTTCCGCGAACTGCCCTTCATCGGCGTGGTGGAGAACTGAGCGAGCCGGCCCGCGCGGGTCAGAAGCGTTCCAGCAGGCGGCGGATGTAATCCAGTTCGTCCTGGCTGCGGCTGCGGTCGCCGGCCCGGCGCTGCAATTCGTCGAGAATTTCGCGGACGCGCCTTGCCTCCGCCTCGGTCGGCACGCGGACGTCATCGCCCGAGCCGTAGTCGCGGCCGGGGCGCGGCCGGCCCAGGGGATCGCGCTCGCTGCCGGGCTGGCTGCTGCCGGCCCGGCCCTGGCCGCGCTCGATGCCCAGTTGCTGGGCCATCTGTTCGCCCAGCGCCTGCATGCCTTCGCGAAGTGCCGACAGGGCCTCGCCCTGGGCGGCGGCGGCGGCACCGGGGTTATTGCCTTCAAGCGCCTCGCGCGCCTGGTCCATGGCCCGTTCGGCCCGGGTCAGGGCATCCGGCAGGGGCAGGCCCGCCTCGTCCAGCTGGCGCAGCAAGTCGCCCAATTGCTGGCGCAGCCCTTCCTGGGATTCGGCCTGGCCGGACAGGTCGCCCGGCTGGCCTGATTGTCCGGGCTGGCCCTGGCCCGGTTGCTGCTGGCCTGATTGCTGTTGACCGGGGCGGCCGCGCTGGCCGGGCGTGCCGCCCTCGCGGCGCTGCTGTTCGGCGAAGGACTGGTCGCGCAGCTGGCCCTGCTCGCGCAGCATGTCGTTCAGCTGGTTCATGCCCTCGTTCAGGGCCTGGGCATCGCCGTTCTGCATCATGCCCTGCGCGGCCTGGAGGTTTTCCAGCATTTCCCGCAGGTTCTGCAGCATCTGGCGGGCGGCCTCGCGCGAACCGCTTTCGGCGGCGCGCTGGGCTTCGTCCAGCATGCGTTCGAGGTCGCGGCTGGTCATCATGTCGCCGCCCGGCAGGGGCTGGGCCTGATCGAAGCCGCGGCGCATCGCCTCTTCCGCCAGGGCCTGGAGATATTCGGCCATGGCCTGGCGCAATTCCTCCATCAGGCGGGCGATCTCGGCGTCGGAGGCGCCGGATTGCAGCGCCTCCTCCAGCGCGTCCTGGGCGGCGCGCAGGGCCGCCTGGGCATTGGGCACCCGGCCCTCGTCGAGGTCGAGGGCGATCTCCCACAGCAGGTCGACCACCTCGGCGTCCTTCGCCTTCTCGGCATTGCGGAACAGGGTGATCGCCGACAGGGTGAGGCCGAGATAGACCGGCATCCGCCCGCCATAGGCATCGATGCGCGCGGCGATGTCGCCAAGGGCCAGGGCCACCTGGCGCCGTTCCGCCGGCTTCGCCACCAGGCGCTTGCGCTGTTCGATGATGGCACGGGCCACCGGGTGGCGGAACTGGCGCTCGGGCAGGGTCACGATCACCGGCGCCGAATGGCCGGTCTGGTCCAGGGCATCGGTCGCGGTCAGTTCCAGGGTCACTTCGAGCCCGGCCCAGGGGTGAGCGGTCAGGTCGCGGAAGGTGACCGACTTCGCCTCGGGCCGCCCGGTCGCGCCGCCCAGCGGCACCACCAGGGGCTCGCCCCGGCCGGCGAGGCGGATGCTCAGCTGCACCCCGGCGACGCCGTAATCGTCGGTCGCCAGATAGGCGATGCGCAGCGCCTGCCGCTCGGTCGCCGAGGGCGGCGCGGCGAAGGCGACCGTCGGCGCCTTGTCCGCGAGCACTTCGAGCGGCCAGGACGCGATCTCCGACGTGCCGTCGAGGAAGCGCAGCCGGTCCCCGGCCCGAACCGGCACTTCGCCGGCGAAACTCCCGGTCTCGATCGCGTCGAGCGGCACGATGTCCTCGCCGAAGGCGACCCCGCCGCTGCCGACGCCGTGCAGCCGGGCCATGACGATGGAACCGGCGGCGATGCGCAGGGGCTGGCCCGGCGCCTGCCCCTGCTCGCCGAGATAGAGCGGCGGCAGGCGGGTATAGGCGGGCGGCGTGATCCAGGCTGTGTAACCGGCGGCATCGCCGGCGGCGCCCGCCGCCGGCTTGCCGAAGTGCGGCACCAGGGCGTCGCGCAGCCGTTCCGGCGCCTCGGGCCCGGCGGCGATGCCGGTGACGACCAGGGCGAGGACGACCAGGGCGCGCAGGGCCCAGGGGTCGTGCCGCGCCACCACCGGGCGCGGCCCGTGCAGGCGCAGGCGCGCGGCGGCCTGCGCGGCGCGTTCCCGGTGGGCCTGCCACAGGGCCTCCGCCACCGGGTCCGGCCCGCTGCCGGACAAGGTATCTTCCAGGGTTTCGAGCGCCCGGTGCGGCACCGCATTGTCGGTTTCCAGCCGGCGCCGGGCCAGCGGTTCGGCCGGCAGGCGCAGCGCCGCCGGCACGCGCCGCCAGCCGAGCACCAGGGCCAGCCCGAACAGGCCGAGCAGGACGGCATGCAGCGTGCCCGGCAGCAGGCCGAAGACGCCGCCGAGGGCGAGTGCCAGGAACAGGCCGACGACCCCGAGCCCCGGCAGCAGCGCCGGCAGCAGCGCCTCCGCCGCCAGCGCCAGCCGCGTCGCGGTCAGGCGCCGCCGCAAGGGAAGGGGATCGTCCGCCATCTCAGGCGGTTCCGCCGTCGAGCCAGGGCGGCAGGCGGTCGAGGCCGATGATCCGCTCCGCCGGCACGCGCTCGCGCACCACGGCGAAATGCTCGCCGTTCACGAGCACTTCGGGGATCAGGGCGCGGGTGTTGTAGGTCGAGGCCATGACCGCGCCATAGGCGCCGGCCGACAGCACGGCGACCAGATCGCCCTGGGCCAGCGGCGTGAGGGGGCGGTCCTGGGCGATGAAATCGCCGGTCTCGCACACCGGGCCGACGAGGTCGACCGGCGCGACCGGAGCGTCCGGCGCCGGCGCCGCCACCGGCAGGATGCCGTGGTAAGCCTCGTAGAGGGTCGGTCGGAGCAGATCGTTCATGGCCGCATCCACGATCACGAAAGTCTTCGCCGTCGCCTTCTTCACGTAGAGCACCCGGGTGACCAGCACCCCGGCATTGCCGACGATCAGGCGGCCCGGCTCCAGGATGATGCCACAGCCGAGATGGCCCGTCGTCCTCTTTACGATGTCGGCGTAATGCTCGGGCGCGGGCGGCACCAGCCGGTTTTCCTCGTAAGGAATGCCGAGCCCGCCGCCGAGGTCGAGGCGGTCGATCTTGTGGCCGTCGGCGCGCAGCGCGAGGACCAGTTCCGCGACCTTGCGGAAGGCGGCCTCGAAGGGTTCGAGCGCGGTCAATTGGCTGCCGATATGGACGTCGACGCCGACCACCTTCACCCCCGGCAGGGCGGCGGCCCTGGCATAGACCGAGCGGACCTTTTCCCAGGCGATGCCGAACTTGTTCTCGGCCTTGCCGGTCGAGATCTTGGCATGGGTCTTGGCGTCCACGTCCGGGTTCACGCGGATGGTGACGGGCGCGACGGCGCCCTTGGCGACCGCGACCGCGGACAATTGTTCGAGTTCGGGTTCCGATTCGACATTGAACTGGTGGATGCCGGCCTCGAGCGCCAGGGCCATTTCCGCCGGGGTCTTGCCGACGCCGGAAAAGACGATGCGCGCGGCCGGGATGCCGGCGGCCAGGGCGCGCTGCAATTCCCCGCCCGAGACGACGTCGGCCCCGGCGCCCAGCCGGGCCAGGGTGGCGATCACCGCCTGGTTGGCATTGGCCTTCAGGGCATAGCAGACCAGGGCCTTCTGGTCGGCGAAGGCATCGGCGAAGACGCGGTAATGGCGTTCCAGCGTCGCCGTCGAGTAACAGTAGAAGGGCGTGCCGACGGCGGCGGCGATCGCTTCGATCGAGACCCCTTCGGCGCAGAGCCGGCCGTCGCGATATTCGAAATGGTTCATGGGGCGGGCGGTCTCTCAGTAGATCGGCTGCGGCTTCGATTGGGAATTGCGGCTTTCGGGCACGCCCATCTGGTTCGGGTGCACCGTCTCGGGCATAGACACGACGTCGCCGGTGCCCGGGCGCATGGGATCGCCCCGCTTGCCGCAGGCGGCCAGGGCCAGGACCATCAGGGTGCACAAAAGAACTGTCCGCATGATCCCGTCCTCAAAGCCCAAGGCGCGTGCGCGCCGCCGCGATCTGAAGGCGCACGCCCGAAGGCGCGGTGCCGCCGAAGCTGACCCGGCTCGCCACCGAATTGTCCACCGAAAGGACGTCGAAAACCGCCGCCGTGATCCGCGGCTCGATCCCCTGCATGTCGGCAAGGCTGAGAGCGTCGAGATCGATGCCCCGGGTCTCGGCCAGTTTCACGATCCGGCCGGTGACGTGATGGGCCTCGCGGAAGGGCATGTTCAGGGCCCGCACCAGCCAGTCGGCGAGATCGGTCGCGGTCGAGAAGCCGGTGCCGGCGGCGGCCTTCAGGACCGGCGCGTTCGGCGTCATGTCCCTGACCATGCCGGCCATGGCGGCGACCACCAGTTCGATCGCTTCGGCGGCCTCGAAGGTCGGTTCCTTGTCTTCCTGCATGTCCTTGGCATAGGCGAGCGGCAGGCCCTTCATGACGATGAGGAGGGCGTTCAGCGCGCCGATCACGCGCCCGACCTTGGCCCGGGACAGTTCCGCCGCGTCCGGGTTCCGCTTCTGCGGCATGATCGAGGAGCCGGTGGTGAAAGCGTCGGTCAGGGTGATGAAACGGAACTGGGCGCTGGTCCAGATCACGATTTCTTCCGCCAGGCGCGACAGATGCACGCCGAGGATCGAGGCCGCGGCCAGATATTCGAGGGCGAAATCGCGCGACGACACGCTGTCCAGCGAATTGGCCGTCGGCCGGTCGAAGCCGAGGGCGGCGGCGGTCGCGAAACGGTCGATCGGGAAGGAGGTGCCGGCCAGCGCGGCGGCGCCCAGCGGGCATTCGTTCAGCCGCGCGCGGGCATCGCGCAGGCGGCCGATGTCGCGTTCCAGCATGGCGACATAGGCCATCAGGTGATGGCCGAAGGTGATCGGCTGGGCGACCTGGAGATGGGTGAAGCCCGGCATCACCACATCGGCGTGCGTCTCCGCCTGGTCCAGCAGGGCGGCGACCAGATCGGTGGCCTGGCCGCTCAGCCGGTCGGCGGCATCGCGCACCCAGAGGCGGAAATCGGTCGCCACCTGGTCGTTCCGCGAGCGCGCGGTGTGCAGGCGGCCGGCGGCGGGGCCGATCAGCTCGGCCAGGCGGGCCTCGACATTCAGGTGAATGTCTTCCCGGTCGCGGCGGAACTCGAAGCGGCCCTCGTCGATCTCGGCCTTGACGGCGTCGAGGCCGGCCTGGATCTTTTCGCCGTCGTCGCTTGCAATGATGCCCTGGGCGACCAACATGGCCGCATGGGCCTTGGAGCCGGCGATATCCTGGGCATGGAGCTTGCGGTCGAAATCGATCGAGGCATTGATGCGCTCCATGATTTCGGCGGGGCCGCGCTCGAAGCGGCCGCCCCACATCTGGTTCGAGGACGTCTTGCTGTCGTTCTGGTCGTTGGACATCGATACTACTTGGTCTGTTGGAACGGTCGGCACACCATCGGGGAGTTGGATGACATGAAGCTGGTGCCGGTTCTCGCGATGTTGGCCGCCGCTGCCGTGATCGCCGGGGCGGTTGTCGCCTTCGGGCCGGGAGCGCTCGAGACGCGGGCCGCGCAGACGACAGGGATCGCCAACTTTAGCCCGAGCGACGCCCCGACGCCAGCACCGGCAACAGGTTTCGCGAATGCCGAGGGCGGCACCGTCACCCTGGCCGACTTCAAGGGCAAGGTGCTGGTGGTGAATTTCTGGGCCACCTGGTGCGCGCCCTGCATCGAGGAATTGCCCGCCCTCGCGCGCCTGAACGAAGCCTTGGCGCCGGAAAATGTGGCGGTCCTGGCGCTTTCCGTCGACCGGCTGGAGAACGCCCGGATCCGGAGCTTCCTCGACGCCAATGGCGCCGCCGCCCTCGCGCTCTACAAGGACGAGGGGATGGCGCTGGCCCGCGAGTTCAAGGTGCGCGGCCTGCCGACCACGGTGGTGATCGATGCCGAGGGCCGGGTGCGCGGCCAATTGGTCGGCCCCGCGGCCTGGGATTCCGAATCGGCCCTCGCCCTGGTCCGGTCCTTCAAGGGCCCCTGATCAGCGCAGCGCCAGCCAGACGATGACGCCGGTGCCCGCCGCGATCCGGTACCAGGCGAAGGGCGCGAAGCCGTGGCGCTCGATGAAGCCGACCGCCGCCTTGACCACCAGGGCGGCGACGACGAAGGCGATGGCGAAGCCGATGGCGATGGCCAGCGCGCCGGTCTGGGTCAGGCCGTCCGCGGTCTTGTAGAGATCGTAGCCGGTGGCGGCGACCATGGTCGGAATCGCCAGGAAGAAGGAATATTCCGCCGCCGCCTTGCGGCTGAGGCCGAAGCCGAGGCCGCCCATGATGGTGGCGCCCGAGCGCGAGACCCCGGGGATCATGGCCAGGCACTGCACGATCCCGATCCCGAGGGCGACGGGCGGCGTCATCTCGTCGACGCTGCCGATGCGCGGGCGGTCGAACAGCCGTTCCAGCACCAGGATGACGATGCCGCCGGCGATCAGGGCGACGGCGACGGTCAGCGGGCTTTCGAGCAGGACCGACTTGATGAACTTATAGGCCAGCAGGCCGACCACCGCCGCCGGCAGGAAGCCGACCAGGACGTTGACGGCGAAGCGCCATGCCCGCGGCTCGCGCCGCACGAGGCCGACCGTCGTTTCCGCCAGCCGGCGGTGATAGACGGTGCAGACGGCGAGAATGGCGCCGAGCTGGATCGCGATCAGGAAGGCGGCGGGCAGTTCGACCCCGAGCATTTCCTTGAGCACGATCAGGTGCCCGGTGGAGGAGACCGGCAGGAATTCGGTCAATCCCTCCAGCGTGCCGATCAGCACGACGGAGAGCAGCAGGAACAGGTCCATCGGATTACAGCCAGCCCTTGCGCTTGAAGTAGAGGTAAGGCAGCACGGCGGAGACGACCATCAGCACGATGGCCATGGGATAGCCGTAGTCCCATTTCAATTCCGGCATGAGATCGAAATTCATGCCGTAGATCGAGGCCATCAGGGTCGGCGGCAGGAACACGGTGGCGGCGACCGACAGGATCTTGATCACCCGCGTCTGTTCGATGTTGATCATGCCGAGCGTCGCGTCGAGCAGGAAGTTCACCTTCTGCGCCAGCGCCGAGGCATGTTCCGCGATCGAGCGGATGTCGCGGGCCATGGTCTTCAGGCGGGCGCGGTATTCCTTCTTCACCTCGGGCGTCAGCACCTGGGTCAGGAAGGTGACGACGCGCTCGATCGAGGCGAGGCTTTCCCTGACCTTGCCGGTCAGGTCGTCGAAGCGGCCGAGCGAGCGCAGCGCCCCTTCGAGGTCGGCGGCTTCGTCGCCCTTCCTGGTCCGGGCGCGGAAGACGTCGCGCGACAGCCCGTCCATCTCGACCGCGACATTCTCGAGGACGTCCGCCGCCCGGTCGATGATCGCCTCGATCAGGCCGGCGAGCGCCGTCTCGCCGCTTTCGCACTGGCCGGGCAGCTTCAGGGCCTTGGTGGCATAGATCGAAAAGGCCAGCGGATCGCTGTAGCGCAGGCTGACCAGGACGTGATTGGCCATGACGAAGGTGATCGCGCCCGCCTCCGCCGTCGGGGTGTCGGCCTTGGAGACCACGGTCGCGGTCATGAAGCGGGCACCGTCGACTTCATAGAGGCGGGACGAGGCTTCGATCTCGCGCATCTCGGCCCTGGTCGGCAGGTCGAGGCCGAGCAGGGCTTCGAGGGAATGTTCCTCGTCCGTCGTCGGCTCGAAGATATCGGCCCAGACCAGGCGTTCCGGCAGGGCGTCGCCCAGGGTCCAGGGCGTCTTCACCAGGCGGCCGTCGACGAAATGGTAGAGGGTCACCATGGCCGTCTCTCCTCCGCAGCGCCCGGTTCAGCGGCCCCTTTTAGGCGCCGCGCTGCCATACCGCAAGCCGGCGCATGCCCTGCACCCCGCGCCGGACCAGCGCCGCCGTGCGCGGGCCGATCAGGCGGGCGATGGTCGGGCGGTCCGCGTCGGGTTCGAGGGCGAGGCCGACGCTGTCCACCGCGCCCGCATCGTCGAGGCCGCGCACCACCAGTTCGACCGGGCCATAGGCCAGGCGGTCGCCCGGCACCGGCTGGCCGCCGAAGGCCGCGGCCAGCACGCCGGCGATGGTCCTGCCCCGGTCCTGGGGTTTCAGGTCGATGCCGTAGAGACGGCAGAAATCGTCGATCGCCTGATCGGCCTCGACCGGGAATTCGCCGGCGGCGGCGACCGCGCCCTCGTGCCGGCGCCGGCTGGCGAAGATGCGGTCGAGGGTCAGGATCTGTTCCGGGTCGGCGATGACCAGGACGTAATCCTTGGGCGCCAGCCGGTCCAGTGCCTCGGCCGTGACCACGGTGCCGGCGCGCAGCACGGTCAGCACCGTCGCCCCCTCGGGCAGGACGAGGCGGGCGAACGGCAGGTCGAGCACGCTGGAGCCCGGCAGCACCCGATAGCCGACGATGTCGCGCTGGGCGCCCAGGGGCACGTCGACGTCGCGCCGGTCGGCATGGGCCTTCGACGGCGGCAGGGCGAGGTTGAGGAAGCGGGCGGCGGGCGCCACCGTCCAGCCCTGAAGTGCCAGGGAGGTCAGGACGACGACGAAGGCGACGCCGAACAGCGCCTCCGCCCCCGGCATGTTCTCGATGATGGCGGGCAGGGCGAGATAGATCGGCACCGCCCCGCGCAGGCCCACCCAGGCGGCGAAGGCTCTCTCCCGCATCGAGAAGCGGAACGGCCAGAGGCAGAGGAAGACCGCCAGCGGCCGCGCCACCACCATCAGGACGCAGGCGACGCCGAGGGCGGGCAGCAGAACCGGCAGCAGCTTGGTCGGCGTCACCAGGAGGCCGAGGGTGAGCAGCATGGCGATCTGCGCCAGCCAGGCGATGCCGTCGTGGAAGCGGAGGATGAACTGGCTGGCCCGGTGCCGCTCGTTGCCGAGGACGAAGCCGGCGACATAGACGGCGAGGAAGCCCGAGGCTCCGATCAGCTGGGTCCCGGCGAAGACGGTCAGGGCCGACATGACGACCATCACCGGATAGAGGCCGGCGGCGACTTCCAGCCGGTTGACCAGGAACACCATGGCCCGCCCGCCGGCCCAGCCGATCAGCGCGCCGCCGCCGATCTCGAAGACGAAGGACAGCGCGCCGGAACCGAGCGAGACGCCGCTTCCCGCCACCATCTCGATCGCCAGCAGGGCGAGGAAGATCGCCATCGGGTCGTTCAGGCCCGATTCGACCTCGAGGGTGGAGGCGACGCGCCGGGCGATGTCGAGCTTCTGCAGGCGCAGCAGGAAGAAGACGGCGGCGGCATCGGTCGAGGCGACGATGGCGCCGATCAGCAGGGCGCCCGCCGGCGGCGTGCCGAACATGGCCCAGGCGGCCACGGCGACGATGCCGGCGGTGATCGCCACGCCCACGGTCGCCAGCACCAGGGACGGCAGGCCGGCGACGGCGATGGTGCTGCGCTGGGTGCGCAGGCCGCCGTCGAACAGGATGACGGCAAGCGAGACCGAGCAGACGAAATAGGCACCCGAGACATCGTTGTAGCGGATGCCGAGGCCGTCCTCGCCCGCCAGCATGCCGAGGCCGAGAAAGACGAGCAGGACCGGCGCCCCGAGACGGGAGGAGACGCGTCCGGCGACGATGGCGAAGACACCCATCAGGGCGCCGATGAGGATGATCTGATAGGTGAGACTCATGTCCGCACTCGGTAAGCGCCCCTACTGTAACGGACCGCAGGCATCCGATGCAGCGATTGGAGTCATCGGATTATGGCATGAAGAGGTCGCGCGCCTTGCGGGTCTCCTCGACCACGAAGCGGCTGACCGCGCGGATCCGCGGCAGGTCCTTGAGGTCGGAATGGGTCAGCAGGTACAGGGTGCGGACCAGGGCCACCACCCCGGGCAGCACCGGCACCAGGCCGGGCTCCGCCGCCGCCGCGAAATGGGGCAGGACGCAAAGCCCGAAGCCCGAGCGCGCGGCCTGCAACTGGGCGACCAGCCCCGCGCTGCGCAGGCCGGCCCGGATGCCGGGGTGGATCTCGGCCAGATAGTCGAGTTCGGGGGTATAGAGCAGGTCGTCGATATAGCCGATGAAACTGTGGTAGGGCAGGTCCTCCACCTGGGTCGGGGTGCCGCGCCGCGCCAGATAGGCGTCCGAGCCGTAAAGGCCCAGCCGGTAGTCCGTCAGCTTCGAGGCGACCAGCCGGCCGGAGCGGGGCGGCGACAGGCTGATGGCGAGATCGGCCTCGCGCTTGGACAGGCTGAAGACCCGGGGCATGGCCACCAGCTGGAGTTCCAGCCCCGGGTGCAGGCCGATCAGCCGGCCCAGGCGCCCGGCCAGGAACAGGGTGCCGAAACCGTCCGGCGCGCCGATCCGGACCGCGCCCGAGATCTGGGTATCGACCCCTGAAATCTGGTCGAGGGCGCCGAGCGCCGCCGTCTCCATCTGTTCCGCGGCCCCGACCAGGGTGACGCCCCGGTCCGTCAGGTCGTAGCCGGTCGGGCCGCGGTCGACGAGGCGGGCGCCCAGCGCCTCCTCGAGCACGCCGATGCGGCGGATCACGGTGGAGTGATCTACCCCCAGCCGTTTCGCCGCCAGCGAGACCCGGCCGGCGCGGGCGACGGCCAGGAGATAGCGCAGGTCGTCCCAATCCAGCCGTCCGGTCATCGACATGCCTGCATGAATGCGGCCTCCACCCCTCTGCGTTTCCGCACAATGATCCTGCGGCAACGCTTGTGGAAGTGGAAAGCGGCCTGTGCCAGTTTGCGCGGCGAAGAATTCACCTCGGGGAAACGCCATGGCGACGCATCTCACGCACCTCATCGACGGCCAGCACCTTCCGGGGCAGAGCGGTCGCTTCCAGGACGTCTACAACCCGACGCTCGGCGAAGTGATCCGCAAGGCCCCGCTGGCGACCAAGGAAGAAGTCGAGGCGGCGATCGCGTCGGCCGAAGCCGCCTTCCCGGCCTGGGCGGCGCAGAACCCGCAGAAGCGCGCCCGCGTCATGTTCAAGTTCAAGGAACTGGTCGAGCGCGAGATGGACAGCCTCGCCCGCCTGCTGTCCGAAGAACACGGCAAGGTGATCTCGGACGCCAAGGGCGACATCCAGCGCGGCCTTGAAGTGATCGAATTCGCCTGCGGCATCCCGCACCTCCTGAAGGGCGACTTCACCGAAGGCGCCGGCCCCGGCATCGACATGTATTCGATGCGCCAGCCGCTGGGCGTCGTTGCCGGCATCACGCCGTTCAACTTCCCGGCCATGATCCCGATGTGGATGTTCGGCGTCGCCATCGCCTGCGGCAATACCTTCGTCTGCAAGCCCTCGGAAAAGGACCCGTCGGTGCCGCTGCGCCTGGCCGAACTGTTCCTCGAGGCGGGCGGGCCCAAGGGCGTGCTGAACGTCGTGATCGGCGACAAGGTCGCGGTCGACACCATCCTGACCGACCCGCGGATCCAGGCCGTTTCCTTCGTCGGCTCGACCAATATCGCCTCCTACGTCTATGCGACGGGCACCGCCAACGGCAAGCGCGTGCAGGCCATGGGCGGCGCCAAGAACCACATGATCATCATGCCGGATGCCGACCTCGACCAGGTGGCGGACGCGCTGATCGGCGCCGGCTACGGCTCGGCCGGCGAGCGCTGCATGGCGATCTCGGTCGCGGTGCCGGTGGGCGAGGAAGTCGCCGACAAGCTGGTCGAAAAGCTGATCCCGCGGGTCGAAGCCCTGAAGGTCGGCCCCAGCTTCGACCCGACTTCGGACTACGGCCCGGTGGTTTCGGCCGAACATCTGGCCAAGGTGAAGGGCTATATCGACCTCGGCGTCCAGGAAGGCGCCAAGCTGCTGGTCGACGGCCGCGACTTCAAGCTCCAGGGCTATGAGCAGGGCTATTTCCTGGGCGGTTCGCTGTTCGACCATGTGACGCCGGACATGCGCTCCTACAAGGACGAGATCTTCGGCCCGGTGCTCCAGATCGTCCGCGCCAAGGATTTCGAAGAGGCGATCTCGCTGCCGACCAAGCACACCTACGGCAACGGCGTCGCCATCTATACCCGCGACGGCGATGCGGCGCGCGATTTCGCCAGCCGGGTCCAGGTCGGCATGGTCGGCATCAACGTGCCGATCCCGGTGCCGCTGGCCTATCACTCCTTCGGCGGCTGGAAGCGCTCGGCTTTCGGCGACACCAACCAGCACGGCACCGAGGGCGTGAAATTCTTCACCAAGGTCAAGACCGTGACCAGCCGCTGGCCGACGGGCATCCGCTCGGGCGCGGAATTCTCGATCCCGACGATGAAGTAAGCCGCAAAGCGGAGGAGACGGGGCGCCGGGGCCGGAAGGTCCGGCGCCCCTTTTTTTTAGAAGCGGGCGGGGCTATAGGGCGCCGGGTCGATGAAGGGCGTCTGGCCCGTCATCATTTCCGCCAGCAGGCGGCCGCTGACGGGGCCAAGGGTCAGGCCGTGGTGGTTGTGGCCGAAGGCGAACCACAGGCTCTTGTGGCGGGGGGCCTGGCCGATCACCGGCTTCATGTCGGGCATGCAGGGGCGCCGGCCCAGCCAGGGCTCGGCCTCGGTCCGTTCGCCCAGGGGGAACAGGGTCTTGGCCGCCGGTTCCGCCCGTTCCAGCTGGATGGGGCTGGGCGGCGCGTCGCGGTCGGCGAATTCGACCCCGGTGGTCAGGCGCAGGGCATGGGCCATGGGCGCCAGCAGGAAACCCTTGTCGACATCGAGCAGGGTGTGGTTCAGCACCGCATTGCCGGCCGGCCGGTAATGCCGGTGATACCCGCGCTTCACCGCCAGCGGGAAGCGATAGCCGAGGTCGCGGAAGACGTCGTCCGACCAGGGGCCGAGGGCGATCACCGCCTGGTCCGCCTCGCCGATGCCGTCCGCCGTCTTGAAGCGCCAGCCGCCGGGGGCGGCTTCCAGGCTGCGGGCGTCGCCGGTGGCGAGGCGGCCGCCGCGCGCGACGAAGAGCGCGGCGTATCCCTTGACGAGATCGCCCGGGTCGCGGATCGAGGCCGGGTCCAGCCAATGGATGCCGCCGACCGCGACATCGGCGAGATGGGGCTCGCGCGCCTTCAATTGTTCGGCGGACAGGACGTCGTAGCGGAGGCCATGGGGGGCATAGACGTCCGCCGCCTCGGCGATCGCCTTGCGGTGGCTCGCCTCCTTGCGGAAGACTTCGATCCAGCCGATCTCGTGGATCAGGTGGCCGAGGCCGGCCTCGGCGATCAGGGCCTTGTGCTCGCTCAGGCTGTTCTGGATCAGGGGCAGGAGTTCGGCCGAGATCCGCTTCAGGCGGGCGGGGGCCGAATTGTACCAGAAGCGGATCAGCCAGGGCGCCACCTTCGGCGCGAACAGCGGATCGTAGCGGGCGTCGATATTGTGGTTCAGGGCATAGCGGGCCAGCACGAGCAGGTCGCGCGGGAAGGAATAGGGCACGACGCTGGCGCGCTCGATCAGGCCGGCATTGCCGTAGGAGGTTTCCTCTCCCGGGCCGCGGCGGTCGAGCAGGGTGACGGAACGCCCCCGTGCCTGGAGATGCAGCGCGACCGAAACCCCGACGATACCGGCGCCGAGAACGACGACATCCGACCTGCTCATCAACCGGAAACCCCTGTCAGCCTGCACCCTTCGTCATCATAGCCGGCTTTTCCCGGCCGGCGGAAGGCGGGCTTCCGGCATGCGGGCAATCGATTTCCTGCATGGAAACAATGCTTCCCGGAATGGTTCCAGGGTTCAGGCCCGCGCCCCCCTCAAGGGTTTTTAAATAGGGCGGTTTCCGCTTTACCGGAAACCGCCCTGGCCGGGCGCACCAGATGCGCCAGCCAATTGCCGATCTCGCGGTTGCGGGCGGCGGGGTCGAGCACTTCGCCGTCGACGCCCAGGCGCCAGGCGAGCGCGGTGTCGCCCGGGGCGGCGTCCAGGGCGTCGTATTGGGCGATCACCGCCTGCAATTCCGCCGCGTCGTGAACGAAGCCGCCGGTCACCATGACCGGGCCATAGCGGCGCATGACCGCCGCGATCTCGCGGAATGTATATTCGGGGTGATATTGAACGCCCCAGAACACGCCGTTGCCGTGGCGGATCTCGGCCGCCTGGACATCGCTGACCGCATTGCCGGCGAGGACGGTCATGCCCGCCGGCATCGTCTCCACCTCGTCGAGATGGACGCAGATGGCGTCATAGGCGGCGGGGCGGCCGGCCAGCAGGGGGTGGTCGCGGCCGGCCGCGGTCGGCACGATGCGCCGGGCGATGCCGATCTCGCGGCCCTTGGGGTTGGCGCGCACGGTGCCGCCGGCGGCGACCGTCGCCACCTGCAAGCCCCAGCACGAGCCGAACATGGGCGTGCCGGCCTGGAATGCATCGCGGACCAGCGCCACCTGGGGCTCGATCGCCGGGCCGCCGTCATAGATGTTCAGGGCCGAGCCGGTGATGGCGACGCCGTCATAGGCGGCGAGATCGGCGACACCCGGCAGGTTGCTGCCCGGATCGGCGGGATAGCAGATGTCGACCGTGGCGTCCGGCGCCAGCCGGCGCAGCAGGTCGGCATAGGACAGGCCCGCCGCCGTCCCGCCGGAAGCGATCGCCCGTTCGCGCGCCGCCGCCACATTGCCCTCGACCACCAGAAGCCGCAGACCGCTCACCGCCATCTCCATCGCCCGTCTCGTCCGGTCAAAAATGGCGGCAAAGCGCGGGGCGGGCAATGCCGCCGGGCGGAGGTCTGGGTTGCGTCAGGTCAGCAGCGCCTTCAGGCGATAGAGCGCATCCAGCGCCTCGCGCGGGGACAGGTCGTCGGGGGCGAGGGCGCGCAGCGCTTCCGCCAGGGCCGCCGCCGCGGGATCGGCGGGCGGCGCCTTCGGGGCCGGGCGGGCGGCAAGGGCGGCGAACAGGGGCAGGTCGTCGGCCAGGGCCGCCATGTCGGCCCGGCCGCCGGCGCTGCCGGCCCGGCCGGATTCGAGGCGGTGCAGCACGTCCTCGGCCCGGGCGATCACGGCGCCGGGCAGGCCGGCCAGTTTCGCCACCTGGATGCCGTAGGAACGGTCGGCGGTGCCGCGCACCACTTCATGCAGGAAGACGACCTCGCCCTTCCATTCCCTCACCTTCACCGTATGGGCGGCAACCTCCGCCAGCCGTTCGGCCAGCACGGTCAATTCGTGGTAATGGGTGGCGAAGAGGGCGCGGGTCCTGTTCACGTCGTGCAGGTGCTCGATCGCGGCCCAGGCGATGGACAGGCCGTCATAGGTCGCGGTGCCGCGGCCCAGTTCGTCGAGAATGACGAGGCTGCGCGCCGTCGCCTGGTTCAGGATCGCCGCCGCCTCGACCATTTCGACCATGAAGGTGGAACGGCCGCGCGCCAGGTCGTCCGCCGCGCCCACCCGGCTGAACAGGCGGTCGATGGTGCCGATGGTGGCGCCGGCGGCGGGCACGAAGCTGCCGGCCTGGGCCATCACCGCGATCAGGGCGTTCTGGCGCAGGAAGGTGGACTTGCCGGCCATGTTCGGCCCGGTCAGCAGCCACAGCCGGCTGCCGGGGCCGAGATCGCAGTCGTTGGCGACGAAATCGCCCTCCCTGCCCAGGCCGAAGCCGGCCTCGACCACCGGGTGGCGGCCGCCCTCGATGTGGAAGGCGGCGCTGTCCTCGATGCGGGGGCGGGTATAGCGGCGCTTTTCCGCAAGCTCGGCAAGGCCGGCGGCGACGTCGATCTCGGCCAGGCCCAGGGCGGCCTCGGCGATGGTCGCGGCGGTGGCCAGGACCTCGGCGACGAGGCCGTCGAAAATCTCCACCTCCATGGCGGTGGCGCGGTCGCCGGCGCGGGCGATGCGGTCGGCCAGATCGCTGAGTTCGACCGTGGTGAAGCGCACGGCCCCGGCCAGGGTCTGGCGGTGGATGAAACGGTCCTCCGCCGCCAGCTTGTCGGCGTGCAGCGGCGTTACCTCGATGTGATAGCCGAGGACATTATTGTGCCGGACCTTCAGGGCGCCGATCCCGGTCTCGGCCCGCAGCCGGGCCTCCAGGGCGGCGACCAGCCGGCGCCCCTCGTCGCGCAGGCGGCGTTCCTCGTCGAGGGCGGGGGACCATTCGGGGGCGACGAAGCCGCCGTCGCGGGCCAGCGCCGGCGGCTCGGCCACGATCGCCCCGCTCAGGCGCGCGGCCAGATGGCCGTGCTCGCCCAGCCGCTCCAGGGCGCGGGCGAGGGCGGCCGGCGGCGGGCTGAGATCGGCGTGCAGGAAGCGGCTGCCGACCTCGGGCAGCAGGGCCAGGCCCTGGCCCACGGCGGCCAGGTCGCGCGGCCCGCCCCGGCCCAGCGCCAGCCGGGCCAGGGCCCGTTCGAGATCGGGCAGGCGGCGCAGCAGGGTCCGCAAGCCCTGGCGCAGGGTGCCCTGGCGCAGCAGGTGATCGACCGCATCGAGCCGGTCCTCGATCGCGCCGACCCCGGTCAGCGGCGAGGACAGCCATTGCCGCAGCAGGCGGGCGCCGGCGCCGGTCACGGTCTCGTCCATGACCGCGAGCAGGCTGCCGCCGCGGCCGCCGTCGGGGCCCTGGATCAGTTCCAGGCTGCGCCGGGTCGCCGCGTCGATCGCCATGGCCGACCCGGGGGCGACCCGGCGCGGCGGGCGCAGCCGGGCAACGCGGCCCTTCTGGGTCAGTTCGACATAGGCGAGCAGGGCGCCCAGCGCCGACAGTTCGGCCCGGGAGAAGGCGCCGAAACCGTCGAGCGTGCCGACGCCGAAAATCTCGCGCAGGCGGCGTTCGGCGGTGCCCGAATCGAAGCGCGCCGCCGGCAGGGGAGTGAGGCGGTCGTCATAGAGACCGTCGAGGGCGAGCAGGGCGGGATCCTGCAGGCGCCGGTCCGAGACCAGCAGTTCGCCCGGCGCGATGCGGGCCAGTTCGGCGCCCAATTGCTCGGGGTCGAGCGCCGCGACCTCGAACAGCCCGGTCGAGACGTCGGCGAAGGCGAGGGCCAGCTTGCCCTCCGCGCCCCCGAGCGCGGCGAGGAGATTGTTGGCGCGGGCGTCGAGCAGGGTTTCCTCGGTCAGGGTGCCGGGGGTGACGATGCGCACCACCTCGCGCCGGACCAGGGTCTTGCCGGCGCGTTTCTTCGCCTCGGCCGGGTCTTCCGCCTGTTCGCAGATCGCGACCTTGAAGCCCTTGCGGATCAGGCGCGAGAGATAGGCGTCGGCGGCATGGACCGGCACGCCGCACATGGCGATATCCTCGCCCTGGTGCTTGCCCCGCTTGGTCAGGGTGATGTCGAGGGCGGCGGCGGCGGTCTCCGCGTCCTCGAAGAACATCTCGTAGAAATCGCCCATGCGGTAGAACAGCAGGCAGCCGGGATGGGCCGCCTTGATGCTCAGGTATTGCGTCATCATCGGCGTCGCCCCGGCGAGATCCGGGGCGTCCGAGATTTCCGATTCGAGGGCTTGGGGATTGTCCGGCATGGCCGGCACTTTAGGGGCAGGGGCGGTGCATTGCAGCCCTCGATTTTCCGGGCGGGCATGTCACGCCGGGGCCCGCCGCCTCGTCTTGTCACCGACCCCCGAACAGGAGCCGACGATGACCACACCCCGTATCGCCAATCCCTATAAGTCCATGGCCGACGGCCTGAAGGCCATGATGGCGGTCGAGGCCAGCCTCAGGGCCGGCGGGCTCGACCACGGGCTCCTCGAACTGGTGAAGCTGCGCGCCTCGCAGATCAACGGCTGCGCCTTCTGCATCCATATGCATGCGACCGACGCCCGGGCCCGGGGCGAGACCGAGATGCGCCTCTACATGCTGAACGCCTGGCGGGAATCGAGCCTCTACAGCCCGCGCGAACGGGCCGCGCTGGCCTGGACCGAGGCGGTGACCCTGGTGGCCGGGACCGGCGCCCCGGATGCGGATTATAGTGCGCTTGCGGCCCAATTCACCGAGGCGGAACAGGTGCAGCTGACATTGGCCATCGGCGCGATCAACCTCTGGAACCGGTTGTCGGTCGCCTTCCGCGCCGCCCATCCGGCCGAGGCGGCCCATGCCGCCTGATGGGGGCGTCCTGCTGTTCGAGGCGGAGCGGCCCCGGCTGCTGCGCCTTGCCTACCGCATGCTCGGCGCCCATGCCGAGGCCGAGGATGTGGTGCAGGACGCCTGGCTGCGCTGGCGCGGGGTCGAGGCCGGCACGGTAGCCTCGCCCGCCGCCTTCCTGACCCGGACGGTGACCCGGCTCTGCCTCGACGTGATGAAATCGGCCCGGGTCCGGCGCGAGACCTATCCCGGCGTCTGGCTGCCGGAACCCGCCGTCGAGCCGGCGGAACCGGCGGCCGATGCGGACGACCTGACCCTGACCCTGATGCTGGCGCTGGAACGGCTGTCGCCCCTCGAACGGGCGGCCTTCCTGCTGCACGACGTCTTCGACGTCCCCCTCGACGAGGTCGCGGCCACCCTCGGGCGGGAACCGCCGGCGGTGCGCCAGCTCGCCTCCCGCGCCCGGCGCCATGTCCGCGAGGCGCGGCCCCGCTATGCCGTCTCGGCCGAGGAGGGCGCGAAGCTCGCCCAAGCCTTCCTGGCGGCGGCGGCGCAGGGCGATGTCGCGGGCCTGCGCGGCCTGCTCGCGGAAACCGTGGTGCTGCGCTCCGACGGCGGCGGCAAGGTCATCGCCTTCCTCAACCCGATTGCGGGGGCGGAGCGGGTCGCCCGCCTCTATGCCGGCCTGCGGCGGAAATACGGGGCGCAGGCGGCGGCCATCGTCCGCCCGGTGCGCATCGACGGGCTGCCCGGCTTCATCATCCGCGCGCAGGACGGCATCCTCCAGACCATCGCCTTCGAGATCGAGGACGGCCGCATCGCCGCCATCTACATCACCCGCAACCCGGACAAGCTGACCCGCGTGGCCGCGGCGCTGGCGGTCAACTAACGCCTTGCGAAGAAGGCTTCGATGTTGCGGGCGGCGGTTTCGACATGGGTGGCGGCGATGCGGGCGGCGGTATCCGGGTCGCGGTCGCGGGCGGCGGCCAGCAGGGCGGCGTGCTCGTCCCGGGCCATGTGGTCGCGGCCGAGCGCCGTGAAATGGAAGCGCAGGTAGCGGTCGGCGGCGGCCAGGTGCTGTTCGACCAGGGCCAGCAGGCGGTGCCGGCCGGCGCGGGCAGAGAGCGTCAGGTGGAAGCGGCGGTTCAGGTCGCCCAGGCGGGCGATGTCGTCCTCGCCGTCCATCTCCGCGAGCAGGGCTTCGGCGCGGGCGAGATCGTCGGCCGTCAGATGCGGGATGGAAAGGCGGAGCGCTGCCGGCTCCAGCGCCGCCCGGATGGCGTAATTGTCGGCCGCGTCCGCCGCCGAGATATCGGTGACCACCGCGCCCTTGTGGGGGGCGAAATCGACCAGGGCCTGGGCTTCCAGCTGGCGCAGGGCCTCGCGCACCGGCATGCGCGAAACCTCGAAGGCGGCGGCCAGTTCTTCCTGGCGCAGCGCCGCGCCGCCGGGCAGGCGGCCGCTCAGGATCGCCTCGCGCAGCACCGCCTCGACAAAGGCGGTGGCGGTGCGGAAGCGCGGGCGGTCGCGCGCGATCAGGGCGGCAAGATCCATGGCGGCAGGAAACCATGGGGCGGCCATGCGCTCAAGATGATTGTCGATTGGATCCAATCTTGTTAAGGCAGACGGGCTTGTTAAGGCAGACGGGATGGCCGGGCATGGCGGAGGTGGGTGATGGAACAGGCGCAACGACCCGAATGGATCCGGCCGGCGACGGCGGGGGTGATGGCGGCGGTGGTCGGCTTCGCCTCGTCCTTCGCCGTGGTGCTCGAGGGCCTGCGCGCCATGGGGGCGACGCCGGGGCAGGCGGCCTCGGGCCTGCTGGTCCTGTGCCTGGCCATGGGCGGGCTGGGCGTCGTGCTCAGCCTGCGCCTGAAGATGCCGGTCTCGATCGCCTGGTCGACGCCGGGGGCCGCCCTGCTGGCCGCGACCGCCGCGCCGGCGGGCGGTTTCGCCGCCGCCGTGGGCGCCTTTCTCGTCGCCGCCCTGCTGGTCGTGGTGGCCGGGCTGTGGCGGCCGTTCGGGCGGCTGGTGGCGGCGATCCCGGCGACGCTGGCCGGCGCCATGCTGGCGGGGGTGCTGCTCGGCCTTTGCCTTGCGCCCTTCAAGGCGGTCGGCCTGCTGCCGCTGCAGGCCCTGCCCGTCGTCCTTGCCTGGGCGGTGACGATGCGGCTGAACCGGCTGTGGGCGGTGCCGGTCGCGCTCGCGGTCACCGTCGCGGTCCTGGTCCTCGACGGCGGCGCCCTGGCGGCGCTGCCCGCCGGCCGCGACCTCGCCCCCCATCTCGAAGCGGTGATGCCGGTCTTCGACCCCCAGACCATGGTTGGGGTCGGCCTGCCGCTGTTTCTGGTCACCATGGCGTCGCAGAATGTGCCCGGCCTTGCCGTGCTTCAGACCAACGGCTACCGGCCGGCCCCGGGGCCGCTGTTCGTCGCCACCGGCGTCGTCTCGGCCCTGGCCGCCCCTTTCGGCGGCCATGCGGTCAATCTGGCCGCGATCACGGCGGCGCTCTGCGCCGGGCCGGACGCGGCGGCGGACCCGGGGCGGCGCTGGCTGGCGGCGGTGATCGGCGGCGCCGGCTATGTCGCCATCGGCGCCGTCGCCACCCTGGCGGCGGCCCTGGCGGCGGCGGCGCCCCCGGTGCTGATCCAGGCGGTGGCCGGGCTCGCCCTGATCGGCGCCTTCGGCAATGCGCTGAATGCGGCCCTGGCGGTGCCGGCGGAACGCGAGGCCGCCCTCGTCACCTTCCTGGTGACGGCGTCGGGCCTCTCCTTCGGCGGGATCGGCGCCGCCTTCTGGGGCCTGCTGGCGGGCGGCGCCCTATGGTGGGGGTTACGCCGTCATTGAGAAGAAATGAAAAGTTTTTATGGTCCTCTGGACAACAAATGAAAAGGGTAGGATAGTCCGCACCCTCCGGCATCTGGCCGGGAGCTTTTCTTGACGTGGGAGCCGGGCGCGGATGCGCCCGATTGGAAGAAAAATGAGCACCAAGCGCACCGTTGTCTCGGATCAGGAAGCCCTGCTGTTTCACGCGCAGGGCCGGCCGGGCAAGCTGGAGATCGTGGCGACCAAGCCGATGGCGACCCAGCGTGACCTCAGCCTTGCCTATTCCCCCGGTGTGGCCATTCCCGTCAAGGCGATCGCCGAGGATCCCTCGACCGCCTACGATTATACGACCAAGGGCAATCTGGTCGCCGTCATCTCGAACGGCACGGCGATTCTCGGCCTCGGCAACCTGGGCGCGCTCGCCTCGAAGCCGGTGATGGAGGGCAAGTCGGTCCTGTTCAAGCGTTTCGCCGACGTCGATTCGATCGACCTCGAAGTCGATACCGAGGACGTGGACGCCTTCATCAATGCCGTGCGCTACCTCGGGCCCAGCTTCGGCGGCATCAATCTCGAAGACATCAAGGCGCCCGAATGCTTCGTGATCGAAAGCCGGCTGCGCGAGCTCATGGACATTCCGGTGTTCCACGACGACCAGCACGGCACCGCGATCATCGCCGCCGCCGGCCTGATCAACGCCCTCGACCTCACCGGCAAGTCGATCAAGGATATCCGGGTGGTGGTGAACGGCGCCGGCGCGGCGTCCATCGCCTGCATCGAGCTGATCAAGGCGCTGGGCCTGCCGCATGAGAACGCCATGCTGTGCGATTCGAAGGGCGTCATCTACAAGGGCCGCACCGAGGGCATGAACCAGTGGAAGTCGGCCCATGCCGTCGCCACCGACCGCCGCACCCTGGAAGAGGCGATGCATGGGGCCGACGTCTTCCTCGGCCTGTCGGTCAAGGGCGCGGTGACCCGGGCCATGGTCGCCAATATGGCGGCGCAGCCGATCATCTTCGCCATGGCCAACCCGGACCCGGAAATCACCCCGGAAGAGGTCGAGGCGGTCCGCGCCGATGCGATCGTCGCCACCGGCCGCTCGGACTATCCGAACCAGGTGAACAATGTCCTCGGCTTTCCCTATATCTTCCGCGGCGCGCTCGACGTCCGCGCCCGCACCATCAACGACGAGATGAAGCTGGCGGCCGCCCGCGCCCTGGCCGACCTCGCCCGCGAGGACGTGCCGGACGAGGTGGCGGCGGCCTATGCCGGCAGCCGGCCGCAGTACGGCCCGAAGTACATCATCCCGGTGCCTTTCGACCCGCGCCTGATCGGCCATGTCTCGCCCGCCGTCGCCAAGGCGGCGATGGACACGGGCGTGGCGCGCCGGCCGATCATCGACATGCAGGCCTACCGCCACGAGCTGAACGCCCGCCTCGATCCCTCGGTCTCGCTGTTCCAGCGCGTCTTCGACGAAGTGCGGGTGCTGCCGAAGCGCGTCGTCTTCGCCGAGGGCGAGGAGGAAAAGACCATCCGCGCCGCCCTCGCCTTCCGCAATTCGGGCTATGGCACGGCGGTGCTGGTCGGCCGCGAGGACCGCATCCGCAAGACGATCGAGGACATGGGGCTGGATGCCGAGACCGACCTCGAAATCCATAATGCGCGGAACTCGACCCACAACACGCGCTACAGCGACTTCCTCTATGGCCGGCAGCAGCGCCGCGGCCTGCTCTACCGCGACTGCCAGCGCCTGGTGAACAACGACCGCAACATCTTCGCCGCCTGCATGGTGGCGAACGGCGATGCGGACGCCATGGTCACCGGCCTTACCCGCTCCTATGCCTCCTCGCTCGAGGATGTCCGCCGGGTCATCGATCCGGTGCCCGGGCGCCGGGTCTTCGGCCTGTCGGTCGTGCTGTCCAAGGGCCGCACCATCTATATGGCCGATACCGCGGTCGAGGAGCAGCCGACGCCGGAAGCCCTGGCCGACATCGCCCGCCAGTCGGCAGACGTGGTGCGCCGCCTGGGGCACGAGCCGCGGGTCGCCTTCCTGTCCTATTCGAATTTCGGCAACCGGCCGCGGACCTCGTCCAGCATCGTGCGCGATGCGGTCGCCCTCCTCGACGCGCAGGAGACCGATTTCGAATATGACGGCGAAATGATGGTCGATGTCGCCCTCAACCGCCAGCTCATGAGCCTCTATCCCTTCTCGCGCCTGACCGAGCCGGCGAATGTGCTGATCATGCCCTCGCTCTCGACCTCGATCACGGCGGCGAAGCTGATGAAGGAACTGGGCGGTGCCACGGTGATCGGGCCGCTGCTGGTCGGCATGGCGAAGCCGGTCCAGATCGTGCCCCTGGGCACCGCGGTTTCCGACCTCGTCAACCTGGCGGCGCTGACCGCCTATATGGCGCGCTGACCGCGCGATCCCCGGGGCCGGCGATGATGAGGCTGTTGCGTACTCCCCTTGTCGTCGCCACGGCCAAGATGGCGCTGCCGGGCCTCGCCATCCTGGCCCTGCTGGCGGTCTCGCGCCATCTCAGCCTCCAGGGGGCGGTCGCGGGCGCGGTCGCCCTGGTTCCGGCCATCATGCTGGTCGCCCTGCTGATGCGGCGCGACCGGGCGCTCCACGATGCCAGCCTGACCTCGACCCTGGTCGAGGATACGGTCGCGGCCGAGCGGGTGGAGGAACTGGAACAGGCCCTGGCCGCCCTCGGCGGCCGCCAGCGCGAAAGCGACCGGAGCCACCGCGCCGTCCTCGACCTCCTGCCCGATCCTCTGATTCTGATCGACCGCGACCTCGGGGTCCGGCTGGCCAACCGGGCCGCCCGGGCGATCTTCGGCGACGAGCCGGTCGGCCGGCCGCTGCCCGCCATGGTGCGCCACCCCGAGATCCTGGAAGCGGTCGACGAAGTTCTCTCCGGCGACGAGGCGAGCGTCGAGATCGAAATGTCCCTGCCGGTGCCGGTCGCCCGCGAACTCACCTGCCGGATCGCCAGCCTGGAGCGGCCGTCCAGCGACGGCATCGTCGCCGCCCTGGTGTTCCGCGACCTCACCCAGTCGAAGCGGGTGGAGCGGATGCGCGCCGATTTCGTCGCCAACGCCAGCCACGAGATCCGCACGCCGCTGGCGGCGCTCGGCGGCTATATCGAAACCCTGCTGGGCCCGGCGCGGGACGATGCGGCGGCGCGCGAGCGCTTCCTCAGGACCATGGCCGAACAGGTGGCGCGCATGACCCGGCTGGTCGGCGACCTGCTGTCGCTGTCGAGGGTGGAATTGACCGAGCACACGCCGCCGGCGGACCCGGTCGGCCTCGGCCGGCTGATCGCCCGGGTGGTGAAGGCCCTGGACTTCCGCGCCCAGGACAAGAAGGCGGCGGTCGAAGTGATCCTGCCCGACGACCTGCCCCAGGTGGTGGGCGACGAGGGCGAGCTGGAACAGGTCTTCACCAACCTGATCGACAATGCGATCAAATACGGCCGCATCGGCGGCACGGTGCGGGTGCAGGCCCATGTCATCGCCCATGTCCCGGCGCGGGCGGGCTGGCCCGGCAAGGCCCAGCCGGTCGCCATCGCCGTGACCGACGAGGGGCCGGGCATCCCGCGCGAACACCTGCCGCGCCTGACCGAACGCTTCTACCGCGTCGATGCGGCGCGCAGCCGCGATCTCGGCGGCACCGGGCTCGGCCTCGCCATCGTCAAGCATATCGTCAACCGCCACCAGGGGGCGCTGACCATCGATTCGATCGTCGGCCAGGGCACGACGTTCACCGTCTATCTGCCGGCGGCATCGTCACGGAATTGAAACTCAAGCGTCACGAAGTGGTCGCGGAGGCGGCGTAAGGTCCCGGCCGGAATTCAAACCCGGGGACCCCCTGCAATGACCGTGAAATCCGCTCTCCTCGGCTTCGCCGCCGCGGCCCTGATGGCCACCGGCCTGGCCGGCGCCGCCGAAGCCCGCGACCAGATCCGCATCGTCGGCTCGTCGACCGTCTTCCCGTTCACCACCGCTGTTGCCGAGACCTTCGGCAAGGCCGGCACCTTCAAGGCGCCGATCGTCGAATCGACCGGCACCGGCGGCGGCCTGAAGCTGTTCTGCGCCGGCGTCGGCGCGAACTATGCCGATATCGCCAATGCCTCGCGTCGGATCAAGCGCTCGGAAATCGACGCCTGCCAGAGCAACGGCATCCAGGACATCATCGAGCTGACCGTCGGCTATGACGGCATCGTGCTCGCCAACTCGAAGAAGGCCCCGACCTTCGCCCTGACCATCGAGCAGATCTGGAAGGCCCTGTCGGCCAAGGTCGTCGTCAACGGCGCCGTCGTCGACAATCCCTACAAGTCCTGGAGCGACATCGATCCGAAGCTCCCGGCCGAGAAGATCGAAGTCCTGGGCCCGCCCCCGACCTCGGGCACCCGCGACGCCTTCAACGAACTGGTCATGGACCACGGCTGCGCCAAGATCGCCGAGAACAAGGGCCTGATCGCCGGCAAGGATTGCCAGAAGATCCGTGAAGACGGCGCCTTCGTCGAAGCCGGCGAGAACGACAACCTGATCGTTCAGAAGCTGGTCGCCAACCCGAACGCTCTCGGCATCTTCGGTTATTCCTACCTCGAGGAAAACACCGACAAGATCCAGGGCGCCACGGTGAACGGCAATGCCCCGACCTATGAGAACGTCCAGTCGGGCAAGTATCCGGTGTCGCGCGAACTGTACATCTACGTGAAGAAGTATCAGATCGGCGAAATCCCGGGCATCGTCGAATTCCTGAACGAGTACTTCTCGGACCGTTCGATCGCCGCCAGCGGCTACCTCGAGAACAAGGGCCTGATCCTGCTCTCGCCGGAACGCCTGGCCCAGCAGCGCGAGATCGTCAAGAACCTGACCCCGATCGACACCTCGGCGTTCTAAGCCGAACTCGATGGCAGTATGACGGACGGCGGCCTTCGGGCCGCCGTCAGCGTCTTGAGAACCCCGCCGGATTTCCGGCGGGGTTTTGTTTTGCCGGCAACGACGGGAATACGGGTATTGCTGCCGGACATAAGATTGTTCCCGGCTAGGTAATTCCCTTGATAAGAAAACCTACAGTGATAAAATAACTTAAGAGTGCATTCCTAAGATCGCCGATCGGAGCGGGAAATGCCGGGCGTTGCTGCGGACTGGTACAAGGCGGCTGTTGCGGCGACGCCGGGTTTCGAAACCACGGGCGATCCCTACCTGGGCGTGGCCGGGGATTTCGACGGGATGGGCATCTCCTGCGGTGCCCTGCAATGGAACTTAGAACATCTTCAGGCGAAGTGGAAACCGGTTCGCCGTCCGAAGATGCGTAAAATCAAAGCGATAGAGCATGTTCGGAATGACCGTCATTCCGAACATGTTCTAGGTTCCGGCAGTCTCCGGCCCATGGTGGTCGCCGTCGGCAAGGCCAAGGTCCAGGGCGCCATGCCCGACTTCGGCGCGCAGCTGTGGCAGGCCTGCACCGGCACTGTAAAGGCGGGCTTCACGATCGTGCGGGGCTGGCAGAAGGGGATCAAGCTCCAGGCCAAGCCCAGGGCGGAACTGCGGGCCCTGCTCGATCTCCCGGCGATGAGGGCCGAACAGGACAAGCGCTTCCAGGTGATCGCCAGCCGCGCCCTGGCCCAGGCCGAGCAATGGCACAAGGATGGCGGCGCCACGCCGGTGAGCAAGCGCCTGTTCTGCTGGTTCTTCGACCTGCTGACCCAGAACGGCGGGCTCGAATGGCGCAACAAGGCAAGCGCGGACCAGCTCGAACTGCTCTGCCTGTCCTATCTGCGCAGCGGCCTGTCGGATCCCAAGCGGCGCCATGTCGTGCTGAACCGCAAGGGTACGATCGCCATGGGCACCGGCTGGGTCAACGGCGGCCACTGGAATCTGACGGTTCTCAACGACTGAGGAACTCGACATGGCGGACGATCGAGCGGGGGAGCAAGGGGACAAGACGCTCAGGGGACAAGGGGCGCCCCTGGTGCTGTGGCAGGACTACAAGAAGAACCTGCTCGTCCTCCTCGACCGGCTGAAACCGCCCGATGCGGCCGACACGCCGGAGCAGGCGAAGATCAGGGCGCTGCTGGAGGCGGAAAGCTCGGCAGGCAGCTGGGTCAAGCTCAACGAGGCGGAATTGAGGCTGACCGCGCTGCTGCCGCCGGAAGACGTCAACGCCGAATTCATCCGCCGCGGCGCCGAGGCGCAGGCCCTGATCCCGCCGCTGCCGGCCGTCGTGCCCCTGCAGGCGGCCTTCGCCCCGGCCGCGGCGGCGGAGCGGCGGGCCCTGCTGCTGCGGCTGGTCCAGGACCTGCACCTGCATTACGAGCGCCGCCGCCTGGACCGGGCGACCCGGAAGGCGGCCGCCAATCACCTGAACAATTCGGGGATGGCGGTCATCATCGTCATTTTCTTCGGCATCGGCGTGCTGCTTTGCTGGAACGACGCCGAGCGCGTGGCCAGGTTCCACCCCTTCTTCGTCGTCTTCGCCGGGATCATCGGGGCTTATTTCTCGCGGCTGATCGATTTTCAGTCGCGCCTGCGCACTTTGGACTACTACACCATCCAGCTCGATTTCGCGCCCTCGCGCCTCGTCTCGCGGGCGACCACCGGGGCGATCGGCGCCCTCGTGCTCTATTGGCTGATCGGCAGCGGCCTGCTGGGCGGCGGCATCTTCCCCGAGGCGACGATGGCGAACCTGTGGAAATTCGTCGCGCTGGACAGCGGGCAGACGGTCGGGCTGCCCACGGTCGATTTCTTCAAGCTGATGATCTGGTCGGTCCTGGCCGGTTTCTCCGAGCGCCTGGTGCCGACGCAGTTGAGCGCCCTCGAGGTCCGCGCAGCCGGAAAACCCAAGGAAAACGGGCGATAGAGCCCCCGCCCGGCAGGGCAGGGGCCCGAGCGCGCGGTCACGCCACCGCGCGCACCATGACCTCGGACAGGCGCCGGGCGAAGGCGGCGGGGTCGGACGGGGCTTCGCCTTCGACGATGCGGGCCTGATCGAGCAGGAGATGGGCGGCATCGTCCAGCGCATCGACCGCGCCGTCGCCCTCGGCCCGGGCGGCCAGCGCCTTGACCAGCGGATGGCGCGGGTTGATCTCGAGGATGCGGGCCTCGTCCGGGGCGGCATCCCGGCCGCGGGCGGCGCGCATCAGGCGGGCGAGATGCATGTCCATGTCGCCGGCAGCGGCGACGAGGCAGACCGGGCTGTCGGTCAGGCGCTTGGAGACGCGGACATCCTTCACCGCTTCGCCCAGGGCCAGCTTGGCCGCGGCGATCAGGCTGGCGATGGCGCCTTCCGGCGCATCCTCGCCCTTGCGCTCGTCCTCGGCCGCCGGGATCTGGCTGAGGTCGATGTCGCCCCGGGTCACGGACTGGAAGGGCTTGCCCTCCCAGTCGAGGCCGGTGCCGGTCCAGAAATCGTCGATCGGGTCGGACAGCAGCAGCACTTCGATGTCCCGGGCCTTGAAGGCTTCGAGCTGCGGCGAGCGGGCGACGGTGGCGGCATCGCCGGTGATGAAATAGAGCGCGGTCTGGTTCGGGCGCATGCGGGCGGCGTATTCCGCCAGGGTGACGGTCTCGTCGCCCGACTTGGTGGTCTTGAAGCGGGCGAGCTTCAGGATCTGTTCCCGGCGCTCGAAATCCTCGTACAGCCCTTCCTTCAGGACCGGGCCGAAGGCATCCCAGAAGGTCTTGAAGCCGTCGTCGCCGGCGCGCTTCTCCAGTTCCGACAGGATCTTCTTCACCAGGCCCGAGCGGATCTTCGCGGTCAGCGGGCTTTCCTGCAGCATCTCGCGCGAGATGTTGAGGGGCAGGTCGGCGGAATCGACGATGCCCTTCACGAAGCGCAGATAGCCGGGCAGCAGCGCCTCGCAGCTGTCGGTGATGAAGACCCGGCGGACATAGAGTTTCAGCCGGCTTTCGCGCTTGGGATCGAACAGGTCGAAGGGGCGGGTGCCGGGAATGAACAGAAGCCCGGTATATTCGATCGTGCCCTCGGCCTTCCAATGGATGGTGGCCCAGGGCTCGTCCGCCGCATGGCCGGCGTGGCGGTAGAATTCCGCATATTGCTCGGCCGTGATTTCCGATTTCGGCCGGGTCCAGAGGGCGGAGGCGCTGTTCAGCGTCTCGTCTTCCTTCTGCTCCCCATCCGTCTGCGCCTCGTCGGCCTCCGCCTTCAGGATCACGGGCAGGGCGATATGGTCGGAATAGGTCTTCACGATCCGCTTCAGGCGCCAGGCGTCGAGGAATTCATCCTCGCCCTCGCGCAGCCGCAGGGTGACCGTGGTGCCGCGCCCGGCCCGCGTCGCCGGCTTCAGGCGGTAGGTGCCGGCGCCGTCCGATTCCCACGACCAGGCTTCGTCGCTGCCGGCCCGGCGCGACACCACCTCGACCGCTTCGGCGACCATGAAGACGGAATAGAAGCCGACGCCGAAACGGCCGATCAGGCTGACGTCGCTGGCGGCGTCGCCCGACAGTTGCTCGACGAAGGCGGAGGTGCCGGAACGGGCGATGGTGCCGAGATTGGCGATCAGCTCGTCCTTCGACATGCCGATGCCGTTGTCGGCGATGGTCAGGGTGCGGGCGTCCTTGGCGAGCGAGATTTCGACCCGGAAATTGGGGTCGTCGGCGGTCAAGGCCGGCTCGGTCAGGGCGGCGTAGCGCAGCTTGTCGCAGGCGTCGGAAGCGTTGGAAATCAGTTCGCGGAGGAAGATTTCCTTCTCCGAATAGACCGAATGCACCATCAGGTGCAGGAGGCGCGCCACCTCCGCTTCGAAGCCGCGGGTTTCGATGCTTTCAGCCGTCATTTGCTCTGTGCCTCGGTTCAATGCCGTGATCCGCGTTCGATATAGGAAAGCCCCCCCGCCCTTCAAGGGCGAAGGGGCCCCCTCTCGCCCTATTGCGCGGGCGGCTGGGGCATCTCCGGCAGGGCCGGGAGCGCGGGCACCGGTGTCGCGCCCGGCGGGGTGGAGGCCGCGGGGGCGGGCTTCGGCTCCGACAGGTCCTTGGCCTCGGGCGTCAGGTCGATCACCCGGGTGCCGTCGATCCGGTAGCGCCAGCCCGCGGTGCGGGCGGTGATGGCGCCCGCCTCGGCCTTCACCGTCTCGGCATCCTTCAGCAGGGGCTGGCCGTCCGGGCCGGCGGGGGCGCCGGCGTCCTTGGCCGCGGCACCCGCTTCGGGATCGAAGCGGGCGGCGATGGTGGCCCAGCCCTGGCCGTCGATCGAGGTCAGGTCCAGGGTCAGGACCAGGCCGTCGAAGGTTTCATAGACCACGGTGGCCAGCGGCTTGCCCGGGTCTTCCGCCGCCTTGCGGACATCGTCCAGGGTCAGATAGGTGGCGGCGACGGCGAGCGCCCCGATGCGCCCGCTCTTCGGGCTGGCGGCGGCCGGGTCGATGCCTTCGACGGTGAAGCTGTCGCTCGCCTTCGGGCGCGTGATGCGGACGGTCTGGCCGTCCCGGGTGACGGTGGCGCGCCGGAAGCGGTCGGGGGCGATGACCAGCAATTCGCGGTCCAGCCAGACGGCGGCCTGGCGTTCCAGGCGGAGGTCCGCCTCCGCCTCCCACGAGGAGGCCTCGCCCACCAGGCGGACGAATTGGCGCGGCACCTTGGTGGCGCCCATCACCTCGCTCGGCCGGCCCACGATGAGATCGGCGCGGATGACCCCGGCCCCGTCCTTCACGGTCAGGCGCAACCCGCGGGTGCCGGGGGCGATATCCTCGACGTCGAGAAAGCGGTAGCGCTCGGGCTTCGCCGTCTTCGGCTCGATCGCCTTCATGTCGGCCAGGGCGACGAGGAGGCGCTGGACCCGGCCGAAATCGACCGGATAGCCGCCCCGCTCGGGCAATATCCAGCGCTCGCCCGCGTCGCGCTGCAGGGTGAAGCTGCCCTCGGCGCCGGTCAGGGTGATGGTGGCGACATCGTTCAGGCGGGCCTTCAGGTCGGGCAGCAGGGGCCGGCCCGAGAGGTCGGCGGCGGTGGTGCGAACCCGTTCGACGACCAGCCACGCCCCGGCGAGGCCGAG
Source organism: Zavarzinia compransoris (assembly GCF_003173055.1). Lineage (NCBI taxonomy): Bacteria > Pseudomonadati > Pseudomonadota > Alphaproteobacteria > Rhodospirillales > Zavarziniaceae > Zavarzinia > Zavarzinia compransoris. The sequence continues at coordinate 301,682 of NZ_QGLF01000002.1, forward strand.
AACGATGGTGAGGCCGAGCAGGATGGCCAGGGTGGAGCGGCGCATGGGGATCAGGCTCCTAGTTCACGCCCCGCCGCAGCCGGCGGCGGCGCAGCCGGACGAGCGAGAGCAGGAAGGCGGCGGCGGCGACGGCCAGCGGCACCAGGCCGATGTTGATGAAGCGCAGCCGGGCCTGGAGATTGTTGATATCGACCTCGAGGTTGCGCTGGACGTCGCGCAATTCGCGCCGCGTCGCCGCCACCTCGGCCCTGGCGTCGGCCAGTGCCTTTTCCGTCTCGACCGAGACGATGGCGCCGTTAGCACCGGTCGGGCGGGATTGGCGCAGTTCCGCGATGCGGGCCTCGGTCGCTTCCAGCTTCGCCCTCAGTTCCTGGCTGCGGGCCATGAACTTCTGTTCCGCCGCCCGCTTCAGGTCGTTGATGACGGCGAAGGGCCGGCTGGCCGGGGCGCGGCCGCGGATGGCGATGAGGTCGCCGGAACCGGACAGGTTCTCGACCGCATTGACGATGAAATTGCCGTTGTCGGCCAGCGGCACCACGGTGCGGCTTGCGCCCTGGCCGTTTTCCTGGACCCACAGGCGGTCGTCGATCACGTCCGCATCGGCGATCAGCACGACATTGATCGGCGCTGCCGATTGTTTCAGGGGTGCCCGCTCGGCGGCGCCGAAGGCCGGCGTCGCCCCGGCGGCGGTCGGGTTCGGGGCCTGGGTGCCCTCGGTCTTGGGCGCGCCCTCGGGGAAGGCGGAGGCGGCGGTGCCGGTGATCCGGGCCGCCAGCACGAAGCTCTTGTCCTCCGGCTTGAACAGGCGGGCGAGGTCTTCCGGATTGCCGGTGGTGCGCACCGTCATCGGATCGAAGACGCCGGCCCGGACCGAGGTGGTGACCAGCGGCTCCACGTTCGTGGCGGCGCCCTCCAGCTTCTGGATGTGGCCGGGGGTCGCGAACAGGACTTCCGACAGGCTGGCGGTGACGATATCGGTCGCATTCATCCGCTCGCGCCCGGCGCGCAGCCAGACGAGGTAGTCGAGCGGGCGGCGGCTGCCGGGCACGGTGACCTTGGTCGCCATCTCGGCATCGCCGATCACCTGCTGGGGATCGATCTTCACCCCCCAGCCGGCCAGCAGCGGATCGAGGCTGGACGCCATCTGCGGCGGGCCGCCCTGGGGCGGGCCCTGGGCCGCGACCTCGGCATTCGGATCGACCAGGACCACCGCCTTGCCGCCGGCCATCATGAACTGGTCGACGGCATAGAGCTGCTGCGGCGTCAGCTTGGGCGGATGGGCGATCAGCAGCATGTCGATATGGGCGCCGATCTCGACGAAATCGGGCGACATCATGCGGACGTCGTAGAGATCGGCCAATTGGCTGTAGACCGCGAAGGGATGGGACTGGCCGCGCAGCGCCGCCATCGGCCCGCCGAAGCCGACGTCGAGCGGCAGGGCGGAAATGACGGCGAGCACCGGCTTCTTTTCCGCGGTCAGGGCGACCACCATCTTGGCGAGGTCGTATTCGAGGAAATTCTCCCGGTCGGGCGTGATCACGGGCATCACTTCCCGCCCGCCGATCGGCCCGGTGCCGACCAGGCCGAAGTAGAAGGCTTCGCCGGACGGCGTGTCGTTGCCGTTGATGCCGGCGGCGACCGCCTCGTCCTCGGCGGTCGTATAGGGGATGGGATCGATGATCTCGATCCGGATATTGCCGTGGCCGGCGCGGCGGAAACTGTCCAGAAGCTCGGTCACCCGGGTGGCGAAAGTCTTGATCGCCGGGAACTGGTTGGACAGCGCCGCCGAGTGATAGAGGCGTAGCGTGACCGGCTCGTCCAGCTTGTCGAGGATGGCTTCGGTGCCTGCCGACAGGGTGTAGAGCCGGTTCTCGGTCAGGTCCAGGCGCCAGCCCGGGAAGCCGACCTGGGCGATCAGGTTCACGGCGAGGAACAGGGCGGCGATCAGCGCCAGGGCGGCGCCGCCGGCGAAACGGACGTTGCGGGACGCCATCTCAGGACGCCTTCTTCATGTCGATGACGACGGCATTGGCGCCGAGGGCGGCGATGATCAGCGTGGCGAAGAAGACGATGTCCTTCGCCTCGATCACGCCGGCGACGATGCCGTTGAAATGGGTGAGGAACGAGAAGGAGGCGATCGTGTCGATGATCGCCTGGGGCGCCCAGCCGCTGAAGGCGTCGAGCACCATGGGCGCGCCCGAGGCGGTGAACAGGAACAGGACGACGACCGTCAGCACGAAGGCGACCACCTGGTTCCGCGTCGCCGCCGACAGGCACGAGCCGACCGCGAGATAGGCCCCGGCCATCAGGAACGAGCCGATGTAACCGGCAAGGATCACGCCGTTGTCGGGCCGGCCCAGGTAGTTGACGGTGAACCACATGGGCGCGGTCAGGGCCAGCGCGATGCCGGTGAAGGCCCAGGCGGCCAGGAACTTGCCGATGATGGCGGCGGCCAGCGGCACCGGCAGGGTGAGCAGGAGTTCGATCGTGCCGCTTTTCCGCTCCTCCGCCCAGAGGCGCATGGCGATGGCGGGGATCAGGAACAGGTAAAGCCAGGGGTGGAACGAGAAGAACGGCACCAGGTCGGCCTCGCCCCGGTCGAAGAAATTGCCGACATAGAAGGTGAAGATGCCGGTCAGGAACAGGAAGACGATGATGAAGACATAGGCGAGCGGGGTGGCGAAGTAACCCGCCAATTCGCGCCGCGCGATGGTCATGGTGGCGCTCATGCCCGGGTCTCCGGCTGCTGGGGGGCGCTGCGCCGCGCGTCGCTGCTGGTCAGCGCGCGGAAGACGTCGTCGAGACGCCCATGGTCGACGGTCAGGGTTTCGATGGCGATGCCGGTCTGGCGCAGGCGCGCCGCCACCCCTTCGAGGATCGGGGCATGGTCGCGCGGCAGCACCAGGAAATCCCGGCCCGCCCGCCCGCCTTCGGGCAGCACCACGCGGGCGACGCCGGCCACGTCGGCCAGGCGCGCGGCAAGGTCGGGCACCGCATTGGCAAGGCCGATGCGCACCGCATTGTGTTCCGGCGCGCGGGCGACCAGGTCCTGGGGCGTGCCGTCGGCGACGACGCGGCCGCGGTCGATGATCACGGCCCGGCTGCACACCGCCTCGACCTCTTCGAGGATATGGGTCGAGACGACGATCGCCTTGTCCGGCGCCATGCGCCGGATCAGGTTCCGCACCTCGTGCTTCTGGTTGGGGTCCAGGCCGTCGGTCGGCTCGTCCAGGATCAGGCAGGGCGGGTCGTGCAGGATGGCGCCGGCCAGGCCGACGCGTCGCTTGAAGCCCTTGGACAGGGTCTCGATCGGCTGGTCCAGCACGCCGTCGAGCTGGATCTCGTCGACCACCTGGGCGAGGCGGCGGTGCAGGTCGGCGCCCCGCAGCTTGCGCACCCGGCCGAGGAATTCGAGGAAGCCCCGGGGCGTCATGTCGCCATAGGCCGGCGCCCCTTCGGGCAGGTAGCCCAGCGCCTCTTTCGCGGCCAGCGGCCGGCGTTCGACGTCATGGCCGGCGATCGAGACGCGGCCGCGCGTCGGGGTCAGGAAGCCCGCGGCCATCTTCATCGTCGTCGACTTGCCCGCGCCGTTCGGGCCGAGGAAGCCGAGGACCTCGCCCCGGCCCACGGCAAAGCCGACACCGTCGACCGCCGTGAAGGGCCCGAAGCGTTTCACCAGATCCACGATTTCGATCATGGGTGCTGCCGCTGTCATCTCGATCCGATCTTCCGTCCTGCCTCCCGCCCCGGGCCCGAGTCCCGAAGGGTGCGACAAGCTAGGGGCCAAGGCGCGGGGGATCAAGCGGGAACGCTTGTGCACTGCCGCGAAAACCGCGGCTTTTCAGGTATTTCGGGGGAAATCGGGGGGTGGTCCGGTGGGCCGGAAGCGGGGGCCCCGGACAGGGGCGGGCCCGACCGAACGGCAGGAAGGGGGCTGGGGGCTAGGGGGTCTTCCTGACATCCGGTCGGGCCCTGGTGTTGAGGACCAACGCTGGTGAAGATGCCGCCCCATTCTGTCCGCCGAAGGGCCGAATTTGGGCGAAACGGTGGCGGCCTCACCAATGTTCGGGCAGGCCGGCGCAGACCCGGTCGACGGCCCCGGCCGCCGGCCCGCCGGCTGCGGCCCCGGTCGCCGCCGCCAGTCCGGCCAGGGCCGGGTTGTCGAGGAAGAGCGCCTCGCCCATGGCCAGGGTGGCGTCGACCTGTGCGCCGGTCAGGGTCCAGCTGGTCGGGATGCCCTGCATCTTGCGGCGGCAGTCGCGGTCCGCGATGGCATCCAGTTCGACCGACAGGAAGACCGATTCCGCGGCGACGGTGGCCAGCCGCTGTTCTGCGGTCGCAAAAACCCTGGCGCCCTGGGCATCGTGCCGGGCCTCGGCGTCGAGGTCGGAGGGCTGGAACGAGCGGGCGTTGACCATGACGAAGACGATTCGCTGCACCGCGCCCTCGCCGTTCACGGTCTCGAAGAGATGGGGCCGACCGGCAGCACAAGGATCGCCGGCAGCTTGTCGGCCACCTCGTTGTAGACACTGTTGATGTACAGCAGCCCGTTCCGGGGCGACCGGATCGTTACAATCGGCATCGTCTTATCCCTTCGCGCGGCCCGATATCGATCCACCTTGAAGGGAGTTGTGGCCATGAAATTCCTCAATAGTTCAATTGAAATTGAGAAGGCTCCCTAAAGTTGTCATGCTCGAAGGCGGGGAAAAGAGGAGGGGGACATGGGTATTCGTCGTGGTGCCTGGGGCGGCGCCGTGCTGGTTGCCGCCGTCCTGTCGGGGCCGGTGCCGGCGGCGGCCGACGATGCCTTTCCGGTCAAGGGCGCATCGGTCGGCGAGGTCAAGCCGAAGGGCGAGATCAAGGGGGCGAAAGACCTGAGCGGCATCGCCTGTGCCGAGGCCGCGGGTTTCCCGCGCCGCTGCCTGATCGTCGACGACGATTCCCAATTCGCCCAATTCGCCTTGCTGCATGAGGACCGGCTGGACCTCGGCAAGCGGATCCGCCTGACCGAGCGGAAATTCGGCGACCGCTACCTCGAATTCGACGGCGAGGCGGTGGCCTTCGCCGGCGATGCCTTCTATGTCCTCGGCTCCCACGGTCGGCCGCGGGACAAGAAGGGCGAGACGCCGGAGGGCGAGGCCCGCGCCGCGATCGAGGCGGTCAGCGTCATCCAGCGGATCGCGCTGCGCGGGACGGCGTTCGAGGGCAAGGGCGAGGCCGCGGCAGCCGATGTCCCATTGACGCCCGCGACCGGACTGCGGCCGCTGCTGAGCGCGGACAAGGAGATCGCACCCTTCGTCGACGGGCGCCTCGATGCCAACGGCCTGACCATCGAGGGACTGGCGGTCCAAGACGGCGCGCTTTACGCCGGGCTGCGGGCCCCCGTGCTCGGCGAGCGGAAACGCGCGGTCGTCTTCGAGACCACCCTGGCGGCGGTGTTCGACGGGGCGGCGGACAAGCCCGTCTCCCACAGGCTCGACCTCGGCGGGCGCGGCATCCGCGATATCGTCGCTTACAAGGGGGCGTTCCTGATCCTCGCCGGCCCCTCGGCCGATCCCCCGGACAGCCAGGCGATCGGGGCCGACGATTATTTATCAAGTCTATGCCTGGAGGCCGGCGGGCGAGCCCGTCCTCCTGGGGCCGGTCGCCGGCTTCACCTTCAAGAAGGACGGCGACACCAAATGGGCCAAGCCCGAGGCCCTGCTGCCCTTCGCGGACGGCGGCCAGGGCTTGCGCCTTCTGGTACTGTTCGACGGCGCCAAGGCCGCCGACGCGGCGCGGCTCGTCACGGTGAAGAGCCCGCCGGCGCCGTGACCGGTCACTTCACCCGGCAGTCGAGGAGCTTCTCGTCGAAGACCGCGCCGACCAGGAACCGCCCCGGTCCCGCATAGGCGGCGACCGAGGCGGCGGAGATCAGCTGCCCCGGGTCGGTCATCACGGTTTCGACGGCGAGGCCGCCCGGCCCCGGGCTCAGGCGCACCACTTCGGACGGGGCGGGTTTCGCCGCATCGCCGGCATGGGCGACGAAGTCGAGCAGGCGGGGATGGCCGGCGATCCACAGGCTGCCGTCCGGCGCCATGTCGATATTGTCGACGCCGTTGTCGACCGGGGTCGAGGCGCGCAGGGTCAGGCGGCCGCTGTCCGGGTTGCGGTCATAGGTGCGGACGGCAAAGCCCGTGGTCTCGGCCACATAGAACTGCCGGCCGTCCGGCGACAGGCCCAGGCCGTTGGCGAAGCGGATGCCGTCGGCCACCCGGGTGAAGCCCTTGCCGTCGTAATAGACGACGGTGGCGCGCGGCAATTGCAGGTAATTCTCCAGCAAGATGCCGAGGCCGGTGGTCGAGCCGTGGTCGTTGCTGGCGTAGAACTGGTTGGGCCCGACCGCGAGGACATCGTTCGGCGAATTCATCTCCGCCCCGATCACGCCGCCGCGCGGGGTCAGCCTGCCGTCCTCGGCGATGCCGAAGATCTCGACCCGGCTGATGCCGATCTCGTTCAGGCCGCCCTGGATGTGGTTGACGACGAAGAGGCTGCGCTCGCCCGTGGCCGGATCGGTCCACAGGCTGATGCCGTGGGGGTGGAAGGTCTCGGGCTGGGCCGGGGTGATGTCGACGGGCGCGAGACTGGGCGCGGCAAGGTCGATCATGGCGATCCGGCCGCGCACCGGCCGGCCGGCCATGGCGGCGCGGCGGTCGTCGATCGAGACGAAGGCGCGGTTGCGGCCGAGGTCGACCACGATGTCCTCGGCGCCGACGACGCCGGTCACGGCCGCGCAGGCGACATTGCCCGCCGCCTCGACGCTGCGGAATTGATTGGCGCTGTACATGGCGGCACCGACGGCACCGGCGCAGGCAACGAACACGACGGCGCCGGTGATCACCAGGCGCTTACCCCAATGGGCCATGCTTCCTCTCCTCGGCCGGTGGTCCGGCTTATATTGTCTTTTCTCTAAGGCCGCACGGCGCCCAGCGCAATGGCGCCGTGGTTCAGGCTTCGCGCCGGCGCTCCTCGGCATCGCCGAACTGGAGGGTGGCGAGCCGGGCATAGAGGCCGCCCTGGGCGACGAGGTCGTCGTGGCGGCCGGATTCGACGATCCGCCCGTCGTCCAGCACCAGGATGCGGTCGGCGTCGATCACGGTCGACAGGCGGTGGGCGATGACCAGGGTGGTGCGCCCCTGCATCAGCCGGTCCAGGGCGGCCTGGACCTGGACTTCCGATTCGGCGTCGAGGGCGCTGGTCGCCTCGTCCAGCAGCAGGATGCGGGGATCGCGCAGCATGGCGCGGGCGATCGCCAGGCGCTGCTTCTGCCCGCCCGAGAGGCGCACCCCGCGCTCGCCCAGGGGCGAGGCGAAGCCATCGGGCAATTGCTCGATGAAACCCCGGGCCGAGGCGCCCTCGGCCGCGGCCAGGACCTCGGCCGCGGCGGCGTCGGGCCGGCCGTAGCGGATGTTGGCGGCGGCGTCGGTCGCGAAGATCGTGGTTTCCTGCGGCACCAGGGCGAAAAGGCCGCGCAGGTCGACGGGATCGAGGTCGCGGATGTCGATGCCGTCGACCGTGATGCGCCCGGCCGCCGGATCGTGGAAGCGCAGCAGCAATTGGAACACGGTGGTCTTGCCGGCGCCGGACGGCCCGACCAGGGCGACCGTCTCGCCCGGGGCGACGGTGAAGCTGAGGTCGCGGAGCGCCGGCAGGTCCGGGCGCGAGGGATAGTGGAAGGTCACCTTCTCGAAGGCGATGGTGCCGGCGACCCGGGCCGGCAGGGCTTTGGGCACGGCGGGGGCGTGGATCGCCGGGGCGACCGCCAGGATTTCGAGCAGGCGTTCGGCGGCGCCGGCGGCGCGCTGCAGATCGCCCCAGACTTCCGACAGCGCGCCGAGCGCCCCGGCGGCGACGATCGCATAGAAGACGAAGGCCGCCAATTCGCCCCCGGACATGGCGCCGGCGGCGACATCCTTGGCGCCGATCCACAGGATGAGATCGATGGCGCCGAAGATCAGGGTGATGACCAGCGCCGTCAGCCACGCCCGGGTGCGGATGCGCTGGCGCGCCGTGCCGAAGGCCGCTTCGATGGCGGTGCCGTAGCGGGCGGCCTCGCCCGCCTCCTGGCCGAAGGCCTGGACGGTGTGGACGGCGTTCAGCGTCTCGTTGGCGATGGCGGCGGATTCCGCCAGCCGGTCCTGGCTGGCGCGCGACAGGCCGCGCACGCGCCGCCCGAACACCAGGATCGGCAGCAGCACGATGGGCACGACCAGGAGGAGGAGAAGCGAGAGCTTCACCGAGGTGATGACGAGCAGCACCGTCCCGCCCAGGAACATCAAGAGGTTGCGCAGGGCGACCGAGGCGGAGGAGCCGACCACGGTCTCGATCACCAGCGTGTCGGCATTGAGGCGCGACAGGATCTCGCCGGTGCGGGTGGTCTCGAAGAAGGTGGCGTCCAGGCGGACGACATGGCCGTAGATCGTGCGCCGCAGGTCGGCGATCACCCGCTCCCCCAGCCAGGAGACGAGGTAGAAGCGCCCGAAGGTGGCAAAGGCGAGCACGACGACGACGCCGAGCAGGGCGATGAAATAGATGTCGATCGCGGCACTGCCGCCCCCGCCCTCGGCAAAGCCGTGGTCGATCAGGCTGCGCAGGGCCTGGCCGATGGTCAGCGTCGCGCCGGCGGCGACCACCAGGGCGACCAGCGCCAGCGCCGCCCGGCCACGGTAGGGCCGGACGAAAGGCCAGAGCTGGCGCAGCTTGGGAAAAGGATTGCCCCGCCGGCCGCTGGCGCCATCGTCCGTTGCCCTGCTGCTCATTGCCGCCCCGATCCCTGTTCTCTTGTCACTGCCGGCTTGAAGCCGCCTCTGTTACGCCGAATGGCCGCCGGGGGAAAGCGCCGGCCGGCGCCGCGACCCGGCGTCGCAGGTCAGCCCGCGATGCCGATGCCGATCTGGCCGAGATCGGCGCGCAGCCGGTCGGCCAGGGCTTCGCCGCCCCGGGTGGAGAACCAGCCGCCCCGCCCCTCGTCGAAGGCATAGTGATGCGCGCCCGAGACCGGCGAGGACAGCCAGACCTGCTTCAGCGGCAGGTGGCGGTTCAGGATGAAGACCTTGCCGTCCTCGGTTTCCGCCTGGAGCACGCCGTCCGCGAGGTCCAACTCGTCGAAGGCGCCGGTCGCCTCCAGGACATCCAGCCAATGCCCGAGGCAGGCTTCCAGCTGCCGGCGATAATCCTTGTCGTCGAGGGCCATGTCCCGCTCCGTCTACCCTATCGCTTGTTACGATGCCGGCCGGGCGGGAACAAGGAAAACACGCCCGCCGCCGCGGCGGCGGCGGTTTAACCCATAAGTCGTGCTTGTCGGCCGGGTAATTTACGCGCGAAAGTGGGGGCATTAAGCGCCGGCTTTGCAATGCCGGCCGGAAAAACTGCCTGGAAGCGCCCGTCTCATGTCCACGATTCTGTTTTCGCACCCGTCCTGCCTCGCCCATGACACCGGCTGGGGCCACCCCGAAAGCGCCGACCGGCTGCGGGCGGTGATGCGGGCGCTCGAGGCCGAGGATTTCCACTATCTCGAACGGGCGGAGGCGCCGCCGGCCACGCGCGAGCAGCTGATCCGCGTCCATGATCCCGACTATGTCGACTGGGTGCTGTCCAAGGTGCCGGCGGTCGGCCACAACAATGTCCATATCGACGGCGACACCGTGATGTCCCCCGGCTCGGGCGAGGCGGCGCTGCATGCGGCCGGCGCGGTGGTCGCGGCGGTCGATACGGTTTTGACCGGCGGGGCCTATTCCGCCTTCTGCGCCGTCCGCCCGCCCGGCCATCACGCCGAGCCCGGCCATGCCATGGGCTTCTGCTTCTTCAACAATGTCGCGGTCGGCGCCCTGCATGCCCGCGCGGCCCACGGCCTGCAACGGGTCGCGGTGGTCGATTTCGACGTCCACCACGGCAACGGCACCCAAAGCGCCTTCGAGGGCGACCCCGATCTCTTCTATGCCTCGACCCATCAGGCACCGCTCTATCCCGGCACCGGGGCGGCGGGCGAGACCGGCTGCAACGACAATATCCTGAACGTGCCCCTGCCGCCGGGGGCGGACGGCCCGGCCTTCCGCAAGGTCTTCACCGAGACGATCTTCCCCGCGCTGGTCGCCTTCAAGCCGGAACTGATCCTGGTTTCCGCCGGCTTCGACGGCCATGCCCTGGACCCGCTCGCCAACATGCGGCTGACCGAGCAGGATTTCCGCTGGGTGACCCAGGAACTGGCGACCATCGCCCGCAAGCAGTGCCGCGCCGGCCTGGTCTCGACCCTCGAGGGCGGCTACGACCTCTATGCCCTGTCGTCCTCGGTCGCCGCCCATGTCGCGACCCTGATGATCAACTGAGCCCGTTCAGGGCCAGCGCCGGGCCACATGGAGCACGCGCAGGATCTGTACCGCATCGTCCGTCACGGCATAGACGAGGACATAATTGTGATGCGCGACCAATTCGCGCGTGCCGGGCAGGCGGCCCTTGCGGCCCTGGTGGGGGTTGAACACCAGTTGCGACGCCCGGTCGGCGAGTTGGCGATCAAGGGCAAGGGCCGCCATCGGATTGTCCCGGGCGATGAAGGCCCGGATGTCCTGCCGGTCCGTTCTCGCCTGGCGCGACCATCGCAGTTTCAAATGGTGCGCCTGCCCAATTTGCGTTCCAGGTCCGCACGCCAGGCGGCGGCTTCCGCCTCGACCTCCTCATGCGAGAACAGGTCGCCGGCCCGGGCCTGGTCCAGGCCGATCTGGACCTGGGCGCGGAACCAGGCGTCGTAATCGGCGGCTTCGTGCTGGCGGCGGACGAAGTCGCGCATCAGGTCGCGCAGGACCTGGGCGCTGTCGCTGTCGGTCGCGTCGGCCGCGGCCGTGAATTCATTCTTCAGGTCTTCGTCGACCTCGAAGGTGAAGGTGACGTCGCTCATGCCTGCCTCGCGGTCATTCAAGCTCCGGCGTAGCTTAGCACGAAATCCCGGGCCCGGTCCTGGGATCGAGCCCGGGGCCGGGCTCAGTGGCCCTGGTGCGCGCCGTGGTCGCCGCCGGTCTTGCCCATGGCTTCGACGGCGAATTGCACGGCGACGGTGCCCGCCTTCTCGAAGGTCAGGGTGCCGTCGAATTTCTCGCCTTCGGTCAGCGGCCGTTTCAGGCCGATGAACATGATGTGATAGCTGCCGGGCTTCAGCTCGACCGTGGCGCCGGCCGGGATCTCGACGCCATTGTCGAGCCGGTGCATGGAGGCGGTGCCGTCCGCCGCCATGGCCATTTCATGGATCTCCACCTTGTCGGCGATGGCGCTGGCGACCGAAAGCAGGCGGTCCGCCTCGGCGCCGCCGTTGGTAACCTTCAGGTAGCCGCCGGCGACCTTGGCCCCGGCCGGGGTGGCGCGCGACCACGGGTGGCCGATGTCGAGGCTGGCGATCTTGAAGCCATGGGCCTCGGTCAGGGCCGGGGCGAGGGTGAGGCCGGCGCCGGCCAGCAGGGCGGCGGCAAGCAGGGCGGAACGAAGAAGCGAGCGGGTCATGATGGATGATCCTGGGTCAGATGAATACCGAAGGGGAGGGAGGTTTCATCCGGCCAGGGGCGGCCCGCGCGGCAATGCGGCGCCGTAAGGGACGGTCGGGACGGCCGCGTCCCGGGCCGGCACCGGGGGGCCGGCCAGGGGGGACGGCCGGTCCCGCAGGCCGGGAACCACCACCCGCTCGGGCAGGGGGCCGGCGCCCATGGGGCAGCCGGGCAGGCAGCAGCCGGCGCGGTCGTGGCCGGGGGCGGCCGGGGCCTTGCGGTCAGCGGCGCCGGCACCCGGCTCGATCGAGCACAGCGGCCCGATCAAGGCGGCAAGCCGGCCCAGCGCCCCGGTTTCGGCGCGCAGCCCGGCCCCGCCCGCCGCCAGCAGCGGCTGGAGCAGGAGTGCGAAGACGACCGCGAGGGCGGCGATCCGCCCGCCGCCCGCCGTTCGCATGCCGTTTTTACCGTTGCCGATCATGCCGCCCTTTCCGTCGCGGGTCCCTTGCTAGCACGGTGGCGGCGCCTGCGAAAGGCGGCGGCCGGGCGCAGGCGACGGTCGGCTGCGGCCGTGTTACGGCTTGTCACCGGCAGCCAAGGCGGTTACCACAGGGCACGCGGTCACCGCCGCCTATCGCCTTCGATGCTGCCGAGGCCCGACATGCCTGCCGATCCCACCCCCTTGCCGGACGATATCGCCGCCCTCAGCTTCGAGGCGGCGCTGCGCGAGCTGGAGGCCATCGTGCGCCAGCTGGAGGACGGGCGGGTCGATCTCGAAGCCTCGATCGAGACCTATGGCCGCGGCGCCCTGCTGAAACGCCATTGCGAGGCCAAGCTGGCCCAGGCCAAGGCCAGGGTGGAAGCCATCGTCGCCGGCCCCGAGGGCGAGATCGCGACCCGGGCCTTCGACGCCAACTGACCGACCATGACCGACGTTGCCCTGAAGCCCGCCCTGTCCCTGACGTCCGCCCTGGCCGCCGCCGCCGCCGACATCGAAAAAGCCCTGGACCGCCTGCTGCCCCCCGCCATCGGGCCCGAGGCGCGGCTGATGGAGGCGATGCGCTATGCCAGCCTTTCGGGCGGCAAGCGCCTGCGCCCCTTCCTGGTGCTGGAGGCGGCGGGAATTTTCGACGTCCAGCGCGCCTGCGCCATCCGCGCCGCGACCGCGGTCGAATGCGTCCATTGCTACAGCCTCGTCCATGACGACCTGCCGGCCATGGACGACGACGACCTGCGCCGCGGCAAGCCGACGGTGCACAAGGCTTTCGACGAGGCGACCGCGGTCCTTGCCGGCGATGCCCTGCTCACCTTCGCCTTCGAATTGCTGGCGGCGCCCGAAACCCATGACGACCCGCGGGTGCGGCTCGAACTCGTCGCCCTTCTCGCCCAGGCCTCGGGGCCGCACGGCATGGTCGGCGGGCAGATGGCCGATCTCGCCGCCGAATCGGCCGAGGCCGATTTCGACCTCGGCGCCATCACCCGCATGCAGAAGATGAAGACCGGCGCCCTGATCCAGGCCGCGGCCGAGGCCGGCGCCATCCTCGGCAAGGCCAGCCAGGAGGCGCGGGCGGCGCTGCGCGCCTATGCCCACGACCTCGGCCTCGCTTTCCAGATCGCCGACGACCTGCTCGACGTCGAGGGCCGCATCGAGGATACGGGCAAGGCGGTGGCCAAGGATGCCGCCCGCGGCAAGGCGACCTTCGTCTCGATCCTCGGCGTCGAGCGGGCCCGCGCCCAGGCGGAACGGCTGGTCGACCAGGCGATCGCCCATCTCGCCCTGTTCGGTTCCCGCGCCGACCGGCTTTCCGCCCTTGCGCGCTACGTGATCGAACGCAAGTCTTGACGAACGGCCTTTGAGGACATGACCACGGTGACCATCAGCCCGCCGCTGACCCCCCTCCTGGACCAGGTTGCCGGGCCTGAAGACCTGCGCCGGCTGGACGAGGACCAGTTGCCGCAACTGGCGGCGGAACTCCGGGCCGAGACCATCGATGCGGTGTCCATCACCGGCGGCCACCTGGGCGCCGGGCTCGGCGTGGTCGAACTGACGGTCGCACTTCATTATGTCTTCGACACGCCGGCCGACCGGCTGATCTGGGACGTCGGCCATCAGGCCTATCCCCACAAGATCCTGACCAGGCGGCGCGACCGCATCCGCACCCTGCGCCAGGGCGGCGGCCTGTCCGGCTTCACCAAGCGGTCGGAAAGCGACTACGACCCTTTCGGCGCCGCCCATTCCTCGACCTCGATCTCGGCCGGCCTCGGCATGGCGGTGGCGCGCGACCTGCAAGGCCGCGACAACCATGTGATCGCGGTGATCGGCGACGGCGCCATGTCCGCCGGCATGGCCTATGAGGCGATGAACAATGCCGGTTCCATGGACAGCCGGCTGATCGTCGTCCTCAACGACAACGACATGTCGATCGCGCCCCCGGTCGGCGCCATGAGCGCCTATCTCGCCCGGCTGATGTCGTCGCGCTCCTATGTCAATTTCCGCCATCTGGCGAAGCAGATGATGCAGCGCTTCCCCAAGAGCTTCGAGCGCACGGCGAAGCGCGCCGAGGAATATGCCCGCGGCATGGCGTCGGGCGGCGGCACCCTGTTCGAGGAACTGGGCTTCTATTACGTCGGCCCGATCGACGGCCATAATTTCGAGCATCTGCTGCCGGTGCTGCGCAATGCCCGCGATGCCGGCAACGGCCCGATCCTGGTCCATGTCATCACCCAGAAGGGCAAGGGCTATCCCCCGGCCGAGGCGGCGGCGGACAAATACCACGGCGTCGTGCGTTTCGACGTCGCCACCGGCGCCCAGGTGAAGGCCAAGCCGAACGCCCCGCAATATACGAGGGTCTTCTCGGATACGCTGATCCGGCTGGCGGAAAAGGACGACAGGATCGTCGCCATCACCGGCGCCATGCCGTCCGGCACCGGGCTCGACCGTTTCGGCGAACGCTTTCCCAAGCGCTGCTTCGATGTCGGCATCGCCGAGCAGCATGCGGTGACCTTCGCCGCCGGCATGGCGACCGAGGGGCTGAAGCCGGTCTGCGCTCTCTATTCGACCTTCCTGCAACGCGGCTACGACCAGGTGGTGCACGATGTCGCCATCCAGCGCTTGCCGGTGCGCTTCGCGATCGACCGGGCCGGCCTCGTCGGCGCCGATGGCGCCACCCATGCCGGGTCCTTCGACCTCGCCTATCTCGGCTGCCTGCCGGATTTCGTCCTCATGGCGCCCTCGGACGAGGCGGAACTGGCGCGCATGATCGCGACCGCCGCCGCCATCGACGACCGCCCCTCGGCCTTCCGCTTCCCGCGCGGCGAAGGGGTCGGGGTCGAGATCCCGGCCGAGCCCGAGGTGCTGGCGATCGGCAAGGGCCGCATCGTCCGCGAAGGCTCGAGGGTTGCCATCCTCTCCCTCGGCACCCGCCTCGGGGAAAGCCTGAAGGCGGCGGATGAACTGGCCGCCCGCGGCGTCGCCGCCACCGTGGCCGACGCCCGTTTCGCCAAGCCCCTGGACGAGGACCTGATCCGCCGCCTCGCCCGCGAGCACGAGGTGCTGATCACCATCGAGGAAGGCTCGGTCGGCGGTTTCAGCGCCTTCGTGCTGCATTTCCTGGCGCGCAGCGGCTTGCTGGACCGGGGCCTGAAGGTCCGCCCCATGGTCCTGCCCGATGTCTTCATCGACCAGGATGCGCCCCAGGCCCAATACGACCAGGCCGGGCTGAACGCCCGCCATATCGTCGCCGAAGTGCTGTCGGCCCTGGGCGATCAGGCGGCGGCGACCGCACTTCGCGCCTGATCGGTCGATTTCCCATCCGTCAGTTTCCGCTCAGGCGGGCGTCCGGGGCCCAGCCGGCATTGCCGCCGGCCTGGGCGATCAGGGCCCAGCCGGCCTGCTGGTCGAGAATCAGCACGCGCTGGCGCCCGCCCGGCAGGTGGGCGATGACCGGGCATCGGTCGAGGCCGCAGCGGCGCAGCGCCAGACCCTCGCCCCCGAGGTCGACCACCCGGGTCGGTGCGGCGGCGCCGCCCGGTTCCCGTACCGGCCGCTCGGGACGGCGGTAGCGGCCGTCGTCCAGCGCGACGAGGCCGGCGCCGGCCGGCGTCTCGACCGTGCCGTCGAGGGGGAACAGCACCTCGCCGAAGCGGGCGACGCCGTGGGCCGTGATCTCGGGCGTCGGGCAGGGGCCGAGGTCGGGCAGGGCGATGCGGGCGCTCCAGCCGGCGTCGGGCAGGTTGGGGTGGCGCTTGCGGATGTCGGCGCGGTCGGCATCGACCGGCACGGTGGCGATCACCCGGCCGCAGGCGGCGATCAGGACATGGCTCATGCGCAGGCCCATGGCGACGTCGCCGGCCCAGCCCGACAGGGTCAGCATCTGGCCGTCCGAGCGGCTGTCCTCGATCCGGCCGACGCTGGCGCCGCTGGCCGGCTGCCACAGCCAGGCCGGATAGGCGAAATCGCCGGCGATACTGTCGACCACGACGGCAGGGCCGCCGTAGCGGGGCAGGGGCGGCGCCTTGCCGGCGGCGATCAGTTCGAGGCCGGTGACCGGCTTGCCCTGGTCGACGGCCGGGGCGGCGGGACCGCGCAGGGCCAGCACGCCGAAGGCGGCGGCGACACCGATGAGGGCGGCAAGGCTGAAACGGAACAGGCCGGCGCGAAGGCGCGGGCCGGACGAGGCAGGACGGGACGGCATGGTGGCGTGGCGGCAACACTCGGGCAAAGCAGGCGGGCAGACTAGCATGCTTCGCCGGTCGATGCTTGCACCCCAGGGGGAATGGGAGGACGATTAACGATCTTCCGTCCTGGCCTGACCCGGACCCCTGCCATGGACCCCTGTGCCTGTCCCCTTGCCCCCGCTGCCGCGACCGACCTCGATCGCCGGGCGTTGCTGCGCCGAATCGGGGGGCTGGGCGTACTGGCGGCGGTCGGCGCGGCGCGGCCGGCGCGGGCGCAGGAAGCCCGCTATCTCCGCATCGCCACCGGCAGCGCCGCCGGCACCTATTTCCCGGTCGGCGAGACCATCGCCCGCCTGCTGTCCCACCCGCCCGGCCTGCCGGCCTGCGACCCCGGCACGCCCTGCGGCGTGAACGGCCTCGTCGCCACGGCGGAGACGAGCGAGGGCTCGGTCGCCAATGTCGGCGCGGTGGCCGGGCGGGCGGTCGAAACCGCACTCGCCCAGGCGGATGTCGTCGCCTGGGCTTACGGCGCCAGCGGCCTGTTCGCGGGCAAGGAGCCGCAGGCCAATCTCCGCGTCATCGCCAGCCTCTATGGCGAAAGCATGCATGTCGTGGTCAAGGCCGGCAGCGGCATCGCGAAATTGCGCGACCTGATCGGCAAGCGCGTCTCGCTCGACCGGCCGGGCTCGGGCACCAGGGGCGATGCCCTGATGATCCTCGAACTGGCCGGCATCAAGCCGAAGCAGATCCTGGTCCAGGATCTCGGCCCCTCCCGCGCGGCGGAGGCGCTGGCCAGCGGCGAGATCGACGCCATGTTCTTCTTCAGCGGGGCACCTTCGGCCAATATCGGCGATATCGCCGGGGCCGGCATCGCCCTGCTGCCGATCGACGGCGACCTGCGCGAGAAATTGCTGGCCAAGGGGCGCTATTTCATGGCCGGCACCATTCCCGAAGGCGCCTATCCGGGCGTGCCCGCGACCGAGACGGTGAATGTGGGTGCGCAATGGATCTGCGCCCTCGAGGCCGAGGACGCCCTGATCTACGACATTACCAAGGCTCTGTTCGACCCGGTCAACCGCGCCGCCCTCGACGCCGGCCACCCCCGCGCCGCCGACATCACCCTGGCGACCGCGGTCCAGGGCCTTGCCGTGCCCCTGCACCCGGGCGCCGTCCGCTTCTACCGCGAGCAGGGCATCACCCTGCCCGCGGGCGCGACCTGACCCGGCTCAGAGGCCGGTCGCCACCTGGTGCCGGGCACCGGCGACCCAGGCCTGATAGGCCGGGTGGTGGCTGGCGGCGGCGACGTAATCCGCCGCTTCCCGCACCAGATGGGGGCCATAGGTGACGAAGCGGCTGACCACCGGGCCGAACATGGCATCGGCGATCGACCAGGCGCCGAACAGATAGGGGCCGTCGGCGCCATAGTCGCGGCGGACATGGCTCCAGATCCCCTCGATGCGGGAAATATCGCTGCGGCAGGCATCGCTGATCGGGTGGCCGTGATGCCGGGCCAGCACATCCATCGGGCATTCCTGGCGCAGCGTGGCAAAGCCCGCGTGCATCTCCGCCGAGACCGCCCGGCACACCGCCCGCGCCACCGGGTCGGCCGGCAGCAGGGGGGCTGCCACGGCATTTTCCGCCGCCCATTCGCAGATGGCCAGGGATTCCGGGATCACCACCTCGCCCAGCTTCAGGGCCGGGACCTTGCCGCTCGGTGAATGGCGGAGGATGGTCGCCTTGGTCGCCTCGGTGCGCAGCTTGACGTGCACCTCCTCGAAATCGATGCCCCCGGCGGTCAGGGCCAGCCACGGCCGCATCGACCAGGAGGAATAATTCTTGTCTCCGATCACCAGGATCGGGCGTTCATGCACGGCCATGGGCAAGGCTCCGCAGGCTGGGTTAAGCTCGGCCCCAGGGCGAATTGCCGATTCATCGACGCGGCAATTCGCTCTAGTGTCCTTCAATAGGGTGGTTTCCCCGCTCCAGGCAACCCGAGCCCCAATCGTTCCGCAAGCGCTTCCGCACGAAAGCTGCCATGTCCGAAAACAGTCCCGCGACCCTGTCCCTGCCCTTGCCCCTGGTGGCCAGCCGGGAGGCCGCCGTGCCGATCCATTGCGTGGCCCGGGGCGGGCTCGACGCGCTGGACGGGCGCGTGCCGGCGGCGGCGCTGCGCTTCGCCCGTGCCGCCGGCTTCGAGGGCAAGCCCGGCGCCTCCCTGCTGGTGCCGGGGCCCGAGGGCAACCTCGGCCTGGTGCTGTTCGGCGTCGGCCCGGCGGAGGAGAGCGACGCTTACGCCTTCGCCGCCCTGTCGGCGGCGCTGCCGGCCGGAACCTATGAGATCGCCACCCCCCTCGGCCCGGCGGAGGCGACGGCGGCCTCGCTCGGCTGGGTCATGGGGCGATACGCCTTCCGGCGCTACCGGGACGAGGCACCGAAGCCCGCCCCCCTGCTGGTGCCGCCCGCCGGCACCGATCTCGACGGCGTCCGCCGCGCGGCCGAGGCGACCTATCTGGTGCGCGACCTCGTGAATACGCCCGCCTCCGACCTCGGGCCCGAGGATCTGGCGGTGGCGGCGCTGCGGGTCGCGGCGGTCCATGATGCCCGGGTCAACCTCATCGTCGGCGACGACCTGCTCGACGCCGGCTATCCCATGGTCCATGCGGTGGGCCGGGCCAGCGACCGGGCGCCGCGCCTGATCGACCTCAACTGGGGCGCATCGGACCTGCCGCGCATCACCATCGTCGGCAAGGGGGTCTGTTTCGATACCGGCGGCCTGAACCTGAAGACCGGCAATTTCATGGCCTTGATGAAGAAGGACATGGGCGGCGCGGCCCATGCCCTGGGCCTTGCCCATATGATCATGGATGCCGGCCTGCCGGTGCGCCTGCGCGTGCTGATCCCGGCGGTCGAGAATGCGGTCGCGGGCAATGCCATGCGGCCCGGCGACGTCCTGACCTCGCGGAAGGGGCTGACGGTCGAGATCGGCGACACGGACGCCGAGGGCCGCCTGATCCTGGCCGATGCCCTGGCCGAGGCGGACGAGGACAAGCCCGACCTGCTGATCGATTTCGCCACCCTGACCGGGGCGGCGCGGGTGGCGCTGGGCCCCGATCTGCCCGCCATGTTCACCCCCGACGACGAACTGGCGGCGGCCATCGCCGAGCACGGCTTCGAGCAGCGCGACCCGGTGTGGCGCCTGCCGCTGTGGGCGCCCTACGACAAATGGCTGGAGTCCCGGGTCGCGGACCTCAACAATGTCTCGGACGGGGGCATGGCCGGGGCGATCACCGCCGCCCTGTTCCTCAAGCGTTTCGTGACCGAGACGCCGGCCTGGGTCCATTTCGATCTCTATGCCTGGACGCTGAAACCGGCGCCCGGCCGCCCGGCCGGGGCCGAGGCGTTCACCCTGCGCGCCCTGTTCGCCCTGATCGCCGAACGTTACGGGGCCTGACATGGGTTTCGACCGCCGCCTGACCCCGGCCCGGCCGGACCTTGCCGCCCGTTTCCTCGAAGGCGAGGTCGCGGCCGAGCGCTTCGTCGAGGGCGAGGCGTTTCACGTCATCGTCCCCCATGCCCCGCTGCGCCCCCGGCCCGAGGCGGCGGCCAGCCTCGACAGCGAAATCCTCTACGGCGAGGCTTTCACCGTCTACGAAGACCGCAAGGACGGCTGGCTGTGGGGCCAGCTGGCGACCGACGGCTATGTCGGCTATGTCCCGCGCGCCGCCCTTTCGCGGGGGGCGGCGCCGGTCGCCACCCATGGGGTGGCGGTGCCGCGCAGCCATCTCTATCCCGTGCCCGACCTGAAGCGCCCGCCGGTCATCGCCCTCTCCATGGGGGCGCGCCTTCAGGTCACGGGCGCCTCGGCCGACGGCCGGTGGCTGGCGCTTTCGTGCGGGCGGCATATTTTCGCCGCCCATGCCGCGCCGCTCGATGCCATCGTGCCCGATATCGTCGCGACGGCGGAGCGCTTTCTCGGCACGCCCTATCTCTGGGGTGGGCGCACGGCGGCCGGGATCGACTGTTCCGGCCTCGTGCAGCTGGCGCTGGCCCGGGCCGGCATCGCGGCCCCGCGCGACAGCGACCTTCAGGCCCGCTTCGGCACGGGCGTCGAGGTCGCGCGCCGGGGCGACATCCTGTGTTACCCCGGCCATGTCGCCCTCGACCGGGGCGACGGCACGGTGGTCCATGCGACGGCGGCCGTCATGGCCGTGACGATCGAGCCGCGGGCCGATCTCGACGCCCGGGTCCGGGCCGAGCGCGGCCTTGCCCCCGACCAGTCGGCGACCACCGCGATCCGCCGGCCGACAGGAAAATCCTAGCGCCCGGCGGGCGGACCTGCGCTTAGACTGGGCCGGCCATGAATGTCCGCCCGCGCATCGCCGACCAGCAATTCTCCGTCTCCGACCTGATCCGGGCGGCGGCGGAGCTGGCGACGCGGGTCGAGCCGGCGATCCCCCGCGACCTGCCGCTCGAAACCGCCGTCTTCACCGGCCGCATCCTGGCGGAGGACGTGCAGCCGGGCCTGCTGGCCACGGCCCATGACATCACCTACCTCGGCGACGGCTGCATGGGGCTGGCGGTCGACCGGTCGCTGGTGTTCGGCCTGCTGCTGGCGGGCGAGACCGATCGCCTGGAGATCGAGGGCCAAGGCCCGGTGACCCAGGCGCCGGGGGAGGCGCTGCTGCTCGGCTTTCCCGGGCCGACGCAATCGTCCCGGGCCTGGCGGGCGGGGCAGCGCAGCCATCTGTCGGGCTTCGTGCTGACCCCGGTCTTCTTCGAGCGTTTCGCCGACATGCTGGGCAACGACGGCCTCGCCGGGTTGCGCGAACAACTCGATGCCGGGGGCTGCCGGCGCCTGGCCGGGCGCTCGGCCCGGCTGGCCGACCTGGCCCGGCGAACCCTGGACCATCCTTACGGCGGCCCTCTCGGCCTGATGTTCCTGGAAAGCAATACGCTTGCCCTGGTGATCGAAGTGGCGGGGCAATGGGGCGAGGACCGCCGCCTGCTCGCCCGCCTCGGCCGGCGGCCCTATGAACAGGCGATGGCGGCGCGCGACATTCTCGATGCCGAACTGGCCGCCCCGCCCAAGACCCTGGACCTCGCCCGGCGGGTGGGCAGCAATGTGACCAGCCTGCAAAGCCATTTCCGCGCCGTCTTCGGCACCACGATCTTCGGCTATGTCCGGACCCGGCGCCTGCAGATGGCGCATCTGATGCTGGTCGAACACGGGCTCGGGGTCGCGGAGACCGGCTATCGCGTCGGCTTCGCCAGCCCGGCCGCCTTCACCGCCGCCTATCGCCGCCATTTCGGCCAGCCGCCGGGGCGCGCCGCCGCGCTTTCGCGATAGTCTTTCTGCCCCGCGCGACAGTCGCCGGCCTGTTCGCCGGTGCCGCGACCCGCTATCAATCGTTTTTGATAGTCATTCTCATTTTGGTCGCGCGCATGAACCGTTCCGCTTTACGGCCGCTGGCGGCCGGCACCGCCCTCGGGCTCGTCCTCGGGTCCTGGGCGTTTGCCGAGGAGAATGGCGCGGCACCGGCCGAGGTTCTCGACACCGTGACGGTGAGCGCCACCAAGCGCGACCAGGACGAGGGGGCGATGCCGGTCGCCGCCACCATCCTGCAGGCGGACCAGATCCCGCTCTCCACCCTCGATCCCGGCGCCGAGATTGCCCGCCAGTCGCCGACCAGCAATTTCGTCGACCTGTCGCGGGCGGGCGAGGCCTATATGACCATGCGGGGCGTCGCCACCCTGGGCTCGCCCCTCAACACGCTGGACAATACGGTCGGCTTTTCCGTCGACGGTGTGCCGACCAGCCTGTCGGGCCTCGCCCCCCTGCTGATGGATGTCGAGCGGGTGGAAGTGCTGCGCGGGCCCCAGGGCACGGCTTTCGGGCGGAATGCGCTGGCCGGCGGGATCAATGTCGTCACCATGCCGGCGGACGGCTATGGCGAGGCGCGGCTGGACGCGGAAACCGGCAGCGACGGCTATAGCCTGGTGCAGGCCCTGGCCGGCGGCTGGCTGGTGCCCGAGCGCCTGGCCGGGCGCGCCGTCGTCCGCTACCAGGAATTCGACGGCGATATTCCGAACATCATCACGGGCAAGACCGAGGGCGGGGCGGACATCGCCGCCGCCCGCGCCAGCCTGCGCTTCACCCCCGGGGAAGCCTGGACCATCGACCTCACCGGCGGCTATGGCCGCGACGAGCGGGACAATCCGGCCTACCTGCTGGTGGGCGCGCCGGGTTTCCCGGTCAGTGCCTCGGACACGCCGTCGCTCGGCCGCCGCACCATCGGCCATGGCACGCTGACGGTGGCGCGCCGTTTCGAGAATTTCACCCTGACCTCGGTCACCGGCTACCAGGATATCGATATCCTGAACGCCGGCGATTTCAGCGACACCCTGCTTTACGGCGCCTATCTCGGCCTGCCCGGCTTTCTCGATTTCATCCCGGCCGCGCTGTTCACCAACCCGGACCAGGACAAGATCCGCACCGCCGAGGCGGAGGGCATCTTCACCCAGGAAATCCGGGCGAATGCGGCCAAGGATGCCCCGGTGCAATGGGTGGCGGGGCTGAACTATTTCCGTTCCGCCTATGAAATCCACCGGGACATGAAGACGCTGCTGTTCGCGGTCCTGAACGGCAAGGTCGACAACCGGATCGACAGCGAGACCCTGGCCGGCTTCGCCGATCTCTCGGTTCCCCTGTTCGAGACCTGGGTGCTTTCGGGCGGCATCCGCATCGCCCGCGACGAACAGGCGTTCGAGGGCCGCTATCGCAGCAACGGCTATCCGGGCACGGTCGCCGCCTTCGATCAGAGGGACGAGGCGGCGGATACCTATGTCACCGGCCGGGTTGCGCTATCCCGCCACTGGGCGGATACGGTGATGACCTATGCCTCGATCGCCTGGGGTTATGCTTCCGGCGGGTTCGAGCGCCTCACCCCCTATGCCGCGCAAGGGGTGGCCAATACCCCGTTCCGCCCGGCGCGGGCGATGACGGTCGAGGCCGGGATCAAGGCCGGGCTGCTGCCGGGCCTCCGCCTCGACGCCAGCCTCTTTCACAACGACGTGACCGACGGCCAGCTCGCCTCCTTCGACCCGGATACGGTGCAGATCTTCTTCGCCAACCAGGACTATCGCAGCTACGGCTTCGAGGCGAGCCTGGTGGCGGAGCCGGTCGAGGGGCTGGTGCTGCGCGCCGGCGCCGGCTTCACCGAAACCCGCCAGGGCGCGGCCACGGCGGAATCGGCGGCGGCCGGCGCCGCCCGGGGCAACAAGGTGCCCATGGTGCCGACCTGGACGGTCAGCCTCGGCCTCGACTACCGCCTGCCGGCGGCGGGGCTGGGCCTGCCCGGTGCCTTCCTGGTCTCGGCCGACTACCAATATGTCGGCTCGCGCCAGACCGATGCCGCCAACAGCCGGAAGCTCGATCCCTATGCCATGGTCAATGCCCGCCTGGGCTGGGCCGGGGAACACCTGGGGTTCTATGCCTTCGGCCGCAACCTGCTCGATTCCCGGCCGATCTCCTTCGCGGCCCCGTTCCGCGAGGGGGTGACCGGGGCCTATGTCGGCCGGGGCCGGGTGCTCGGCCTCGGCATGAGCGTGGCGTGGCAGGGCGATGCTGCTGCGCTATCTGCACGAGGTCGGCCGCACGGTGACGCGAAGGGTCCAGCACCGGGCGATCGGCCGGCGCGTGGCCCGGCTCGCGGGTGATGCGCTGGAGCCGCTGGGCCCCGGCCTGCCGTTCGGCGAGGTCCAGCGTTTCGCCATCGAGGGGCCGGGCGGGCGTCACACCATCTATGTCGTGCTGCCGCCGGTGCCGGTGCCGGCGGGGGGCTATCCTTGTCTCTATCTGCTCGACGGCGATGCCTGGATCGGCACGGCGCTCGATGCGCTGCGCGCCCAGGCGCGCTTTCCCGGGCACAGCGGCGTCGGGCCGGTCGCCGTGGTCGCCATCGGCTATCCGGGGCCGGAGCCGGTGGATCTCGGCCGGCGCGCCCGCGATTTCCTGCCGCCCCATGTCTCCGCCCGGCTGCGCGATCGCTTCATGCAGGGGGCGCCCTGGCACCAGCCGGGCGGGGCGGCGAATTTCCTCGATTTCCTGACCGGGCCGCTCTCCGCCGCCCTGGCCCGGCGCTATCCCCTCGACATGGCGCGCCGGGCCCTGTGTGGCCATTCCTTCGGCGGCTATTTCGCCCTCTACGCCCTGCTGGAGCGGCCGGGCGCGTTCCGGTCCCATGCCGCGATCAGCCCGTCGCTGTGGTGGGATGGTGAAAGTCTCATCCGTTCGGCGCCGGAGCGCATCGCCGGCCTGCCGGCCGCTCTCGCTGGCGAGGTCTTGATCGCGGTCGCGGAATTCGAGATGGCGGGGCAGGACGATATCAACCGCATGCTGATCGGCCATGCCCGCCGGTTCGACGAAGTGCTGGCGGCATCGGGGCCGAAGGGGCTGCGCCGCCGCTGTCTTGTATTGGCCGGGGAAAACCACCAGTCGGCGCTGACGGCGGTCTTCTCCGAAATGCTGCGCTTCCTGTCCGGCCCGGCCGAGGAGACGGAAACATGAGCGGTCTCAGAACCCTGACCGTGGTCGGGGCGGAACACCTGACGCCCCATATGCGCCGCATCACCCTGAAGGGCGATATCGGCGCCCTGCTCAGCCCCGACGACATGCATTGCCGCCTGTTCGTGCCGGTGCCCGGCGGCGGTACGGCGGCGCGGAAATATACCATCCGGCGTTTCGACGCCGCAGCCGGCCTGATCGATGTCGATGTCGCGCTGCATGGCGACGGCGGGCCCGGCGCCGCCTAGGGCGCGGGCGCGCAGCCGGGCGACCGGATCGATGTCATCGGTCCCGGCGGCGGCGGTTTCACGCCCGCGGCCTTCTGCCTCTTTCTCGGGGACGATGCGGCCCTGCCGGCGATCGGCCGCTGCCTCGAAGCCCTGCCGGCGGTCAGCCGGGCGCTCGCCCTGATCGAGGTCGACGGCCCGGAAGACGAACAGGGTTTCGCGACCACGGCCGCGGTCGAGATCCGCTGGCTGTACCGCCGGGGCGCCGCCCCCGGCACCACCGGACTGCTGTTCGACGCCCTGCGCGCGGTCGAATTCCCGCCCGGCGAGGCGGATATCCAGGTCTGGGCCGGCCTCGAATACGAGGCGTTCCGCCGGATCCGCCATTACCTCCGCGAGACGCGGGGGGTGCCGAAAGGCCGGCAACTGGTGGTGTCCTACTGGCGCCGGGGGGCGGAGCAGAAAAGCCTGGCCGCCGCCGCCGTCAACCTGGGCCGGCGGCTGTTCGGCGGTTAGGCATTCAGCATGGCGGCGTCGATCAAGGCCTTGGTATAGGCTTCGCGCGGGGCGGCGATGACCGCTTCCACCGGGCCGGTCTCGACGATGCGGCCGGCCTTCATCACGATCAGGCGGTGGCTCATGGCGCGCACGACCTTGAGGTCATGGGAGATGAACAGATAGGCGAGGCCGCGTTTCGCCTGGATCGCGCGCAGCAGGTCGATCACCTGGGCCTGGATCGAGCGGTCGAGGGCCGAGGTCGGCTCGTCCAGCACCACGAGATCGGGATCGAGGGCCAGCGCCCGGGCGATTGCCACCCGCTGGCGCTGGCCGCCGGAAAATTCATGGGGGAAACGGTCGATCATCTCAGGGTCGAGGCCGACTTCGGCCAGCACCGCCTGGACCCGGGCGCGCCGCGCCGCCGCATCGGCTTCGAGGCCATGGGCGGCCAGCCCTTCGCCCACCACGTCGCCGATGGTCATGCGCGGGCTGAGGGAACCATAGGGGTCCTGGAACACGATCTGGAACGCCCGTCGTCTTGCCCGCAGCGCCCGCCCGGACAGGCGGCGCAGGTCCTGCCCGAGAAAGACGATCCGCCCGGTCGAGGGCACGAGGCGGAGCAGGGCGAAGCCCAGCGTCGACTTGCCCGAACCGCTTTCGCCGACGATCGCCAGGGTCTCGCCCCGGCGAACGGTGAGGGCGGCGCGATCGACCGCGACCAATTCGCTGCGCGTCGCGCCGAACACGGTCCGGCTGAGGGTGAAGGCGACGCGGATGTCGGCGGCGTTCAGCACGTCCGGCGCCTCGGGCGCCACCGGCGCCGGGCGGCCCTTGGGCTCGGCCGCGATCAGGTGCCTTGTATAGTCGTGGGCGGGGGCGGTGAAGATCGCCTCGGTCGGGCCGCCCTCGACCAGGGCGCCCTGGTGCATGACCAGAACCCGGTCGGCATGGCGGCGGACGACATTCAGATTATGGGTGATCAGCAAAAGGCCCAGGCCCCGGCTTTCGACCAGATGGTGCAGCAGGTCCAGGATCTTCGCTTCCACCGTCACGTCGAGGGCGGTGGTCGGCTCGTCGGCGATCAGCAGGCGGGGCTCGGCGGCCAGCGCCATGGCGATCATCACCCGCTGGCGCTGGCCGCCGGACAATTGATGCGGGAAGGCGTCCAGCCGCCCGGCCAGCGCCTCCAGGCCGACTTCGCGCAGGAGATCGCCGATCCGGCGGCGCCGAGCGGTGGCATCGAGCGGGCTGCGCAGGGCCAGCACCTCGCCGATCTGGCGGCCGATGCTGTGCAGGGGGTTCAGGGCCGTCATCGGCTCCTGGAAGATCATCGCCGCCTTCGGCCCGCGCGCGGCGCGCAGCACGGCCTCGGGCGCGCCCACCATCTCGGTCCCGTCGAGGCGGATGGAACCGGCGGGATTGCTGCCGAGGCCGGGGGGCAGCAATTGCAGGATCGACAGGGCGGTGACCGATTTGCCGGAACCGCTTTCGCCCACCAGGGCGACGATCTCGCCCGGGTTCACGTCGAGCGAGACGCCGGCCACCACGTCGCGCGTGCCCTTCTCGTTGCGGAAGCGCACGCAAAGGTCGCGGATGGCGAGGAGCGGCGCGCTCATGGCCCGCGCCTCGGGTCGAAGGCATCCCGCGTCGCCTCGCCGATGAAGACGAGCAGGCTGAGAATCAGGGCGACGGTGGCGAAGGCGGACAGGGGGATCCAGGGCGCCTGCACGGCAAGGTCCTTGGCCTGGGACAGCAGCTTGCCCAGCGACGGCGCCGATTGCTGCAAGCCGAAGCGCAGATAATCGAGCGAGGTCAAGGTCGAGATCGAGCCGTTCATCACGAAGGGCATCATGGTGATGGTGGCGACCAGCGTGTTCGGCAGGACATGGCGCAGCATGATGCGGAGATCGGTGAGGCCCAGCGCCCGGGCCGCCCGCACGTAATCGAAATTCCGCGCCCGCAGCGCCTCGGCCCGGACGAGGCCGACCAGTTCCATCCAGGAGAACAGCAGCATCAGGCCCAGCAGCCAGAAGAAGGTCGGCTCGATCACGGCCGACAGGATGATCAGCAGGTAGAGGACCGGCATGCCCGACCAGATTTCGATGAAGCGCTGCATCAGAAGATCGGTCAAGCCGCCCAGATACCCTTGCGCGAGGCCGGCCAGCACGCCGACCACGCTGGCGCAGACGGTCAGCGCCAGGCCGAACAGGATCGAGATGCGGAAGCCGTAAATCAGGGTGGCAACGATGTCCCGCCCGTCATTGTCCGTGCCCAGCCAGTTGGCGGCGGAGGGCGGGGCGGGATAGGGCGCGGCCTCGCGCACCACCGTGTCCCAGGCATAGGGGATCAGGGGCCAGACCACCGTGGCGCCCTTCTCGGCGAACAGGTCGCGCAGATAGGTGCTGGTG
The DNA here is from genome assembly GCF_003173055.1 of Zavarzinia compransoris. Taxonomy (NCBI): domain Bacteria; kingdom Pseudomonadati; phylum Pseudomonadota; class Alphaproteobacteria; order Rhodospirillales; family Zavarziniaceae; genus Zavarzinia; species Zavarzinia compransoris. The sequence continues at coordinate 329,562 of NZ_QGLF01000002.1, forward strand.
TAATCCGCCGGCGTGTCGAAATCGCCGCCGAGGTCGGTCTCGGCGTAATCGGTCAGGACCGGGTAGTAGGACTTGCCCTCCATGCCGATATAGAGCGGGCGGTCGTTGGCGATGAATTCGGCAAAGAGGCTGAGGCCGAACAGGACGAGGAACAGCCACAGCGACCAGAAGCCACGCCGGTTGGCCCGGAAGCGGGCCAGGCGCCGCCGCGTGACCGGGCTGAGGCTGAAACCGGCCATGGGCCTAGCCCCGCCGCTCGAAATCGATCCGCGGATCGACCAGCGTATAGGTGAGGTCCGAGACGATCGAAGTCAGCAGGCCGATCAGGGAGAAGAGATAGAGCGTGCCGAAGATGATCGGATAATCCCGCTTCTCCGCCGCCTGGAAGCCGAGCAGGCCGAGGCCGTCGAGAGAGAAGATGACTTCGATCAGCAGGCTGGAGGTGAAGAGAATGCCGATGAAGGCGGCGGGGAAGCCGGCGATGATGATCAGCATGGCATTGCGGAAGACGTGACCGTAGAGGATACGCCCCTCGCTCAGGCCCTTGGCGCGGGCGGTGGTCACATATTGCTTGCCGATCTCGTCGATGAAGGAATTCTTGGTCAGCAGGGTCAGGGTGGCGAAACCGCCGAGAACCATCGAGATCACGGGCAGCGCCATGTGCCAGGCATAATCGCCGATCTTGCCGGCCAGGGAGAGGCTGTCGAACCCCTCCGACACCAGGCCGCGGAGCGGAAAGACCGACCAGAAGCTGCCGCCGGCGAAAAGCACGATGAGAAGGACGGCGATCAGGAACGACGGGATGGCATAGCCGAGGACGATGGCGCCGCTGGTCCAGATGTCGAAACGGCTGCCGTCCCGCACCGCCTTGGCGATGCCGAGGGGGATGGAGATCAGGTAGATCAGCAGCGTGGTCCACAGCCCGAGCGAGATCGAGACCGGTAGCTTGTCCAGGATCAGGTCGAGAACCGGGCGGCCCTGGAAGAAACTGGTGCCGAGGTCGAAGCGCAGGAAATCCCCGACCATCTTGAAGAAGCGCTCGTGCAGCGGCTTGTCGTAACCGAACTGGACCTCCAGCTTCTTGATGAAGTCGGGGTTGAGGCCGCGGGCGCCGCGGTAGCGATCGCCGCTGCCGCCGCCGGTCAGGGTTTCCGCGCCGCCGGACGACAGGCGCCCCTGGGTCGCAGCGTCGGAGGTGCTGGTGTAACGGGCGATGACCTGTTCGACCGGGCCGCCCGGGGCCAGCTGGATGACCAGGAAATTGATCAGGACGATGCCGAACAGGGTCGGCACGATCAGCAGCAGGCGGCGCAGCAGATAGGTGGCCATCAGGGCGCCCTTCCGGCGTCGATGGCGGCGGCGCGGCCGGGGTCGAGCCACCAGGTATCGACATGGCCGATGTCGTGCAGGGGGGCCTTGGCCGGGCGGCCGAAACGGTCCCACCAGGCGATGGTGCGCCCGCCCTTGAACCATTGCGGGATGAGGTATTCGTTCCACATCACCACCCGGTCCAGGGCATGGGCGGCATTCACATAGTCGCGGCGGTTGTCGGCCGAGACCATGCGCTCGATCAGGTCATCGACCACCGGGTTGCGGATGCCGGCCAGGTTCAGGCTGCCGACCGCATCCGCCGCCGCCGAGGCCCAGAGGCCGCGCAATTCGGTGGTCGGCGTCGGGCTGAGCGCGAAGCGGGCGCTGATCACGTCGAAATCGAAATCCTGCACCCGGGTCTGGTAGGAGGTGATGTCGATCTCGCGGTAGCGGGCGGTGAACCCCAGCCGTTCCAGATTCTGGATGAAGGGCTGCATGATGCGGGCGAAGGCCGGCTCGAAGTTCAGGAATTCGATCTCGAAGGGCTCGCCCCTGGCGTTCACCAGCTTGCGATCGCGCACGGTCCAGCCCGCCTCGGCCAGGAGATCGCGGGCCAGCAGCAGGCGGTCGCGGATATTGCCCGAACCATCGGTCCGCGCCGGCATATAGGGCCCGCCGAAGACCGTGTCCGGGATCTGGCCGCGATACATTTCCAGAATGGCCAGTTCGGCCGGGCTCGGCCAATCGTGGGCGGCCAGGGGCGAATTCTCGAAGATGGAGGCCATGCGCGCATAGGCGCCGAAGAACAGCGCCTTGTTCGACCATTCGAAATCGAAGGCGAGGCCGATGGCGCGGCGCACCCGGACATCGGCGAATTTCTCGCGCCGCAGATTCATGAAATAGGCCTGGATGCCGCTGGGCCTTTCGTCGGCCACCGTGTCGCGCCGGATCAGGCCCTTGTCGAAGGCGGGGCCGGCATAGCCGGTCGCCCAGATGCGGGCGGTGAATTCCTCGCGGAAATCATAGGCGCCGGCCTTGAAGGCTTCGAAATCGACGTCGCGGTCGCGGTAGTAATCGACCCGGATACGATCGAAATTGAACCGCCCCCGGTTCACCGGCAGGTCCGCGCCCCAATAGTCGGCGCGGCGCTCGTAGGTGATGGCGCGGCCGGCCTCGACCGCGGCCACCCGATAGGGACCGGAGCCGAGCGGCGCATCGAGCCCCGGCTGGTCGAAGGTGCGGCCCTGCCACCATGCGGCCGACAGCACGGGCATGGTGGCGATGCCGATCGGCAGGGTCTGGGACGTCGCCGCCTTGAAGCGGACGACCACGGTCAGGGCATCCGGCGCCTCGATCGCGGCGATATCGGCCAGGCGCTGGGCCCAGACCGGGTCGCCGTCCCGTTCCAGCGTCCTTGCCGTGAACACCACGTCGGCGGCGGTCACCGGGCTGCCGTCGGCGAAACGCGCCTCGGGCCGCAGGCGGAAGGTGACGGTCATGAAATCGGGGGCGACGTCGATCGAATCCGCCAGCAGCCCGTAGAAGGAATCAGGCTCGTCCGCGCTCTGGGCCAGCAGCGTGTCCTGGGTCAGGCCGGTCAGGGTGACGGGCAGGCCGCGGACGATGAAGGGATTGAGCGAATCGAAAGTGCCGAGGGACGACAGGCGAAGCACGCCCCCCTTGGGCGCATCCGGGTTCACATAGTCGAAATGGCTGAAGCCGGCGGGGTATTTCAGGTCGCCGAAGGGGGAAAACCCGTGCTGCGGCGCCGCCGCCAATGGGCTTGCCACGGCGAACGCAGCCGCCGCGGCGAGGAGCAATCTGGAAAAGGGGTGCCACATCACGGCGGATGATAGCAAGCCGTGCCGCGCTTTAAAGCGCTATCCCTTTATTTTGGCGGCTTTTTCCGGGTCGAACCACCAGGTATCCGAAAAACCGGAGGCATATTTCGGCAAGGTCGCCGGGCGGCCGAAGCGATCCCAGACGGCCATGCGGGTAACGCCCGAATACCATTGCGGCACGACGTAGAATTGCCAGCTCAGGACCCGGTCCAGGGCGCGGCAGGCGGTGACCAGGGCATCGCGGCTTTCGGCGAAGATCACCTTGTCGATCAGAGCGTCCACCACCTTGTCCTTGATGCCGATCAGGTTGCGGCTGCCCTTGGCATCGGCGGCGGCGCTGCCGAAGAATTCGCGCTGCTCGTTGCCGGGGGAGAGGGACTGGGGATAGGTCGCGACCACCGCGTCGAAATCGAAATCGGCCAGAAGCGTGGTGTATTGCGCCGCATCGACATTGCGCAGCGTCGCCGCGATGCCGAGAAGCTGAAGATTCTTGATGAAGGGCTCGATGATCCGGTTGAAGGTCACGTCGTCCATCAGGAAGTCGACGGTCAATTGCAGGCCGTCCGGGCCGACCAGCTTCCTGTCCACCACCTTGTAGCCGGCGGCGGCCAGCAGGTCGCGGGCCTGGCGCAGCAGGGCGCGGTCCTGGCCCGAGGCGTCGGACACCGGCGGCCGGTAGACGGTGGTGAAGACTTCGGGCGGCAATGCCGCGCGGAACGGTTCCAGCAGGGCGAGTTCGGCCCCTTCCGGCAGGCCGGTGGCGGCCATTTCGGAATTGCTGAAGTAACTGTCGGCGCGGCTGTAGGCGCCGAAGAACAGGGCCTTGTTCGACCATTCGAAATCGAAGGCGAGGCCCAGCGCCTGGCGCACCCGGCGGTCCTGGAATTTCGCCCGGCGCGTGTTCAGCACGAAGCCCTGCATGCCGGCGGGCGTGTGGTCCGGCAGTTCCAGCTTCACCACCCGGCCGTCCCTGACGGCGGGGAAGTCGTAGCCGGTGGCCCAGATGCGCGCCACCCGCTCGTGGCGGACATCGACGGCGCCGCCCTTGAAGGCTTCGAACAGGGTGGTCTCGTCGCGGAAATATTCGAAGCGCAGGCGGTCGAAATTATTCCGCCCGCGGCAGATGTTCAGGTCGGCGGCCCAATAGTCCGGCACCCGTTCCAGGGTCAGGCTGCGCCCGGGATCGACCGCGCCGATGCGATAGGCGCCGCTGCCCAGCGGCACGTCCAGGCTGGGCCGGCCGAAGTCGCGGGTCTGCCAGTAATGGCGCGGCAGGACGGGCAGCTGGCCGGTGATCAGGGGCAGCTCGCGGTTGCCGGTCTTATCGAAGGTGAAGCGCAGGGCGCGCTCGCCGGTCTTTTCCGCCTTGGCGATATTGGCGTAATAGGCGCCGTAGAAGGGGTGGCCCTTCTCGCGCAGGATCTCCATCGAGAAGATCGCATCCTCGGGCGTGACCGGGGCGCCGTCGTGAAACCGCGCCTCGGGGCGCAGCACATAGTCGACGAAGCCGTGATCGGGCCCGACCAGGATCGATGCTGCCAGCAGGCCGTATTCCGAGAAAGGCTCGTCGTCGGCGTGCAGGGTCAGCGTGTCGTAGATCGCCCCCGCACCCGCCGCCGGATCGCCGATATAGATGAAGGGGTTCAGCGAATCGAAGGTGCCGAACACGCCCTGGCGCAATTCGCCGCCCTTGGGCGCCGCGGCATCGACATAGTCGAAGCGGGGAAAGCCGGCGGGATATTTCAGGTCGCCGTGCATGGCAAGGCCATGGACCGGCGCGCCTTGGGCCCTGGCCCCGAAAACGGGAATGGCCCCCGCGAGGGGGGCCAGGCCCAGGGCGGCCAGCAGGTGGCGACGCGAGATCATGCCGACCTGCCGGACCGTTGCCGGATCAGGGCAGGGGAGCCGGCGAATCCGCCTGCGCCCGCAGATAGGCGATCAGGTCGGCGCGATCCTGCGGCTTCTTCAGGCCGGCGAAGCCCATCTTGGTGCCCGGGGCATAGGCCTTCGGGTTGCGGATGAACTCGTAGAGCGCCTTGTAGTCCCAGGGACCGGCGATGCCCTTGATCGCATCCGAATAGGCGAAGCCCGCGGCATGGCCGTGGCTGGCGCCGACGATGCCGTAGAGATTCGGGCCGACCTTGGCGGCGCCGCCCTTGTCGACCGTGTGGCACGAGGCGCATTTCGCGAACTGCTTCTGGCCGTTCTCGACCGAAGCGCCGGCCAGCAGGGTCTCGACCGGCGGGTCTTCCGGCGCGGCCGCGGCTGCGGCTTCGCCGCCCGCGGCGGCCTCGGTCTCGACGCCCTCGACGACATAGACCGGCTTTTCCAGCTTATGCGGCGAAACCAGCGCATTGCCGATATTGCCGACGATCATCAACGCCAGCACGCTGCCGAGCACGGCGCCGGCGATCTTGTTGAACTCGAAGGAATCCATCTGCCCTCGTCCCCTCCGTTCGGGGTGGACATACCCCGACAGGCGCGCGGAGATTAGCCGCTTCCAAGCAAAAGGTGCAACCCGTATAAGGTCGCACGATCGCCTCGGAAACTGACGGCAAGGCGCGCGATCTTCGCCGTGTCATGTTGCCGCAGGACGCCGCCGCCGCCAATGGTGCCGTGACCCCATCACAGGAATTCACCCGATGTCCCCACTCCCCCCCGCCGCTGCCGGCAAGGCCGTCGTCGTCATCCCGGCGCGCATGGCGTCGACCCGCCTGCCGGGCAAGCCGCTGGCCGGGATCGCCGGGGCGCCGATGATCGTGCAGGTCTGGCGCCGGGCGGTGGAGGCGGGGATCGGCCCGGTGATCGTCGCCGCGGCGGAGCCCGAGATCGCGGCGGCGGTGACGGCGGCCGGCGGCACGGCGGTGCTGACCGCGCCCGATCTGCCGTCCGGTTCCGACCGGATCGCGGCGGCGCTGGCCATCGCCGACCCGGCGGGGACGGCGGAAATCGTCGTCAACGTCCAGGGCGACCTGCCGACCATCGACCCGGGGGTGATTCGCGCCGCCCTGCTGCCGCTGGCCGATCCCGCGGTCGACATCTCGACCCTGGCGGCCGAGATCCGGGTCGAGGCGGAACGGACCAACCCCAATGTGGTGAAGGCGGTGGTCGCCTGGGCGGCGGACGGGCGGACCGGCCGCGCACTCTATTTCACCCGGGCAACGGCGCCCCATGGGGCCGGCGCCCACTGGCATCACATCGGGCTTTATGCCTATCGTCGCCCGGCGCTGACCCGATTCGTGGGGCTGCCTCCCTCGCCCCTCGAGCAGCGCGAAAAGCTCGAACAATTGCGGGCGCTCGAAGCCGGGATGCGGATCGACGTGGTGGCGGTGGATACGGTGCCGCTCGGCGTCGATACGCCGGAAGACCTGGAACGGGCCCGCGCCATCCTCGAGGGCAAGGCCTGATGACTTTCGATCCCGCCCGTGTCGGCACCGCCGTCGTCTGCTACCAGGGGGCGCCGGCCGCCTTCTCGCACCAGGCCCTGAAGGAATTGTTTCCCGACGCGACGCCGCTGCCCTGCCCGACCTTCGACGAGGCCCTGCGCGCGATCCAGGACGGCACCGCCGATTTCGGCGTGATCCCGATCGAGAATACCCTGGCCGGCCGCGTCGCCGACATTCACCAGCTGCTGCCGGGGGCGGGGCTGCATATCGTCGGCGAATATTTCCTGCGCATCCGCCACCAGCTGCTGGCACCCCGCGGCGCCACTCTCGACGGGCTGAAGACGGTGCACAGCCACCAGATGGCCCTGGCCCAATGCCGCCGCCTGCTGACCGCGCGCCACCTGACCCCGGTCGTCCATGACGATACGGCAGGTGCTGCGCGCGATGTCGCGCTGTGGAACGACCCGACCGTGGGCGCCATCGCCTCGGGCCTCGCGGCGGAAATCTATGGCCTGGATACGGTGGCGGCGAATATCGAGGACGCGGCCCACAACACCACGCGGTTCATCGTGCTGGCGCGCGAACGGCACGACCCGCCGCAAGGCACGCCCAGCATCGTCACCTTCGTGTTCCGGGTGCGGAACGTGCCGGCCGCCCTCTACAAGGCGCTGGGCGGCTTCGCCACCAACGGCATCAACATGACCAAGCTGGAAAGCTACCAGATCGGCGGCAGCTTCACCGCGACCCAGTTCTATGCCGATATCGAGGGCCACCCGGACGACCGGGCGGTGCAGCTCGCCTTCGAGGAGCTGGCCTTCTTCTCGACCGACGTCAGCGTGCTCGGCTGCTATCCGGCCCATCCGTTCCGGCGCAAGGTGAACGGGGAAAGCTAAACTTTCCCCTCTACCCAGGCCCGGACCAGGTGGTGGGCGATGGCCAGGGGTGGCGGCATGGCGAGGTCGCGCAGCCGGCCGGCCAGGGCCTCGGCGCAGGTCTCCCGGCTGAACCAGCGAGCGTCGTCCAGTTCCTCGCCGTCGATGGTGATCGCCTCGGTGGTCGCCTCGGCGAAGCAGCCGATCATCAGGGACGAGGGGAAGGGCCAGGGCTGGGCGGCGTAATAGGTCACCCGGCCGGTGCTGATGCCGGCCTCTTCCTTCAGTTCGCGGCGCACCGCCTCCTCGATCGATTCGCCGGGCTCGACGAAGCCGGCCAGCGCCGAATAGAAGCCGGGCGGAAACTTCGGCTGGCGGCCCAGCAGGCAGCGGTCGCCATGGACCGCCAGCATGATCACCACCGGGTCGGTGCGGGGGAAATGTTCCGCGCCGCAGGCGGCATGGGTGCAGCGGCGCGACCAGCCCGCCGCTTCGACCGCGCTCGGGGCGCCGCATTGGGCGCAGAAACGGTGGCGGTCGTGCCAGTCGACGATGGCCTTGGCCTGGGCGGCGATCGCCGCGTCGCGCTGGTCGAGGACCATGGCGGCGGCGCGCAGGTCCTGGAAGCGGCCGACGCCCGCCAGCGCCCCGCCCCGGGCCGGATCGGGCCCGTCCGAGAGATCGACCGCGAAGACCGCCCGGTCGCCGTCGAGGCCGAGGAAGACCGGCGGCGGCGCGGACGCGATCAGGTCGTCGATCAGGCCGGCGCGCAGCAGGCCGAGCACGCTGTCGCCCTGCTGGTCGACGATGAAGGGCCGGGTCCGCCACAGCGGCAGGAACTGGCTGTCGCGGTCCTTCAGGCGGGCGTCGAGCCAGGCCTGGTCCTTGCGCCGTTCCGAGGCGCGGTCGAGCGGATTGCCGGCGAAGGTGGTCGCGGCGCTGGCTTCGATCATGATGGCGGGGGCTCCCCTCGGTGCCGTTTTGTCCGGTTTAATTTTGAGTTGTCGAGACATCGCCCGGCGGCAGGCGCAAGCGGCGTTCGCATTCGGACGCCTTGAATTGCAGGTCGCGCAGGGGCGTGCCCTCGTCCGGCAGGGTGGGCTCGCAGCGCCGGGCGAGCGTCAGCCACATGCGATAGCGCGCGGCCTGGGAGGCGGTGGCGGCGGCATCCGGCTTGGGTTCGGCCGGGGGCTCGACGGCGGCGGGCTGCGGCGGCGGGTCGGCCGGGGCGTGGTCCAGGGCGGCGCGCTCCAGATCGGCGGGCTGGCGCACCACGGTCCAGTGCACGCCGCCGTCGTCCGACTGGTAAAGCCCGATGCCGTCGGTCGCGAGCAGGATATCGCCCCAAAGCGCCAGCTTGTAGCCATGCTCGTCATAAGGCGAGGGCGAGCCGGCCAGGCGGTCGAGGCAGCCCTCGAGGTCGAGCGGGCGGGATACTTCCCATTTCTCCTTCACCAGCCGGCGGCAGCCGGCGAGCGCCGGATCCTCGGTGGCGGCGGCCAGGGGGGCGGGCATGGCAAAGCCGCCGGCAAGGGCGAAAGCCGCCGCCAGCGCCGCCATCCTCGTGGTTGCCGCCCGTTCCATGGCGACAAAGTTAACCAACGCCCGCGCCCCGTCCACCGGGAACGCATCCGGATGGCCCCCATTGGCGGGGTTTTCGGGACCGACGCAAAGCCCTTGCCGAACCGGTGCCGATCGACCATATAGAGCGCGGGAGGTTGGCGATGGACGGATCACTCGCCAACCCGGTCAGGTCCGGAAGGAAGCAGCCGTAACGAACTCGATTCGGGTCGTTGTCCAATCTCCCACCCGAAACCCCCGCCCCTGCCGGCGGGGGTTTTCGTTTTCCGGCTTTCGCTTTTGGGGTGGGCTTGCACCGGGGAAGCCGGGCCGCCACAATCCCCGGCCATGACCGACATGCTGAATCAGTCGGAGTCCCCGGCAGAACCCTATCGCGTATTGGCCCGGAAATACCGGCCCTCGACCTTCGCCGAACTGATCGGCCAGGAGGCGATGGTGCGCACCCTGACCAATGCGATCGCGGCCGGGCGCCTGGCCCATGCCTTCATGCTGACCGGGGTGCGCGGGGTGGGCAAGACCACCACCGCCCGCATCATCGCCAAGGGCTTGAACTGCATCGGCGCCGACGGCACGGGCGGCCCCACGGTCGAGCCCTGCGGCGTCTGCGTCAACTGCACGGCGATCGCGGAAAGCCGGCACATCGACGTCCAGGAAATGGACGCCGCCAGCAGAACCGGCGTGAACGACATCCGCGAGATCATCGACGGCGTCCGCTTCGCCGCGGTCCAGGCGCGCTTCAAGGTCTATATCATCGACGAAGTGCACATGCTCTCGACCAGCGCCTTCAACGCCCTGCTGAAGACGCTGGAGGAGCCGCCGCCCCATGTGAAATTCATCTTCGCCACCACCGAAATCCGCAAGGTCCCGGTCACCGTGCTGTCGCGCTGCCAGCGTTTCGACCTGCGCCGCATCGAACAGGACCGCCTCATCGCCCATCTCGGCGGCATCGCCGTCAAGGAAGGGGCGCAGGTCGCGCCGGCGGCGCTGGCCCTGATCGCGCGGGCGGCGGAAGGCTCGGTGCGCGATGCCCTGTCGCTGCTCGACCAGGCGATCGCCCATGCCGCGGGCGCGGTCGACGAGGGCGCGGTGCGCGACATGCTGGGCCTGGCCGACCGGGCCCGGGTCTTCGACCTGTTCGAAATGGTCATGAGGGGCGATGCAAGGGCGGCGCTGGCCGAACTCACCGATCAATACGATACCGGCGCCGACCCGGCGGTGGTGCTCCAGGACCTGCTGGAACTCACCCATTGGCTGACCCGGCTGAAGATCGTGCCCGAGGCGGCGGCGGAGGCGACGGCCTCGGAACACGACCGCCTGCGCGGCCTGGAGCTTGCCCGGGGCCTGTCCATGCCGGTGCTGGCGCGGAGCTGGCAGATGCTGCTGAAGGGCCTGGGCGAGGTGCGGGTGGCGCCCAGCCCGCTGCCGGCGGCGGAAATGATCCTGATCCGCCTGACCTATGCCGCCGACCTGCCGCCCCCGGCCGACCTCGTGAAACAATATCAGGACGAGCGCGACAGCACCCGCCGCGGGCCCGCCGGCCCGGGCCCCGGTGGCGGCGGGGCGCTGGCCAGCGCGGTCGCCGTCGGCCGGCCCCTGGCCGCGCCCGTGCCCGGCCGCGCCCCGGTCGCCAGGGCGGAAGGCCCGGTCGCCAAGGCGGAGGGTAACGTCGTCTTCCTCAGCCCGCCGCAGGGCCAGCCGAAACCCGCCGCCCTCGACAGTTTCGAGGCGGTGGTCGCCCTGTTCGAGGCCAAGCGCGAGATCATGCTCTCCGCCCATCTCTCGAACGATGCCCATCTCGTCGCCTTCGCGCCCGGCCGCATCCTGGTCCGGCTGGAGGAAGGCAGCGGCAACCGCCTGCGCGAGGTCGCGGCCCGCCTGAAGGAATGGACCGGCGAGACCTGGGTGATCGACACCTCGACCGAGGCCGGCGCCGAGACCCTGGGCGAGCAGGCGCGCGAGGCGAAGAACGCCCTGGCCGAGCGGCTGAAGACCTCGGCCCCGGTGCGGGCGCTGGAAGCCGCCTTTCCGGGCCTTCGCCTCGTCGATATCAGGCCGCTCTCGAAACAGGGGATGGCCGGCCCGATCGAGGACGAGGCGGAAACCGCCGAACCCCACGACGAGGATGCGCCGATCCTGGACATCTTCGATCTCGAACATGAGGACGACTGAGGAACCCCGGCCATGAAGCTGAACGAAATCATGAAGCAGGCCCAGGCGATGCAGGCCAAGATGGCCGAAATGCAGAGCAGCCTGGACACGGTGGAAGTCGAGGGCCGCTCGGGCGGCGGGCTTCTGTCCATCACCATGACCGGCAAGGGCGAGGTGAAGAAGGTGAAGATCGACCCCAGCCTGATCGTCGCCGACGAGGCGGAAGTGCTGGAGGACCTGATCGTCGCCGCCCACCGCGACGCCAAGGCCAAGGTCGAGGCGAAGATGGCCGACGAAATGCAGAAGGCGACCGCCGGCATGGGCCTGCCCGCGGGCTTCAAGCTGCCGTTCTGATGGCGCTCGCCGGGCCCGAGCCGGGCGGCGCGCTCGACCGGCTGATCCAGCTTCTCGCCCGGCTGCCGGGCTTCGGGCCGCGCTCGGCCCGGCGCGCCGCGCTGCAATTGATCAGCCGGCGCGAAAGCCTGATGGCGCCGCTCGCCGCCGCCCTGGCCGAGGCTTTGGACAAGGTCCGTCCGTGCAGCCGCTGCGGCAATCTCGATACGATGGACCCTTGCGCCGTCTGCCGCGATCCGGCGCGCGATGCCGGCGTCGTCTGCGTCGTCGAATCGGTGGGCGATCTCTGGGCGATCGAACGTTCGGGCGCCTTTCGCGGGCTCTACCATGTGCTCGGCGGCCATCTCTCGGCGATCGACGGCATCGGGCCCGACGAATTGCGCATTCCCGCCCTGATCGCCCGCCTGGGCGCGCCGCTGCGCGAGGTCGTGCTCGCCCTCAACGCCACCGTCGACGGCCAGACCACGGCCCATTACATCGCCGCCCAATTGGCCGGCCGGGGCGTGGCGGTGACGCGCTTGGCCCATGGCGTGCCGGTCGGCGGCGAGTTGGATTATCTCGACGACGGCACCCTGGCCGCGGCCCTGAAGGCGCGCCGGCCTTCCGCGGAATAGGCCCGTTCCCGCACCGGGACTGAGCCTCAGCGCGCGACATACCAGTCGCGCCGGTGGTTGAAGGCGACCAGAAGGTTGAGCGCCAGCGCCCCGACCATGGAGACCAGCACGTTCATGCCGTCGATCATGAAGGCGGCGACGGCGAAGATGACGACATCGAGCAGCAATTGCAGCCAGCCGGCGCGAAAGCCCGTCTTTTCCTGGATGTAATAGGCGAGAATGCCGATCCCGCCGCCGCTGGCGCCGTGGCGGAACAGGCCGATCACGCCGATGCCGATGCAAAGCCCGGCCAGGATGGCGCCGGAAAAGGGCTCGACATAGGCGATCACCAGCAGCCGGGGGGCGAGGCTGGTCAGCAGCGAAATGCCGGCGACGCAGACGATGGAGCGCAGCACGAAGCGCCGGTCCATGCGCAGCACCGCGAGGACATAGAAGGGCACATTGACCAGGAGGAAGACGAGGCCGAGGTCGGCCCCCGTCGCCTGGGCGATCAGGAAGGCGATCCCCGCCGCCTGCCCGGTCAGCAGGCCCATGGCATGCAGCAGGGCGATGCCGAAGGAAACCATGGCCACGCCGAAGAACAGGCCCTGCGCATTGTCGAGCGGCGAATGGGCCGGGTTGACCACCACGCCGGGCGGCAGGACAGCGGGGGAGGAATCCTTCGGCATCGGCGGTACTCGTCACGGCAGCGGGGCTCGCGAGGCGTCATTCCCGACAATATCCCGCGTTCGGACACAACGCACGCCCGGCTTGGCGGATCGCTGTTTCGCCGCCACCCGTTTCCTGCCAACATGTTGACATTGCTGTCAATTTTTTCGGGCCGAGCAAGCAGGGGTGATTCGCCGACCGGCCATCAGATGCATTGAACTGGGAGTCCGATCGGTGGCTTACTGTCGGGGCTGAATGTTCCCATTCCGGTGAGCCGTGCGGCCGCCGTCGCGGAAAGAAAAGGTGTAGGGGATGTGCCCGGCGTCGGCCATCACATATACGGCTGACACGCTGCAGACCATCATCGACGTGATCCCCATGCCGGTCGCCCTGATGGACCCGGCGGCGCGCGTCGTGCTGGCCAACGACGCCTTCTGCGCCATGGTCAATATGCGCCGGGACGCCTTCGTCGGCATGCCGGCGGAAGGGACGATCCGCACCGGGCACGAGGCGGCGCTGGTGCGCAACAACCGGGCGATCTTCGCCAGCCGGAAGCCGGACGAAAGCGAAGAACTGCTGGCGGAGCCGGGCGGCGCCGTCAAGGTTCTGCGCACCTTCAAGAGCCTGGTGACCCTGTCCACCCGGTCCGGGCCGGTCGATTACCTGATGGTCGCGGTGCAGGATGTCACCGGCCTTCGCGAGCGCGAGGCGCGGATCAAATATCTGGTCGAGCGCGATGCCCTGACCGGCCTGCCCAACCGGATCCAGTTCGAAGGCGAGCTTGCGGCCACATTGGCCCGGGACGATGCGGACCTTGCACTGCTCGTCGTCGACTGCGACGGCTTCAAGGCCATCAACGAACGCCACGGCCGGCAGGTCGGCGACGACGTGTTGCGCATCATTGCCCGCCGCCTGGCGAAAATGACGGGGGCGGCGGATGCGGTGGCGCGCAGCGGCGGCGACCGTTTCTGCCTTCTCGCCCATGTCCCGGGAACGGGGGAGGCGCTCGCCTTCGCCCGCCGGGTGCAGGCCGAGGTCGTGCGCCCGGTCGTCCTCGACGACCAGACGGTGCAGATCCGGGCCTCCATCGGCATGGCGCTGACGCTGGAGGATTCCCGCGATGCGGGCGAATTGCAGCGCCGCGCCGAAGCCGCCCTCAACATCGAGAAGCGCATGGGCGGCGGCGGCATCCGCCGGCTCAGCCTGCGCGAGGTGGAAGAGGCGAGCACCGCCGATTGGGACATCGCCGCCGATCTGCACCGGGCCCTCGAGGCGGGCGAATTGTTCCTGGTCTACCAGCCGGTGGTCGCCGCCGGGGACGGCGCCCTCAGGGGCTATGAGGCGCTGCTGCGCTGGGCCCATCCGGCGCGGGGCATCATCGGCCCCCATATCCTGGTGCCGGTGGCCGAGGAATCGGGCCTGATCGTCGAGGTCGGCGCCCATGTGCTGCGTCTCGCCTGCGCCGCGGCCCGCGATTGGCCGGGGGGATTGCGGGTGGCGGTCAATGTCTCGCCGGTGCAGCTGGCGCGCCCCGATTTCCCGAAGACGGTGGCCGCGATCCTGGCCGAGACCGGGCTCGCACCCGAACGCCTGGAACTCGAGGTGACCGAGACCGCCATCCTCGGCCATACCGAGCAGATGGTCCGGGCTTTCGAAGCGCTGAAGGCGCTGGGCCTTGCCATCGCCCTCGACGATTTCGGTGCCGGCTGGTCGTCGCTGGCGACGCTGCGCCATTTCCCCTTCGACCGCCTGAAGGTGGATCGCGGCTTCGTCTCGCGGATCGAACTCGACCCGCGCTCGGTCGCGATCGTGCGCGCCGTGCTCGGCCTCGGCGCCTCCCTCGGGGTGCCGGTGACCGCGGAAGGGGTGGAAACACTCGGCCAGCTGCGCATCTTGCGGCGGCTCGGCTGCAACGAGATCCAGGGCTATCTGATCGGGCGGCCGGCGCCCGATCCGCAGCCGCCCGAGACCGACGCCTGGGCCGAACTCGGCGATTGAACCGGCTTCAGACCGCCCCCGGCTTCAGGCAGGCGGCGGCACGTCGCGCGGGCGGCCCTGGGCGTCGATGGCGACGAAGGTGAAGGTGGCGTCCGTCACCTTGTAGCGCTCCTCGCTGTCGCGGCTGCGGCGCCAGGCTTCGACATGGATCTTCATCGAGGTGCGCCCGACCGAGGCGATCTCGGCATAGAGGCTGACCTCGTCGCCGACGGCGACCGGGCGCAGGAAGACCATGGCGTCGACGGCGATGGTGGCGCAGCGTCCACGCGCCCGGCGGGCGGCGGCGCTGCCCGCCGCCAGGTCCATCTGCGCCATCAGCCAGCCGCCGAAGATATCGCCGGCCGGGTTGGTGTCGGCCGGCATGGCGATGGTGCGGATGATCGCCTCGCTGTCCGGCGGTTCGATATTGTCGATCACGGAAACCCCCTGCCCTGATCGGTGCAGCCTATCGGCCGCCGAGGGTTTCGTCGATGCCGCGGTGCAGCGAGCGCCGGTCCCCCTCTTGACGGAATATTTTAAATCGTTCATTCTAAAATGAACGTTATAAATCGAGCGAGAGATGGCCAGACCCGTTGAATTCGAACTCGACCAGGCCCTCGACGCGGCGGTCGAAGCGTTCCGTCACCAGGGGTTCGCCGGGACATCGATCAAGGCCCTCGAACGTGCGACGGGCCTGTCGTCGGGCAGCCTGTACAACAGCTTCGGCGACAAGGACGTGATCTTCCAGCAGGTGCTGGGCCGTTATGTCGACACGGTCGTCGCGCGGCGCCTGGCCAGGCACCTGGGGCAAGGCGACCCGCTCGACGGGCTGCGGGCATTGTTCATGACCCTGCTCGACGAGCCGGGCGGCGGCTCGTTCGGCTGCCTGCTCACCAATACGGCGGTTGAATTCGGCCCTGCGGGGTCCGAGGCCCTGGCGGGCCTGCACCGCGGCTTCAAGGCTCAGGAGGACGCATTCCTGGCCGCGATCGAGCGGCTGTCGCCCGGGCGGGCCGATGCCGCGTCGGCCGCTCGCCGGCTGCTGGCGCTCTACCAGGGCATTCTCGTGCTGATCCGGGCCGGCTATCCCAAGGAGGCCCTGCGCGAGGCGATCGCATTCGAATTCGACGGCCTGAAACAATAAGCGT